>CACYQD010000026.1 GCA_902776475.1 uncultured Prevotellaceae bacterium | reverse complement strand
CTCACTGCTGCCTCCCGTAGGAGTTTGGACCGTGTCTCAGTTCCAATGTGGGGGACCTTCCTCTCAGAACCCCTACCGATCGATGGCCAGGTGGGCCGTTGCCCCGCCTGCTGCCTAATCGGACGCATCCCCATCCACAACCGGAAAAAACCTTTGCCCGCGCTAAGATGCCGTCTCGCGGGCTCATGCGGCATTAATCCGCCTTTCGGCGGGCTATTCCGCGGTTGCGGGCAGGTTGGATACGCGTTACTCACTGGCGTGGCAAGCCACGCCAATGCTGCCCCTCGACTTGCATGTGTTAAGCCTGTAGCTAGCGTTCATCCTGAGCCAGGATCAAACTCTCCATTGTAAAATTTGTATCTCTTGCCTTGTCCCCATAAAAGGGAAAGGCTGTTTCCCAGGACGCTCCAGTATCAAGTTCAAAAGCACCTTCAAAATGAATTGAACGGCTCGTATCTTCTACCCGTGCCCTATAACCCCAAATGGGGAGAAGGGCACTGCTTCTTGTACTACTTCTCTGTCTTCATGTAATCCTCTCAAAGAACGATTTCTTGTCTCGCCAACGGGCCTCAACCCGAAAGCGGATGCAAAGGTAGGAAAACTATCCATACCAGCCAAACTTTTCACGGAAAAAATGTATCAAAATCGAATAATTTTCCGATTTATTGACTTATGTCAAGAGAAAGAGCTTCTCCCCTTCCCTACTAAGAGAGAAAAGGAGAAGCTCAAAGGTAAAATCAAGGCAGAGATCAATCCGACGCAGGTATCTCCACTGCACGGATGATACGGATATCTTTCTTGGGTTGGTCGGCCTCGTCGGTTTCTACCATCTGGATTTTCTCCACGACGTCCATCCCCTCGATGACCTCACCAAAGACCGTATATTTTCCGTCGAGGTGTGGACTACCGCCTTGCCGGACATACGTCTCCCTGACTTCTGGAGTAAAGACAATTTTTCCGCCAGAGATAGAGTCAAGCTTGTGCTCATAGAGCTCCACCTCAGCCTCGTTCATGTCCCAGCCATACACGATGTAAAACTGAGAAGGAGATGACTCCCACTTGGGATTCTCACTATCGGGTTCACGAGCTGCGGCCACGGCACCCCGTTTATGGAAAAGAGCGGGAAAACGGATTTCAGCCGGGATCCTGTATTTAAACTTCCCTTTCATCTCCTTCATTCTCTTGTCCTTTTTCTCATAACGTGTAGCCCAGTCGCCTGTCTGAATCATGAAATCCTTGATAACCCTATGAAACAGCACGCTGTCATAAACATGTTCTCTGACCAATTTCAAGAAATTGTCGCGATGCAAAGGCGTCTCATTCGACAATGCGATACGGATATTACCCATCGTTGTCTCCAAAAGCACCTGAGGACGGGAAGTCAACTCCGCCTCTTGCGCTGAAACGCCCAGACCTACCAAGGTGCACAGCACCCATAACAAACCAACCTTTCTCATCATCAAATCAATAGACATGGTCTTCGCCTGCCATCTCCTCACGGTCAATCTTCTTCTTATCGATAGACCACCAGGCATAGATGATATAAGCCAGGACAAATGGAATGATGAAACTGACATACGTCATGGTCCTCAAGGTAAACTCACTGCTGCAGCTATTGGCGATGGTAAGACTGCTGGCGAGATCGGCGTTGGAGGGATAATATGCCGTATTGTTCCAACCTGCGCAAAGCAACAGGCAGAGCACAACAAGCACGACACCGATACCGCCTGGCCAGATGCCTTTGACATAATCCTCTTTGGTCACCGTATTCACAACGGCATAAAGCAACAAGACCACACCGATGAGCAGTACAATGAGGACATACCACATATCCAAAAGATTGTGCAGGTATTTCATCGGTTCCATAAACACCACACCCGTGGCAGGGTCATAAGCGTAGCCATCCTTCACCAGCGTGCGAACCAAGAAGGCGAGGAAGAGAATGAGGAAAGGCACCGTGGCTCCCAACAAAGCCTTGCGCCCCCTTGCCCTCAACGGGTCATCCGCCACATTATTTATAATATAGAGGACACCCAACATGCGCGCCAGGAAGAACACAGCCACTCCGAAGACCAAGTTCCAGGGATCGAGCAAAGCATCCAGTCCGTTGCTCTCATTCGCCCACCGGCTGATGACCAATTGTGTGCTATCGATGATACTTGCCTTATCGACAATGAAATTGGACCCATTGAAGAAAGTCGCTACTGCTCCACCGAGAAGCAGCGGGCCGAGAATGCCGTTGAAGATAAGAAACCACTGAAAAAGTCTCGGTCCGAAGATATTTCCCAACTTGTTTTGAAACTCATAGCTGACCGCCTGCAAGACGAAAGAAAACAGGATAATCATCCACAGCCAGTAGGCTCCTCCGAAACTGGTACTGTAGAAAAGCGGGAAGGATGCGAAGAAAGCACCTCCGAAGGTAACGAGAGTGGTGAAAGTAAACTCCCATTTCCTGCCGGTGGAATTGATCAGCATTTTCCTCTCGGTCTCATCGCTGCCAAGGCTGAAAATCATGGAATTAGCACCTTGAACAAACATCAGGAACACCAGCAGAGCTCCAAGCAGCGAAACGAGGAACCACCAATATTGTTGCATAAACTCGTAAGTCATAATCGTATCTGTTTTAGGTTATTTCGTATATTCCGGTCCCTTTTTGATCTGCTTGCAGAGGATGTTGATCTCCACAGCCAGCAAGGCGGTGAACAAGACGAGGAAGAGGAAGAAAGTGAGCATCACCGCGCTGGAAGAGAGATCGCTGACTCCTATCCATGTTGGCATCATATCCTGGATGGTCCAGGGCTGTCGGCCAAACTCAGCCACAAGCCATCCAGACTCACTGGCAATATATCCCAGAGGCAGCAGGAGAATGGCCGTCCATTTCCACCATTTCCCTGCAGTGATGTCTTTCTTGTAGAGCAAGAAAAGGGTGACTGCAAAGAAAAGGATGAACAAGCATCCCAGTCCCACCATGATGCGGAAGGTATAGAAACATAGAGGAATGAAAGGCACCGCTTCATCAGCATTCCGGATATATCCATAGCCAAAATAGCGCATGTTTTCCTTGAGGAAATCGGCTTTCTTCGCCAACAAGGCCTCCTGTACTGGAGTCGGCTGACCTTTGATCTCCGATTTCAACTCTCTATACTCACTCAAGGCCGCGATAGCCTCACTGCCTTTCTGCATTTTTTTCTCCAGAGAGAGTTCCTCTTTGCCCTCAGCATTGAGATATCCGCCCTTGATGATGTCATTGACACCCGGCACGAAACCCTTGAAATCATGTGTAGCCATAAACGACAGAGCATAAGGCACGCTTATTCTCAGCGGGGCCTCCCCACCAGCCTTGTAGTCGGGCTGCTGGAACGGGTTGACCATAGAGATGAGCGTCAGACTCTGCTCTGTCCCTCCATCATACAAAGCCTCCATGGCTGCCAACTTCATAGGCTGCACCTTGGCGATGGTATAGGCGGAATGGTCTCCGGTGACGGCTGCCAACAAAGAAGCCACGAGTCCCACAATGCTTCCAATTCTGATGCTTTCGATGGCAAGCAGCCGCTCTCGTTTCCTAAGCAAGTACCAGGCACTGACAGCCACGGTGAACAGAGCACCGATAATCCATGCCGATGTCACCGTATGGCAGAATTTGTCAATGGCAAAAGGCGAGAATGCCACTTGTGCGAACGACACCATCTCGTTGCGCATGGTGTCCGGATTGAACTCACATCCCACCGGATATTGCATCCATGAGTTGGCCACGAGAATCCACCATGCCGAGAAAGTGGCTCCCAAACCTGTCAGCCAAGTGGAAGCGAGATGGAAACCTGCCGACACCTTTTTCCATCCGAAATACATCACGGCCACGAAAGTAGATTCCAAGAAGAAGGCGATGATACCCTCGATGGCCAATGGAGCGCCGAAAATATCACCCACAAACCAAGAATAGTTACTCCAGTTCGTACCAAACTCAAATTCCAGGATGATACCAGTGGCCACTCCCATGGCGAAATTGATGCCGAAGAGTTTCTGCCAGAACTTGGCCACATCTTTCCAGAACAACTTTTTCGTGCGGTAATAGCACGTTTCCATGATACCCATTATCAGGGCCAATCCCAAAGTGAGCGGGACAAACAGCCAATGATAAATCGCAGTGATGGCAAACTGCGCTCTCGCCCAATCGACCATTCCCGCATCCACATTCAATAATAGATTCTGCATAACCATATCGTTTTTATATTGATACCTACGGCAAGTCAGAGCGGTTGAGCACTTGTTCGCTGACGAACTGAGCCTCATCGCCCTCCTTCGCATTCTCCTTGATAAAATTGGGGAAGAAGAAGATTTTGAGTACCACGAAAATCACAAAAAGTTTGATCAGTATGACCACCCACAGGGTACGTCCCAAAGTCATACTTCGGAACCCGTCATAATAGAGGTCGAACACACGATACCAAAATCCTGTCTTTCTCATGGTACATCAGATTTACTTTCGTGTTTATATGAACGCAAATATATACATTATTTTTTAATGTTGTTCGATTTTTTCTAAAAAAAACTCAAAAATATTATTTGAGCCTCTTATAAGAACAAAGCCATCGGGGCAGCCAGGATTTCCTGACCGCCCCGATGGCTTTCAAATTCACGGCGCTTTTTACTTCACTCCCACGATATGTGAAGGGGGTTGTTCTTTATTGCGCCTCCGCGTGACAGTCACCACGGCCTGCGCCAGATTGATGAACGCCTGTCCCGTGACAGTTTCAATGTTGGTGGCGGCGGGAGCACCGGCATCGCCACTCTCACAAATGCTCTGCACCAGAGGGATCTGCGCCAAAAGCGGGAGGTTCATCTCCGCAGCCAGATTCTTGCATCCCTCGCGGCCGAAAATATAGTAGCGGTTCTCAGGCAATTCCGCAGGAGTAAACCACGCCATATTCTCCACCAATCCGAGGATGGGCACATTCACCTTCTCATTGCGATACATATCAATGCCTTTCCTGGCATCCGCCAGGGCAACATTCTGCGGCGTACTGACAATGACCGCCCCAGTGATGGCGAGTGTCTGCAACAGCGTGAGATGGATATCGCTGGTGCCCGGAGGTGTATCGAGGATAAAGAAATCAAGTTCTCCCCAGTCAGCATCCCCTATCAGTTGTTTCAACACATTGGAGGCCATTCCGCCTCGCCACAGAGTCGCTGTTTCCGGACTGACGAAGAAACCCACACTGAGCAGTTTGACGCCATATTTCTCCACAGGTTGGATGAGGTCTCTCCCATCCTTCTGCACAGCGAAAGGCCTGACGTCCTCCATACCAAACATCTTGGGAATCGATGGTCCGAAGATATCTGTGTCGAGCAGTCCCACCTTATATCCTAGTCTAGCCAGGGCGATGGCGAGATTGACGGCAACAGTGCTCTTTCCCACACCACCTTTGCCTGAACTGACAGCGATGATGTTTTTCACCTGAGGCAGGAGTTTTCCAGGCTCTGGACGCGGTTTTGACTTAAACTCCGTGGTGATGTTGACCTTTACTTCGGGACTGATGTGATAGTGTATGGCCGCCTCTGCCGATTTCAAGGTAGATTTGAGAAACGGGTCGGTGTCACGAGGGAAGATCAATGAAAATGACACGCTCATCCCGTCTATCCGAATGTTGTCGGCCACCATTTCATTCTCCACCAGGTTTTTCTTGTTGCCTGGATAGATGACGGTGGCCAGAGCGTCGGTGATCAGTTTAGGATAAAGGGTCATTCGTTGCAGTCTCCACTGGTTTTTTCCTTGCACTCATGAGCTTCTTTCACGATTTTCTCCCCTTCCTGGAGTTTCCGGGCTTTCATGCCAAAAGCAGAGAAAGCATTGATCAGTGCCTCTTCATTGGTTTTCTTGGCGTCATACTGGATGGTCACCGTCTGGTCAGCCACGCTGGTCTCAATAGACTTGATGCCCTTGACATCCTTGAGGTTGTTCACCACGCGCTTCTCACAATTCTGGCAGTGCATCTGCGGATTTGTTGTGACCACGAGGGTACGGATATCCTTCGCCGTCATCATGGTTGCTGTCATGCACAGCAACATCATCATCAATAGTTTTCTCATTTTATTTCTGATTAAAGTTATCTTATGGTTTGCAAATTTACGCATAATGAAAGGATAAATCAAATAAATTAGAGAATTTTAAAAAAAACGCACTTTGCCACGCCATGGCAGGTATTCCATCTCGGAATAAGAAAAGAATAAAAACTTTTCGTACTCCACCCGATTTTTCGTACCTTTGCAAACAATAGCAAACAATACTACTCTTTTATGAAAAACAAATCACTCATGATGCTTTTGGCCAGCTTGTTTTGCATGCTGACCCTATCTGCAGAGAACTATCCCTACCGCAGCGACTACCTGTGGGTGACCGTGCCCGATCATGCCGATTGGATCTACAAGACCGGAGAAGAAGCGAAAATCGAAGTGCAGTTCTACAAATACGGCATTCCTTGCGATGCCGTGGTGGAATACTCCATCGGCACCGACCTCCTCCCAAGCGACAAGAGCGGCAAGACGACACTCAAGAAAGGCAGGGCCGTGATCAACATCGGCACCAGCAAGAAGCCCGCCTTCCGCGACCTCCGTCTGAAGACCACGGTTGACGGGGTCACCTATCAGCACCACGTCAAGGTAGGTTTCTCGCCCGAACAGATCAAGCCCTTCACTCAAGAGCCCAAAGATTTCATGGACTACTGGAAGAAGGCTGTTGCAGAAAACCAGCAAACCCCATTGAAATACGACATGGAGTTGGTGAAAGAGATGTGCGACGATGTGGAAGACGTGTATCTGGTGAAGTTGCAAGTTGACCGTCGCCATTGGCTCTATGGTTACCTGCTCTATCCCAAGAACGCCAAGGAGCGCAACTGCCCCGTGGTTTTCACACCACCGGGAGCGGGCGTGAAGACCATCAAGGAAGTCACCTCACGCCCTTATTACCAAACCAACAACATGATCCGCTTCGTGACGGAGATTCATGGCCTGCGTCCCACAATGGACGAGAAGGATTTCACTGATATCCGATCAGCGTTCAGCGACTATCTGGAGATGGGACTCGACTCCCCCGACCATTATTACATGCGCCATGTGTATTTGGGACTGGTCCGTTGCATCGATTTCCTCACCTCACTGCCGGAATGGGATGGCAAGAACGTAGCCGTCATGGGAGGCAGTCAAGGTGGTGCGCTGTCGATCATCACGGCGGCGCTTGACAAGCGCGTGACACTCTGCGTGGCCAACCATCCCGCGCTCAGCGACATGGCTGCTGGCAGTGCTGGCCTGACAAGCGGCTATCCGCATTTCAAGGATGAATGGTACACGGAGGCCAACCTGCGCACCATGGCCTATTATGATGTCGTGAATTTTGCCCGCTATGTCACCTGCCCCTCCTTTCTCACCTGGGGATTCAACGACAACACCTGTCCACCCACCACGTCTTACGCGGTGTGGAACACCTTGTCGTGCGAGAAAGAAAGTCTGATTACGCCCATCAACGAGCACTGGACCACTGACGCCACCAACAAATTGCAGATGCAGTGGATCAAGGCACGTTTGAAATAAGGTATCTCCCAGAAACGTTCAATCCCCTCAACCGAGGGGATTGTTTATTTGGCGCTGGTCAGGGATGAGCGCTTGTCACGGCGGTAACTGCGGTACTCATCAAGTGGAATCTCCACGTCAGGTTCCTGCAGTTCACCCTCATGGGGCAAACGGAATTTCATGTATTTGATATTGAGTCCCCGCTCAATCCACATGTTCTCATAATAGGTGTGGATGGAGAGGATGCGTCGTGTCGCCTCATCAATGCCTTCCGTGTGGTAGAGGTCTTCCGTGCGGAGCAGCAGCGGCAAAGTGTTTTTCTCCACCATCAGTGTGGTGTAGGTGAAAAGGAAGTTGGAGTCAGTCTTCAAATGGACGGTGCCGCCATCGACGAGAAACCTGCGGTATCTTTCCATGAAGTAAGTGCTGGTGAGCCGTTTGCGAGGATTTTTCATCTGCGGGTCGCTGAAGGTGAGCCAGATCTCCTGTACCTCGTCTGCAGCAAAAAACCGGTCGATGATCTCGATATTGGTGCGGAGGAAAGCCACATTGGGCAAGTGCTCATTCAAAGCCTGAGTCGCACCCGTCCACATGCGCGCTCCCTTGATATCCACCCCTATGAAGTTGACATCCGGAAAGATACGGGCCAGTCCGACCGTATATTCCCCCTTTCCGCATCCCAGTTCGAGCACGATGGGATGGTCGTTGTGGAAATACTGGTCACGCCAGTGCCCCTGCATAGCGAACGGAACGTGTTCCACTACCGAATAAGGGTATTGGAACACGTTCTCATATCGTTGCATATCGGCGAATTTCGCCAATTTACCTTTGCTCATCCAATGATCACTTTAGTCCATCCATGCTTGTCCTCGATGGTACCATACTGGATGCCTCTGAGCGTGTCGTAGAGTTTGCGGGACACCGGTCCGGGCTGTCCATCCTTGCTGAAGGTGAAACGCTCACCGGTATCGAGGTCATCGATATAGGAAATCGGACTGATGACAGCAGCCGTGCCACAGGCGCCGGCCTCCTCAAAGGTTGCCAGTTCTTCCTCAGGGATGGGTCTGCGCTCGACTTTCAAGCCCAGGTCCTCAGCCACCTGCATGAGGCTCTTGTTGGTGATGGAAGGCAGGATAGACGTCGATTTCGGTGTGACATAGGTGTTGTCCTTGATGCCGAAGAAGTTGGCGGCTCCACACTCGTCCATGTATTTCTTTTCCTTGGCGTCGAGATAGAACTCGCAGGCATAACCTTTCTCATGGGCCAGATTGTTGGCGAAGAGAGAGGCAGCATAGTTGCCACCCACTTTGTAGCAGCCCGTGCCCAGAGGAGCAGCCCGGTCATGGTCACGCACGATGACATAAGGATTAGCTGCAAATCCGCCCTTGAAGTAGGGTCCCACGGGAGTGACGAAAATCAAGAAGAGATATTCCTTGGCTGGATGCACGCCCACCTGTGCTGAGGTACCGATGAGCAGGGGGCGGATATACAATGTGGCACCGCTCTCATAGGTCGGGATATACTCCTGATTGAGCCTGACCACCTTGGCCACCATCTCCTCAAACAGTTCGGTAGGCACTTCCGGCATCATGATTCCCCGGCAGGTGCTCTGTAGTCGGGCGGCATTCTCATCCACCCTGAACACACGTACCTTGCCGTCAGGACACCTGTAGGCTTTCAAGCCCTCAAAAGCCTCCTGTCCGTAGTGCAGACATGTTGCAGCCATGTGAATTTTCAGGAATTCATCGGAGCAGACCTCAATCTCGCCCCATTTTCCATCGCGGTAGTAGCACCGCACGTTGTAATCCGTCGGCATATAGCCAAACGATAAACTTGCCCAATCCAGATTTTTCATAATTGACAGTATATTTAGTTTCCTGTTTTCATGCAAAGGTAAGGAATTATTTGCAAAGAATGAAAGTTTGTAAGAAAAATAATTCGTATTTTTGCATCCCAAACCCATCTGAAGAGTTTATGACAATAGGAATCATTGTGGCCATGGACAAGGAATTCGTCCAATTGTGTGGTCTGCTCACCGAGGCCAAGACGGAGCAGTATGCTGGAAAGTCATTCACCATCGGCAAGATAGGTGACAAGACCATCGTGATGCAGAAATGCGGCATCGGCAAAGTGAACGCTGCCGTCGGTGCTGTGGAGATGATCGACCACTATCAGCCCGGCGTCATCATCTCTACCGGCTGTGCCGGAGGGGCAGCCTCCCATCTTCATGTCACCAATGTGGTGGTGGGCACCGAATACCGCTACCATGACGTGTATTGCGGCAGCGAGGTGGAATACGGCCAACTGGTCGGCATGCCTGCCTTCTATACCGCTCCCGCCGAACTCATCGACAAGGCCCTGCACCTCTCCTGCGACACGCCAGTGCATGGCGGACTGATGGTGAGCGGCGACTGGTTTGTCGACAGCCAGGAGAAGATGCGTGGCATCCTGAAGAATTTCCCGCAGGCCATTGCCGTTGACATGGAGAGTTGTGCCATTGCCCAGGTCTGCCATCTGCGCGAAGTGCCCTTCATCTCCTTCCGCGTCATCAGCGACGTCCCACTGAGTGATGACAAGGCATCCCAGTATTTTGATTTCTGGAACCGCCTGGCCAATGGCTCCTTTGAAGTGACCCGGACATTCATCCAAGCGCTGTAAGCTTCATCAAATCCAATCGTTACAAACCATCATGAATAAAATTCCTCACCGAAGTGCTTGACGACATCGGTGAGGAATTGATGATCTCAAAAGTTGATCTATTCTTTCTGACTGCGCTTGCGGTCGTTATGGTCGAGGATGGTCTTGCGCATGCGCATGCTCTTGGGCGTGACCTCCACCAACTCATCGGCCTTGATATACTCCAGGCATTCCTCTAGGCTCATGATGACTTTGGGAATGATGCGGGCCTTCTCGTCACTGCCACTGGCCCTGACGTTGGTCAACTGTTTGGCTTTCGTGACATTGATCACGAGGTCGTTGTCATGCACATGCTCTCCGACAACCTGTCCGGCATACACCTCCTCGCCCGGATCGATGAAGAACTTGCCGCGGTCCTGCAGCTTGTCGATCGAATAGGCAAAGGCCGTACCGGTCTCCATGGCCACCATCGAACCGTTGAGTCGTCGGGAAATCTCGCCCTTATAAGGCTGGTACTCTTTGTATCGGTGAGCCATGATGGCCTCACCCTGACTGGCTGTCAGCACATTGGTGCGCAGTCCGATGATGCCGCGCGACGGGATATCAAACTCAATATTGCTGCGGTCGCCCTGGGTCTCCATGGATGTCACCTCTCCTTTCCGGCGGGTCACCATGTCAATCATCTTGCTGGCAAACTCCTCGGGAACATTGATGGTCAGTTCCTCAATAGGCTCGCATTTGACACCGTCGATTTCCTTGTAGATGACCTGTGGCTGTCCGACCTGCAACTCATAGCCTTCGCGGCGCATGGTCTCGATCAAGACGGAGAGATGCAGCACACCGCGTCCGCTCACGATCCATCGGTCGGTGTAGCCCTCCAGTTCCTCCACCCTGAGCGCAAGGTTTTTCTCCAACTCCTTCTGCAGGCGGTCGTTGATATGCCTTGAGGTGCACCATTTGCCTTCCTTTCCGAAGAATGGAGAGTCGTTGATGGTGAAGAGCATGCTCATGGTTGGTTCATCGATGGTGATCGGCGGCAGTGGTTCCGGGTTTTCGAAATCACAGATGGTATCACCGATTTCAAAATGCTCCAGTCCGATGATGGCGCAGATATCACCGCTGCCCACCTCATGCGTGCGCACATGGCCCATGCCCTCAAAGGTATGGAGCTCCTTGATCTTGGTTTTCTCCAACGACCCGTCACGATGCGCCACGGTGATGTTCATGCCCTCGGTGAGCACGCCACGATGGACACGTCCCACGGCAATACGCCCGGTGTAGTTGGAATAGTCAAGCGATGTGATCAGCATCTGGGGTGTGCCCTCGATGACTTCGGGAGCGGGGATGACCTCTATGATTTTGTCGAGCAGGTAGGTGATGTCACCGGTGGGTGTGTTGTAATCCTCACCCATCCATCCGTTTTTCGCACTTCCATAGACCACGGGGAAATCCAGCTGGTCTTCAGTGGCGTTGAGGGCGAACATCAGGTCGAAGACCATCTCATAGACCTCTTCCGGACGGCAGTTGGGCTTATCAACCTTATTGACCACGACAATGGGTTTGAGCCCGATTTCCAAAGCTTTCTGCAAGACGAAACGGGTCTGGGGCATCGGTCCCTCAAATGCATCGACGAGCAACAGGCATCCGTCGGCCATATTGAGCACACGCTCCACCTCTCCTCCGAAGTCGGAGTGACCCGGAGTGTCGATGATATTGATTTTCACGCCACGGTAATTGATGGAGACGTTCTTGGAGAGAATGGTGATGCCACGCTCCCTTTCCAAGTCATTGCTGTCGAGCACTTGGCTGCCGATTTCCTTTCCTTCCCGGAAAAGATTTCCGGCCATCATCATTTTATCGACGAGGGTAGTCTTTCCATGATCGACATGGGCGATGATGGCGATATTCCTGATATCTTGCATTGTTGTTAACCTTAAAAATTCTTTATTACCTCAAAAACAGTGTGACTATGGGGTGACACTGCGTCAATTTCGGATGCAAAATTACAAATAATAGACGTAACTAAAGAATATTTTGTGAATATTACGGAAAAAAGATGAAGAAAAAAAGGAAAAAATTTGCCATGTCACAGAAAATTAGTAATTTTGCACCCGCATTTTGATGCAACGCTATTTTTATATTTCAATTTAACCCAAACAAGATGTATTTAGACAAGGCAAAAAAAGCAGAGATCTTTGGAAAATACGGAAAGTCTAACTCTGATACTGGTTCACCAGAGAGCCAGATAGCATTGTTCTCATACCGTATATCCCATTTGACGGAACATTTGAAGAAGAACCGTAAAGATTATACTACCGCACGGTCACTGACCCAGTTGGTAGGAAAACGCCGTGCCCTGCTCAATTATCTCTACGACCGCGACATCGAGCGCTACCGCGCCATCATCAAGTCTCTCGGTCTGCGCAGATAATCCCAGCAGTGCAAAAGATCTTGGATCCCGTCGGAGCTTATCCTCCTTCGGGATTTTTTTATGTCCTGGGGTCAACGTGGATTACAGGAGGATCTCACGGAGCGGTATCATGACGAAATCGCGCTGATACATGAGGGGATGAGGTATCTTGAGGTCGGGATAATCGATGTGAAGATCATCGTAAAGCAGGATGTCGATATCGATGATACGGTCATGGAAACGTCCGCCTACCGACTTTTCCGTGCGCCCCATCTCCCGTTCGATCTGTTGGGTGGTTCGGAGCAACCGGCGTGGGGCCATCTTGGTGGTACAGGCCACCACGGCATTGACGAACAGGTTTTCCGACTCAAAACCCCACGGTTCTGTCACATAGAGAGCTGACTGGCGCACGACGTCGCCAATCAGCTCTCTTATTTTCTCAACAGCCTCCTGGATATGGGCTTCTTTGTCGCCCATATTCGAACCGAGGCCCAGATACACGAGATGGGAATCAGTCATCGAGGATCAGCATGGCATCGCCGAAACATCCGAAGCGGTATCCATTGTCCAATGCCATCTGGTATGCCTGCATGACGAGGTCGTAGCCACCGAAGGCACAGGCCGACATGAGCAATGTGGACAAAGGGTGATAGAAGTTGCACACCATGGAGTCGGCCAGGCCAAACTCATAAGGCGGGAAAATGAACTTGTTGGTCCATCCCTCATATTCCTTGAGTTGTCCGTCCGTACCCACAGCTGTTTCCGTGGCCTTGATGACACTGGTGCCCACGGCGCAGATATGCTTGCCGGCCATTTTAGCCCGGTTGACCATCTCACACGTTTCTTTCTCAACAAACATCTGTTCGGAGTCCATCTTGTGCTTGGTCAAATCCTCCACCTCGATATTGTGGAAGCACCCCAAGGCGCAATGAAGGGTGATGAAAGCGAAGTCGATGCCCTTGATTTCCATTCTCTTCATCAGTTCCCTGCTGAAATGCAAACCGGAGGCCGGAGCAGTGACAGCACCCTCGTTCTTGGCATAGATGCACTGGAAATCCTCCATGTCCTCAGGAGTGACCGGACGGTCCTTGACCTTGACGATTTTCTTGGAACCGGGATTTTTCTCATCATCCACTTCCTTTTCTGACTCATGGTCGATGATATAACGGGGCAGTGGTGCCGAACCGAGAGCGAAAAGTTCCTTTTTGAACTTGTCATGAGGACAATCATAGAGGAACCTCAGCGTACGGCCACGGCTGGTGGTGTTGTCGATAACCTCTGCCACCATCGTATTGCTGTCATCGAAGAACAGCTTGTTGCCGATACGGATCTTTCTTGCCGGTTCCACGAGCACATCCCACAGTCTGAGGGTCTCATTGAGCTCACGCAGGAGAAAAACCTCGATCTTGGCATCGGTCTTCTCCTTGGTACCGTAGAGACGGGCCGGAAAGACCTTCGTGTCGTTGAACACGAAGACATCACCCTCATCGAAGTACTCGATCAGATGGCGGAACTCGATGAACTGGGGTGTACCGTCCTCATTTTTGAGCGGAGCACCATTCTCATCAGTCCTGTACATGTCGATGCGGTTGGACTTGCGGTGAACAACCATCATCCGGCAGTCATCGCGGTTGTACGAGGGGTACAATGCGATTTGCTCCTCAGGAAGTTTGAATTTGAATTGTGATAGTTTCATCTAATATGACTCCTTATTGAAATATTCTATTTTTATCAGTCCATGAACTCGTCAAGCCATTGCGGGAAATCATCGAAGCCCACCGCCTCTTCCACACGGTATTCACCCACACGGGTGCGCCGCAGAGAGGTGAGGAAGGCACCGCTGCCAAGGGCTTGTCCGATATCCCGTGCCAAAGCCCTGATATAGGTACCCTTGCCACATACCACGCGGATGGAGAGGGTTTTCTTCTCAGAATCGAAATCGAGCAACTCTATCTCATCGATATG
The DNA here is from genome assembly GCA_902776475.1 of uncultured Prevotellaceae bacterium. GTDB lineage: Bacteria > Bacteroidota > Bacteroidia > Bacteroidales > Bacteroidaceae > Prevotella. Next base: position 28,793 of record CACYQD010000026.1, on the reverse strand, counting down.
GAGAGGCTTGGCTTTCAACTGCACATCCTTGCCCTTACGCATGAGGAGATAAGCCCTTTTTCCATCGACCTTGCAAGCTGAAAACTCCGGCGGCACTTGCATGATGTCGCCCACAAACTGCTTGAGCGTGTCCTCAACCAGTTGACGGGTGATATGCTTCGTGGGATAGGTGTAATTGACCGTATGCTCTCGGTCGTAACTGGCCGTTGTCGCCCCAAGCTGCAGCCCCGCCACATACTCCTTGGTGGATGCCTGCAGACGGTCGATTTCCTTGGTGGCCTTGCCCGTGCACAACAACAGCACGCCAGTGGCCAGGGGGTCAAGCGTACCGGCATGGCCCATTTTCACCCTTTTCACGCCCAAACGCCGCGAGACCAGGTATCTGATATGAGCCAGGGCGCCGAAACTCGACATCCTGTAGGGTTTGTCAATGGAAATGACGATTCCCTGGTTGAAAAGTTCTTCGTTTCGCTTTTGATCCATTAATCCACCATTGCGAGTGAATGTCCGGTGAGCAGCAAGATGATGATGATGCCACCCACGATGATTCTATAGACGCCGAAAGCCTTGAATCCATATTTGGTGAGGAAAGACACAAACCATTTCATCGCCAACAAAGCGACGATGAAAGCCACGACGCATCCGAGGATGAGCATGGCGATGTTGTGGGGTGTCGCCCATGAGGTCCCTTCATCAAAGAGGTCGAGCAGGTCAAGCAACGTGGCTCCGGCCATAGTGGGCACAGCCAGGAAGAAGGAAAACTCTGCGGCTTTCTTGCGGGAAAGTTTCTGCGTCATACCACCCACAATCGTGGCCATGGAACGTGAGACACCCGGAATGACCGATATGCACTGATAAAGGCCGATTTTGAAAGCTTTCGGCTCATCGATTTCCGTTCGGTCGTCTCCTTTGTTGAACCACTTGTCACAATAGAGCATGAATACACCGCCAAGGACAAGCATGGCAGCCACCACCTCCACACTGTCAAGCAACCAGTCGAGTAGACCTGATTTCTTGGCCAGAAGCCCGATGATGACAGCCGGCAATACGCCGATGAACAGCAACCAGTAGAATCTGAACCGATGCAGGAAACGCTGCCATCCATTGCTTCCCTCGGGAACTGGTGCGTGGTTGAGTTGGAAAAAACGCTTCCAATAGAGACATACCACGGAAAGAATGGCTCCAAACTGTATAATAAAGGTGAATGCATGAACAAATGCGTCACCTTGGGGAATGCCCAGCAGATTTTGTGTTATGATCATGTGCCCTGTGGAGGAAACCGGAAGAAATTCCGTCAAGCCTTCCACAATGGCAATGATAATCGTCTCCAACCAAGTCATTTCTTGTCCTCTCCCTCTTTCTCCTTGGTCCTGTAGATGATGGCATAGATCATCGAAACAAATCCGATGAAACAGATCACGGGAGCCACCTTAATCCTCATCGCACTGAAAATATCGGGATTGAACGCCGTCTCGTCAGACCCAGGACCGCTCATGAGGATGAACCCCAGCACGACCACGATCATGCCTATCGACAGCAGGATGAAATTAGCACGGCCAAAAGCCAGATTTCTTTTATCCATAATAAATAGAAATTAAACGGAAATGATGCGTTAAATCTTGTAGAGCTCACCTGCCTTCATCTTCAGGAAGTCATTGACCGAAAGCCATGAACAGAAGGTGGTGATGATGATACCGAACAGCAGGACAGTGATGGCAGTGATCACCATGACCTGCCAGGTGATGACCTCCATCACATCGGGCTGATACTGATAAAGCAGATAGACACCGGCTCCCAAAACGATGATGGCCAGGATGCCTGCTATAAGACCGAGGGTGATGGCTTGTTTGAGGAATGGTTTCCGGATGAATCCCCAGGAAGCACCCACCAGTTTCATGGTATGGATGTTGAACCTCCGGGCATAAATGCCAAGTTTCACGGTGTTGTTGATCAAGACAAAGGATACCACAAGCAACAACGCAGCCAGCACCAGGAGCACCAAACTGATTTTCTGCAGCGTCTTGTTGATGCTGTCAATCAGGTCCTCGGGATATCTGATTTCCGTCACACTCGGCAACTTGGTCAGTTCCTCCGAAATCCATTTCAGAGAGTCATTGTTGGCATAGTCGGCGTTCAACTGAAACTCCACGGAAGAGACAAAGGGATTGGTGCCCGCAAACTCCGACGGGTCGGTACCCAGTTCTTTTTTCTGCTCTTCAAGCACTTGTTCCTTGCTGATATACTCCAAGGAGTAAATATACGGCTTAAGGGATAAATTGTCACACAACTGCTGTGCTTCCGGATCAGTGATGTCCTCACTGAGGAGCATCGTGACCGTCAGGTTTTCCTTCACATAAGCCGATAGATTTCTCGCGGTGAATACCGTGAAAACAACCATTCCCAATAAAATCAGCACCATTGCGGTGCTCACACACAAAGTAAAGACCTGCAGTCCTTGACGACCGCGGCTTTTATTCTTATTGTTTCCCATTTTCGAGGCTATAATACTCCAAATTTGGTGCAAAGTTACGAAAAATACCGTGTCACGGCAACACTTTAACGACTATTAACGCATTAGAGTAAAAAAAATGAGTACCTTTGCGAAGAATGAGTACGATAATCTATCCCTCGCCCATCTTCGGGCCTGTTCACAGCCGCCGTCTGGGCATATCTCTTGGTATTAACCTGCAGCCTGGCGACGGGAAACTATGTAGTTTCGACTGTGTCTATTGCGAATGCGGTTTCAATGCCGACCACCGTCCACGTTCCCGGCGTCCCAGCCGTGAGGAAGTAGCTCTTCATCTCCGTGACAAGCTGAAGGAGATGAGAGACAACGGCCAATGCCCTGACGTTCTGACTTTTGCGGGCAATGGAGAACCCACGGCCCATCCCGATTTCCCTGGCATCATCGACGACACCATCCGCTTGCGCGATGAGTTTGCCCCATCGGCGAAAGTGTCGGTGCTGAGCAATTCCACCTTCATCCACAAGCCGGAAATCCGGGCCGCCCTGATGCGAGTGGACAACAACATCTTGAAACTCGACACTGTTGACAACGACTATATCCGTCTGGTGGACCGCCCGACGAGCAGCCGTTATGATGTGTCCAAGATTGTGGCTGACATGCAAAAGTTTGAAGGGCACCTTGTCATCCAGACCATGTTTTTGAAGGGAGAGATTGACGGAGGTGACACCGACAATACCAGTGACCGTTATGTGCTCCCCTGGATTGAAGCGCTGAAACAGATCCGTCCCCGGGAAGTGATGATTTACACCGTTGACCGTGAGACACCCGACCTCCGTCTCCGCAAGGCCACCCCAGAGGAACTGGACCGTATTTGCGAAATGGTGAAAGACTCGGGCATCCCCTGCTCCGCCTCATATTGAAAACAGGCCAAAAAGGTACCCTAAAATCTACAAAAAGGCCAATAAGGCGCCCCTGAATCTCAAAAAAGGCCAAAAGAGGCCAGAAAGGACCTAAAGAGGGGAAAAGCCAAAAAGAGATCAAAAAAGGCCTATAATCGAGGTCAAAGAAAGTCCTTAAAGAGACCATAGAAACGAAAAACAATAGTCTATAAAAACCCCAACACCTATGAAAGAAAAACTCACGCCGGAAAACATCCGCGTCGAATATTTGCAGGATATCAATTATGCCATTGCCACCAACGGAGGCAAATTCCTCAATACCTGTGAAATCACCAACGATGACAACGAAGACTGGCGGGAAGTAAGCGTCAGCCTCAGCGGAGAATTCCTGGCGGCCTCTGAGAGCCGGATAGAACTGATACCACAAGGACAGATGGTGGCTGTGAGCAACCTGGCCATCCACCCCGACATCGAAAAACTCCGCAAGGTGACCGAAAGCGTGGAGACACAGTTTGAACTCAAGGTCATGATCAGCGGACAGGACGTCTTCTGTCAGTCCTACCCCCTCCATATCATGGCTTTCGACCAGTGGCCAGGCATCAAGGTGATGCCGGAAATCCTGGCCTCCTTCGTGACGCCCAATGCCTCAGGACTGGCAGAGGTGAGACTCGAAGCTGCCCGCCAGCTGGACCGTCTGACGGGTTCCTCCGCTCTCGATGATTACCAGACCCAGGATCCCAACCGCGTGCGTGCCCAAGTGGCAGCGGTCTATGAGGCGCTCCGCGAACAAGGCATTGTCTATGTCTCCGTCCCACCCAGTTTCGAGGAGACAGGCCAGCGCGTCCGTCTGCCCGACCAGGTTCTTGCCGAGAAACAAGGCACTTGTCTGGATCTCTCGCTGACATTCGCCGCTTGTCTGGAGAGCATCGGCCTCAACACCATGCTCATCATCATCAAGGAACACATGTTTGTGGGATGCTGGCTGGATAACTTGTATTATCCCCAGATGTTCTGCGACGATGTCAGTTTCCTCTCCAAGGCCACTGCTGATGGCATCAACGAACTGGTGGTGGTGGAAACCACCCAGATCACACAGAAGAATGTGTCGTTCGAACAAGCCGTGACGATGGCTGAAGACCACATCAAACTCAAGCCCGAATTATTCTACTTGGCAGTGGATATCAAGCGCTGCCGCCTCTACAACATCCGTCCGCTCCCTTTGGGCACGGAAGGCGCAGCCAACCTTGAGGGAATCCAACTCGACCATGCCACGGACAATGTGCGTGAGCTCCGCCAGTACGACATCAACACCCAGGAGGACCGTCACCTCACACGCCTGCAGATATGGGAACGCAAACTGCTTGATTTCTCCTTGCGCAACAACCTGCTCAATATGCGCATCGGCAAGAAAGTCGTGCCTTTCGTATCCTTCAACCTCGAGGAATTGGAGGATCTGCTCCAGGCCAAGAAGGACTTCAAAATCATGCCCTTCCCCCTCGGCAAGGCTCCTGCCCCCGACGACACAGGCATCTTCAACTCCAGAGCCCACCGCGATGCCATGGAGGCAATGGTTCTGGAAGGCATCAAGCACAATCAGATCTATTCCTTCTGCATGGAGGATGAGTTGGGCACCGCCCTCAAAGGTCTTTTCCGTTCCTCGCGCACAGCACTTGAGGAAAACGGAGCCAACACGCTTTTCCTCGTACTCGGCCTTCTGAAATGGTATGAGACCGACAAGAGCATCAAGCCCCGTTACGCTCCGCTGCTCTTGGAACCCGTTGACATCGTGAAGAAGAGCGGCAATAACTATGTGTTGCGCGTCCGCGAGGAGGACATCACGTTCAACACCACCTTGGTGGAAATGATGATTCAGCAATACGATGTCAATATGAGCAGCATCTCTCCCCTGCCCTATGACGATTCCGGCGTCGACGTGCGCCAGGTGTTCTCCGTCGTGCGGGCCTGCATCAAGGACCATGCCCGATGGGATGTGGTGGAGGAAAGTCTGCTCGGACTGTTCTCCTTCAGTAAGTTCGTGATGTGGAATGACATCCACAACAACGCCCAGAAGCTCCGTGAGAATCCCGTCGTGGAGAGCCTCATCCAGAAACGGCTGGTCAACATCCAGGAGCCATCGACGACCGACACCCGTCAGGTGGACAAGACGGTCGAGCCCGGCCATTATGCCATCCCCGTGGATGTCGATTCCTCTCAGTTGGAGGCGGTTATCGAGTCGGGCGAAGGACGCAGTTTCATCCTTTATGGCCCTCCGGGCACCGGAAAGAGCCAGACCATCACCAATATGATCTCCAACGCCCTCTATCACGGCCGCCGTGTTCTCTTCGTGGCCGAGAAGATGGCCGCTTTGGAGGTGGTGCAGAAACGACTGAAGAAAATCGGCCTCGACCCCTTCTGTCTGGAAATGCACTCCAACAAGATGACAAAGACGCATCTGCTCACTCAGTTGCAGACGGCCCTTGACATCACCCGCATCAAGACACCCGAGGAATACGAGAAAGAATCCAAGGCTCTCTTCGACGAGCGACAGCGTCTGATCCGCTACGTCACCCTGCTTCATGAGAAGCAACCCTCAGGACTCTCGCTCCACGACTACATCTCACGCTATACCGCTCTTGGTCCCGGCGACAGCATCACCCCGACGGAGAAATTCATAGAGGGCATCAACGCGCAGCGGATAGCCGACACCGAGAAATTCATCCGTGAACTGGGCGCCGTGTTCGGCATCACCGGACTCCCTCATGAGCATCCCCTCTATGGCCTGCTGATCATGGACCCGTCATACGATGCCCAGCAAAAAGCGGCCTCTTTTGTGGAGCAGACCGCCAAATACGCGCCCAATGCCCGCAACGCCATCCGGGAAATCTCCCGCATCAACGGCCTGTCGATAGCCGAGAATCCTGTCGGCATGCAACTGGCAGAGGAGTTTGTCGATGCTGTTTCCGCCACGCCGGCCATCAGCGCCGACATCTTCCGCATCGCCTCTGAACCGTCGCTGCGCCAGGATTGGCTCCAACTCGTGGAGACCGGCAAACGGCTCGACCAGGTCAAGGCATCCCTTGTCAGCAACTACGATCCGCAAGTCCTGCAGCTCGATGTCCTGCGGCTGAAGACCGACTGGGCCAATGTCTGCGACAAATGGGCCGTGTCGAGGTTCTTCGCCAAGAAGAAGTTCGTCAGCCAGCTGAAAGGATATCGCCGCGATATCTCCGCAGACCACATCGAATCGTTGATTTCCCAACTTGAACAGTACAGGCAGTTCCAGCAGACCCTTGCTCCACGGCAGGAGGAACTGTCACGCATCTTCGGTTCACTCATCACTTCCGGACAGGTGCAGTGGGACCGCATCGCGGAAAGCATCCAACGAGCACCCGCCATCCTGGCACTGCTCCGCGGCACCAATATGCCCGCTTCCTACATGCCGCCGGTCAACAAAGAAGGCACACAGAGCATTGACATCTCCGCACTCCGGCAAATCAACGCCTTGTGGAAATCCACCACGGTGTGCAGCATCGACGCGCGCCTAACCCTCGAGGAGATCATGCAGAAGACCCCGCAATGGCTGGTCCATATCAACAAGTCGAGAGACTGGTCGCAATGGTGCGTCCGCCGTGCCCAACTCATGTCACAGCGGTTGGGTGGCGTCGCCAATTACATTGAGAAAGGACATGACCCTGAGGCCGCCTGCCAGTCGATGCTCCGCGGTGTCTATCGGAAACTCGCCATGGATGTCATCGACCAGTCGTCCGAACTCCGGGTATTCAACGGCATGATTTTCGAAGATGCCATCAAGCACTACCGCGACATTGCCAAGCAGTTCCAGGAACTCACGAAGAAAGCCCTTTACTGCAAGCTCGCCTCCCGCATCCCATCGCTGACCATCGAAGCAGCCAGGGGTTCTGAGATCGGCACCCTCAAGCGGCTCATCAAGTCTGGCGGCCGCGGCACAACCATCCGCCAGATCATCGACCAGATCCCCACCCTGCTGCCCAAACTATGCCCCTGCATGTTGATGAGCCCCATCTCCGTGGCCCAGTTCATTGACCTCAACCAGGAGCAATTCGACATCGTCGTCTTCGACGAGGCCTCCCAGATGCCGACCAGCGAGGCTGTCGGTGCCATTGCCCGCGGCAAGGCGCTCATCGTGGTGGGCGACCCCAAGCAGATGCCTCCCACCAGTTTCTTCATGACCACCTCCGTCGATGAGGCGGAAGCTGACAATGACGACATGGAGAGCATCCTTGACGACTGCATCACGTTGTCCTTCCCCGACCACTACCTCACCTGGCACTACCGCAGCCGCCACGAAAGTCTGATTGCCTTCAGCAACAGCCAATACTATGACGGCAAGCTCTACACCTTCCCATCCGTCGATGACCGTCAGTCGAAAGTGGCCTTCGTGCCCATCAACGGAACCTACGACATGGGCAAGACGCGCTGCAACCGCGCAGAGGCTGAGGCCATCGTGCAAGAGGTGATCCGCCGCCTGCGCGACAGCAAGCTCTCCAAAAACAGCATCGGTATCGTCTCATTCAGCAAGGTGCAACAAGACCTGATCGAGGATATCCTCGTCGATGAACTCAGCAAGGACCCGGCACTTGAGCGGTTGGCCTACGACTGCGAGGAACCCATCTTTGTGAAGAATCTGGAGAACGTGCAGGGCGACGAGCGCGACGTCATCCTCTTCTCGGTGGGCTACGGCCCCGACAAGAGCGGTCATGTGTCGATGAACTTCGGTCCGCTCAACAACGCCGGCGGCGAGCGCCGTCTGAACGTGGCTGTCAGCCGTGCACGCACAGAGATGATGGTGTTCTCCACCCTGCAACCCGAACAAATCGACCTCAACCGCAGCCGTGCTCGCGGTGTGGAGGGTCTCAAGCGCTTCCTCGAGTTTGCCCGGAGTGGCCGCATGCCGGTCATCTCCTCACAACTGGAAGAGAAAGCCGACACGTCCATCATCGATGCCATCGCGGCCGAGATACGCCTCAACGGCTATGAGGTGGATACCCTCGTGGGCCGCTCACGTTTCAAGATCGACCTGGCCGTGATCGACCCCGCAAATCCTGACAACTACCTGATGGGCATCATCTGTGATGGAGCCAACTACAACAGGACCAACACCCAACGCGACCGCGAGATCTGCCAACCCGGCGTGCTTCAGGGACTGGGATGGAACCTCATGCGCGTCTGGGCTGTTGACTGGTTCCTTAACCCTGAGAAAGTCATCGACCGCATCGTGGATGAACTGGACAAGATCAAGGCCGCTCATGAGGCACCTCAACCCGCCAAGGAGCAACCTGTCCTCAAGGCAGCTCCCGCCCCTGAGAAAAAGCCGCAGCCTCAGCCCGTTTCAGCCCCCACCCCAGCTGCCACCACCTCCGGATCGCCGAAGGTAGGCACGGCTGCCCCCACCGCCGACAGGATTTCCGCCATCCCCTTTGAAGTGAAGGAGGACGAGATCATCAAGGAGAATGTCGATGACAAGAGAGTCAGTTACCAAGCCGCGATGATTGCCCAGCGCTACCGCAACATGACACCGGAAGGCCTGTCGCTCAACCGCCGCTTGCTGGATGCCGACATCAAACAAATCATCGCCATCGAACAGCCTGTGACACTGGGCACCATCACCAAGCGGATCATGAGCATCTACGGCATGACACGCACTTCCGACCGTCTGCGCCATGTGATGGACAAGAGTCTGGAACGTGCCTACATCGACCCGATGTCATTGCCCGAGAACCCCGCCTACTGGACCGACGAGAATGCGGCCAAAGGCTACGACAAATACCGTGTGGCCTCCAATCGTGACATCGATGACATTCCTTCCATTGAGATCAAGAATGCCATCGTCCTCGCCATGTCGCAGCAACTCTCCGTTCCTGTCGCCGAATTGCAGAAGCAGATTGCCAACATGTTTGGCTTCGGACGACGCACCTCGAAGACCGACCAGGCGATAGACCGGGTATTGCAATACCTCGTCGACCATCAGGTCGTCAGCATCCATGACGGCAACGTGATGATTGTTGAGGGCAGGAAATAAGCGTCCTATAAAACCGTCGAGGGCGGACAGGGTATATCCCCGTCCGCCCTCGTTGGTTGATGGCATCACCTTAAAGTTTGGTGATGATGCCTCTTTGTGTATCGCTCAGGAAACTGACGATATGCTGGATTTCCACGCTGTCGGGCACCTGCTCCTTGATCTGGTTGATGGCGTCGAAGACGCTCGTCTGACCATGGAACACAAGCCTGTAGGCGTTGGCGATATGTTTCTGCACCTTCTCCGAAATCCCATTCATGGAGAGCAGCATGGTGTTGACACCTCCATACCTCACAGGCTCGGCTCCGGCGATGATATAAGGAGGCACATCCTTGGAGTAGGTTGTTCCTGCCTTGATCATCGCATAACATCCCACGCGCGTACCTGCATTGCCGATCACACTGGTTGACAATACCGCATGGTCTTCTATCAAGCAATCGCCTGCCACTTTGGTTCCATAGCCGAAGACACAGTCGTCTGCCACCTTGGTGTCATGCGAGATGTGCACGCCCTCCATGAGGAAATTGTTGTTGCCGATGACGGTTTTTCCTCCACGGTGAGTGGCTCTGTTGATGACCACATTCTCACGGATGATATTGTTGTCGCCGATGATGCACTCGCTTTTCTCTCCGGTAAACTCAAAGTCCTGGGGTAAGGCTGCGATGACCGAACCCTGGTGGATTTTGTTGCCTTTGCCGATTCTTGACCCGTTGAGGATGCTGGTGAAGGGGAAGATCACGCAGTTGTCGCCGATTTCCACATCACCTTCGATATAAACGAAAGGAAATATCTTGCAGTTGTCGCCGATTTTCGCTTTGGGGTCGATTTCTGCTCTTGGACTGATATCACTTGCCATAATCAAAATAGTTTTAGAATTACTTGCCTCCGCCACCGAGGGCGTTGTAGAGATTCACCACAGCCTGCATCTTGTAGAAGTCGTCGGAGACCTTCGTGAGCTGCGCATTGAGCAAGGACTGTTGGGCGGTGATGACCTCGAGATACGAACTGCCTGAGTTTTTGAAGAGCATCTTGGTGTGCTCCACGTTTTTCTGCAGGGTCTCCACCCTCTTGCCCTCCAGTTTTCCCTTCTCATCCGAGGAGTTGTAGAGCACGAGAGCGTCACTCACCTCGTTGCCGGCCTTCAGCACCACGTTCTGCCATGAGTTGTAGGCCTGCTCATACTGCATCTCAGCCACACGGAGTCCTGCGGTGAGCTGTCCCCGCATGAAAATCGGCTGGGTGAGGCTTCCCACAGCGGAGAGCAACCACTTGCCGGGGTTCACGACGGCTCCGGCATTGTTGGTGAACGTTGCCGACGGGGTAATAGTCAGACTGGGATAGAACCGGCTTCTTGCAGCCTCTATGTCATAGAAGCATTTGGCGAGGTTCATCTCAGCATAATGCACGTCGGCCCTGTTTGCCAAAAGCTGCAGGCCGATGCCCGTACTGAACTCCGAAGGCAGGCTCTGGTTCTCGAGTTTGCCCCTGGCAATGGTCTGGGCCGGTTGGCCGAGCACGAGCGAGAGGGAGTTTTCCACCTCGCGGATCTGCCTTTGCATATCGACGGCCTGGGCTTTGACGGAGTAGTAGTTGGCCTCTGCACTCTGCACGCTCGTCGAACGGGTCCTGCCCAGGTCCATCTGGAGTTTCATCATGTCCCAGGTGTCCTTGGTGAGTCCGATCATGTCATTGAGGATCTCCATCTGTTTGTCGAGCATGAGCAGCGTGTAGTACATATTGGCCACAGCAGCCACGATGTTGGTCTGCACCATCACCTGATAGTCCTTCATGCCGAGGAGTTGCACCTGAGCGCTTTTCTTCTGTGAGAAAAGGTTGCCATAGAGGTCGGTGGTCCAACTGGCGGCTACCGGCAACTGGTAGGTCTTCGTGGCCGCGTTGCCATCCCATGAGGCGATGGTGCCCGACGGCGAGAAGGTGAACTGCGGCAGGAAAGCCAGCCGGGCCAGTTTGAGCTGCGTCTCAGCCATCCGCACGTTGAGTGCGGCATTCAACATATCGACATTGTTGTCGAGAGCCTGCTGGATGAGGGTCTGCAATTGCGGGTCGGTAAACACGCTCCTCCAGGGCAGGTTGCCGAAGTTGAGCGAGTCGGCGCTGGCGACAAGCGTATCGGTGAGCGACACATTGTCGCGTATGAGGCCACGGGTGTTGACATCCGGCCTCTCATAGCTGTGGAGTGCCCCGCACCCGGTAAGGAGTGCGGCAGCCACCACCACGGTCAGTTGATTGAGTTTCTTCATCTTTTTATTCCTCCACAGTGTAATTGTTAGCATGGTTTACGTACTGCTCCAGTTCAGCAGCAACGGCCTCGTTGCCAAGGTCCTCGAAATTCATCGGACGGAACTTCTCCTGCAATGACTGGAAGATCACGAAGAGCGTCGGCACCACGAAGATCTGCACCAGCGTACCGATGAGCATACCACCGATGGCTGCTGCGCCGAGGGTCTGGTTGCCGTTCTTGCCTACACCAGAGGCAAACATCATCGGCAACAAACCGATGATCATGGCCAGAGAGGTCATCAGAATAGGACGCAGACGGGCTGCAGCACCCAGGACAGCCGACCAGGAGATGGCCATACCGATCTCGCGGCGCTCAAGGGCGAACTGCACGATAAGGATGGCGTTTTTAGCCAACAGACCGATCAGCATGATCAGCGAGATCTGCATATAGATATCGTTGGAATGTCCGAAGATCATGGTGAAGAGGAAGGCTCCTGCCAGTCCGAACGGCACCGACAAGATGACCGCCAGCGGGAGGATATAGCTCTCATACTGAGCCGACAAGATCAGGTAGATGAACACGAGACACAGGAGGAAGATCAGTGCTGTAGAACTGCTTGACCCGGCCTCCTGGCGTGTCAGACCGGAATAGTCGTAGGTATAACCTGTGGGCAGGTTGGAAGCAGCCACTTCCTCCACAGCCTTGATGGCCTCACCTGTGGAGTAGCCTTCAGCCACAGTGGCCGTGACATTGATGGCGGTGAAGAGGTTGAAGCGGTTGATGTTAGACGGTCCATAGACGCGCTCCAGTTTGCAGAACTCCGTCACGGGCGACATGCCGCTCGGTGTGCGCACGAAGACGTTGGAGAGGCTCTCCGGCGTCATACGGCTCTCCGGCGTAGCCTGCACCATCACACGGAAGAGCTTGCCATAGGCATTGAAGTTGGAGGCGTAGAGTCCACCGTAATATCCCTGCAGCGTGGAGAGCACGACTCTGGGTGAGATGCCCGCCTGCTTGCACTTGGCCACATCCATGTGGATCATATACTGCGGATAATTGGGGTTGTAGGACGTCTGGGCAGTCTGTATCTCTGGTCTCTTGTTCAACTCTTCGAGGTAAGACTTCACGACCTCAAAGAAATCGTTGAGGTTGCCACCGGTACGGTCCTGCATGACGAGCGAGACACCGCTGTTGGCGGAGAAACCAGGAATCATAGGCGGCGAGAAAGCCAGAATCTGGGCATCCTTGATGGATGCGGTCTGCTTGTAGATCATGCCCAATACGGAGTTGGCGTCATAGGGATTGACGAGGAAGCGATAGAAGCTGTCACCCTGCCAGAATCCGGACAATTTCCACCAGAAACCTTTCTGGCGCTCATCAAACGGCTTGAGTTTGATGATGAAGGTGGCCTGGTCACTTCCCGCACCTGCGATGAAGTTGTATCCCTGGATCTGCTCACGGCTCTGGATGGCGGGGTTGGCAGCCAGGATGGAGTCCACCTGATTGATGACCTGCCTTGTGCGCTCCACGGAAGTGGCCGGGGGCATGGAGATGGTGCAGAACAAGGTGCCGGTGTCCTCGCTGGGCACCAGACCTGTCTTGGTGGTCTTCATCGTGATGCCCAGTGCCAGGATGCCGATCAATACGACAACACCGATGGCCAGGGGCTTGCGCACGAATTTCTCCACACGGGTCTTGTATCTGTCGAGCATCTTGTCATAAGAAGCATTGAAAGCGGCATGGAAACGGTCAATGCGTGACATCTTCACGGGTTTTCCGTCCTTGTCATGCGGTTTCAGGAAGATGGCACACAGAGCCGGCGAGAGGGTGAGCGCGTTGACGGCGGAGATGAAGATGGACACCGCCATCGTCACACCAAACTCTCGATAGAAAGTTCCGGATGTTCCGCCGATGAACGACACGGGGATGAACACCGACGCCATCACCAAGGTGATGGAGATGATGGCTCCCGAGATCTCGCTCATGGCGTCGATGGATGCCGTGAGCGAACTCTTGTATCCCAAGTCGAGCTTGGCATGCACAGCCTCGACCACCACGATGGCGTCATCGACCACGATGGCGATGGCCAGCAGCAATGCCGACAGCGTGAGCAGGTTGATGGAGAATCCGAAAATCTTCAGGAAGAAGAAGGTACCGATCAACGACACCGGCACGGCAATCATAGGAATGAGCGTGGAGCGGAAATCCTGCAGGAAGATATACACCACGAGCAGCACGAGGATAAGGGTCATCACAAGGGTGAACACCACCTCCTCGATACTGGCGTAGAGGAACTCGGTCACGTCGTAGTTGATCTTGTACAACATGCCCGGCGGGAAGCTCTTGGCCTGCTCATCCAGCTCTTTCTTCACGTTTTTGGCAATCTCGTTGGCGTTGGAACCGGCAATCTGCTGCACCATACCCATGACCGATGGGATGTTGTTGTTCTTCATCGCCACGGTATACTGCAGTCCGCCCAGTTCAATCTTCGCCACATCCTTCAGTTTCAGCGTGTTGCCAGCGCCATCACTGGAGATGATGATATTGCCGAACTCCTCCTCACTCTTCAGACGACCCGTGTAGCGCATGGCATACTCATAAGCCACGTCGGAGCGCTCTCCGAACGTACCGGGAGCGGCCTCGATGTTCTGCTCGCTGAGCACAGAGGTGATGTCGCTCGGCATCAGTCCATGCTGTTTCATCACCTCGGGATCAAGCCAGATGCGCATGGAGTAGGACTTCATACCTGGCGACTGCACGTCGCCCACACCCTCAATACGCTTGACGGCGGGGATGATGTTGATGTTGTTGTAGTTGGTGAGGAACTCATCATCGTAACGTCCGTCGCTGGTGAGGGTGAACATCATCACCTGTGAGGTCTGGCGTTTCATGACGGTCACACCGATCTGTGTCACTTCGGCGGGCAACAGCGCAAGTGCCTGCTGCACACGGTTCTGCACGTTGACGGCGCACATATCCGCGTTCATTCCCTGGCGGAACAGGATGGAGAGGCTGGCGGAGCCGGATGAGGCGGACGAACTGATATAGTCCATGCCCTCCACACCGTTGATGCTCTCCTCCAGCGGCACCAGCACGGAGTTCTTCACGGTCTCGGCATCAGCGCCAGGATAACTGGTGAACACCACCACGGTGGGCGGTGCGATATCCGGATACTGCTCGATAGGGAGCGTAGCCAGTCCGATGAAGCCCAGGAGTACGATGACGATGGAGATCACCGTCGAGAGCACCGGGCGTTTTATGAATGTTGTAAATGTCATAATTTCCTAATGGATTAGAAAGTGTCGTATTTATTTCTTACCTGTCATGGCATCGACGAAGCCCTTGGCCGAACCGTCTGTTCCGATTTTGCTTGCATCGTCGATTTTCTTTTGATACTGCTCTGCGGTGATGGGCACGATCTCCATGCCGTCGGTGAGTTTGGTAAGTCCGTTGGTCACATACTGGTCTCCGGTCTTCAGTCCGCTGGTCACGATGAAGTTATTGCCGTCATTCTGCGGGTCAACCTTGATTTCAGTATATTTCACCTTCTTGTCGGCACCCATGACATATACAAACTTCTTGTCCTGCACTTCAAGCACGCAAGACTGCGGGATAATGATGGCGGAATTGTTGGAGCGCTCCACGAGGATGGAACCCGAACCGCCGCTCTTGAGCAGATGCTCCGGATTGGGGAAGCGGGCGATCATCGACACAGTACCTGTGGCGGCGTCGATCACACCACTCACCTTGACCACCCTGCCCTCATGGGGATAGATGGTGCCGTCAGCCAGTTTGAGCTTCACTGGAGGATAGGCGTTGACAGCAGCGTTGAGTCCGCCGGCGCTCTTGGTCATCTCGAGCACGTCCTTCTCAGTCATGGAGAAGAATACCTCCATCGCACTGATATTTGACACAGTGGTCAGCGCCGGTTGACTGGAAGCGCTCACGAGAGCACCCACCTTATAGGGCAGACTGCCCACCACACCGCTGGCAGGACTCTTGACATAGCAGAAGCTGAGGTTTTCCCTGGCCGATGCGAGGGATGCCTGAGCCTGTGCGAGGGCTGCTTTGGTCTGGTTGACCTGTGCCTGGGCACTGGTATAAGCGTTTTTCGAGGATTGCAGCTCGAAATCGCCGATCACGCCATTGGCATGGAGCTGCACGCTGTTGTCATACTGCAGTTTGGCGGTGTTGAGCTGGGCCTCAGCGGTGTTGATGGCGGCCTGGGCCTGATTGACGGCAGCCTGGGCCTGTCTCACCTGTGCCTGAAAGGTCTCGTTGTCGATGACGAAGAGGATCTGTCCTGCGCCGACCGACTGTCCCTCATGCACATTGATGCGTGTGATGAAACCGGAAGTCTTGGGACGGATTTCCACATCCTGGACACCCTTGATGGTGGCAGGATAAGTGGTTTGCATGGCCGTACTCTGCATGCCAACCGTCTGCACGGGGAATTCGTTATCTCCGAAATTCATACCTCCACCTTTTTTCCCGCCACATGCCACCATGCATGCAGCAGCTGCTACAAGCAGAAAGAAATTTGTTCTTTTCATACCTATTATTTAATGATTGATCATGATCAAAAAAAGAGAAAACTCAGAAAGCCAATTCGGGTTTTCAAAATGCAAATTTACGAAATATTCTTAATATATGATGTGAATAGATTGTAGATTTAACAATTATTCAGCAATCATTCAGCCTTCTGCAATGACATTTGTTGAAACTTTTCAACAAGCAATTTCCGCAGTGTTTCCGGCTCGTTCTCCACTTTTCCATCGAGGACAGCATCCTTGATGTATTTCTTGAGCACACCCACTTCCGGCCCCTGCTGAAGGCCAAACATCTCCATGATTTCCTTGCCATCCACACAAGGTTGGAAAAGACGCTTGAAATCCTTGAGTTTCAGCACTTCCAACTTTTCTCTCACAATGGTGAAATTGTCCAGGAAATGCTGTTTTCGAACTTGGTTCTTACTGGTGATATCGGCCTCGCAAAGGGTCATGAGGTCATCGATGTCATCACCGGCATCGTTGAGCAAACGCCTGACTGCACTGTCGGTCACCTCTTCATCGGCAATCACGATGGGGCGCATGTGCAGATCGACCAGTTTCTGCACATACTTCATCTTCGTGTCCATCGGCAATTTAAGCCGACGAAACATCTCCGGCACCATCTTGGCACCATAGATATTATGGTTGTGGAACGTCCATCCGACCAGGGGGTCCCAACGTTTGCTTTTAGGTTTTCCCACATCATGGAGCAATGCGGCCCACCTCAGCCACAGATTGTCCGATTTTTTACAAATATTATCGAGTACTTCAAGCGTGTGGTAGAAATTGTTCTTGTGTGCCCTGCCGTTGCGGGTGTCCACGATGTCGAGCTGTTGGATTTCCGGCAAGATCAGCTGGAGGAGTCCACACCGCTGCAGATCCACGAATCCCTTGCTGGGCGTGGCCGTCATCATGATTTTGTTGAGCTCGTCGGCGATTCTCTCACTGCTGATGATCCGGATGCGCTCCGCATTCCGCTCAAGTGCATCAAAAGTCTCCTCGTCGATGTAGAAATTGAGTTGTGTGGCGAAGCGGATGCACCTCATCATCCTCAACGGGTCGTCGGAGAAGGTGATATCTGGGTCAAGCGGCGTGCGGATACAGCCATACAACAAGTCGCCGATACCGTCGAAAGGATCCACCAGTTCGCCGAAACGGTCCTTGTTGAGACATATTGCCATGGCATTGATGGTGAAGTCACGTCTGTTCTGGTCATCCTCCAGGGTGCCGTCCTCAACAATCGGCTTGCGGCTTTCGCGACGGTAACTTTCCCGCCTGGCTCCCACGAATTCCACCTCCGTGTCGTGGAATTTCACCTGCGCCGTTCCAAAATTCCTGAAGACCGAGAGATGCGCCTTCTTGCCCAACTTCTCCTTCAGTGCCTGGGCCACCTCGATGCCGCTGCCCACGACCACCACGTCGATGTCGTTGGAGGGACGCTCAAGGAAAAGGTCGCGCACATATCCCCCTACGACATAGCACTCCAGTCCCAGGCCGTCGGCGGCCTCAGAGATCTGGTGGAAAATTTCCTTGTCGAGAAGTTGTGCCAGTTCAGCGTCTGAATATTCTTTCATGATCCTCAAAATCATTTTGGAGGTGCAAATGTACATGATTTTTTCCAAACATGAGCCTGTAGAAACAACAAATTTCACTTTTTTATTTGAAAGCGGGAATAACTTGGGCAAAGAGAGGCACAGATGAAAAAACCATTTTCGAAGCGCCAAATAACACATATTAATGATTGCAATGTTGTATGATTCAGCAAAAATGCGTACTTTTGCAGCGTGTTGAGCATAAAAACACGTCAAATAAGCCAAACCATGCCACAACAAGCCAACAAGACAGAGATGCAATTCCGCGAAGCCCTTGCTGAATGCAGGACTTTGTTTGAGAAGAAATTGCACGACTACGGAGCCTCCTGGCGCATCCTCCGTCCCTCGTCGCTCACCGACCAGCTGTTCATCAAAGCCATGCGCATCCGCTCGCTGGAGGTGAAGCACACCTCACTGGTGGGCGAAGGCATCCGCCCTGAGTTCATCGCCCTGGTCAACTATGGCCTGGTGGGACTGATCCAGATCGACAAAGGCTACAGCGACGCCACTGACATCAGCGCAGAGGAAGCCATGGCGCTCTACGACCATTACGCCGACGAGTCGCTCCAGCTGATGCTCCGCAAGAACCATGACTACGGTGAGGCGTGGCGCGGCATGCGCGTGAGCAGCTACACCGACTTCATCCTCACCAAGATCCAGCGGGTGAAAGAGATCGAGGAACTGCAGGGCGAGACACTCGTCTCTGAGGGCATCGACGCCAACTACATGGACATCATCAACTACGCCGTGTTCGGCATTATCAAACTCAGTGAGTAAGGTTTCACGCATATTTGTCAATCTGTGCCGCTTCGTGGTATCGCCTACACTGATCCTCTCGGGGTATGTGAAAGCCATCGACCCGCTGGGCACTCAATATAAGATACAAGACTACCTCTCGGCGCTGTCGCTCGACGGCATTTTCCCTGACTGGACGACGCTCGGCACCTCCGTGCTGCTGTCGGCCATCGAGTTCAGCCTGGGCATCTTCCTGCTGTTTGCCATCCACCGCCGACTGGTGACCAAACTGGTGCTGGCGCTGATGGGGGTCATGACGGTCATCTCCGCATGGCTCTGGATAGCCAACCCCATCAGCGACTGCGGCTGCTTCGGCGACGCCATCGTGCTGACCAACGGACAGACTTTCGCCAAGAATGTCGTGCTGCTGGCAGCCTCAGCGGTGTTGTACCGCCATCCTCTGGCCATGGTGAGGTTCATCTCGAAGACCAATCAGTGGATTGTCATCAACTACACCCTGCTGTTTGTGCTCCTCTCCAGCATCTACTGTCTCTACGACCTCCCGCTTTTCGACTTCCGCCCCTATCATGTGGGCAGCGACCTGCGGAAGGGCATGGAGGTGCCCGACTCTGCGGCTCAGCCGGAGTTTGAGACCACCTTCATCCTCGAGAAAGACGGGGAGAGGCGCGAGTTCAGCCTTGCCGACTACCCAGACTCCACTTGGACCTTCATCGACAGCCGCACGGTGATGGTGAAAGAAGGTTACGTGCCGCCCATTCACGATTTCTCGATCGAGACGGCCGAAGGCGACGACATCACCGAGGATGTGCTGTCCGACCCCAGCTACACCTTCCTGCTGATTTCCCCGCACCTGGAGAATGCCAACGACAGCGACTTCGGCAATATCGACCAGATCTACGAATACAGCCAGGACAACGGATACAACTTCTACTGCCTGACAGCGAGCGGTGAGGGCGGCATTGAGCGGTGGAGAGAACTCACCGGAGCGGAATATCCCTTCTGCACGACAGATGCCACGACCCTGAAGACCATCATCCGCAGCAATCCGGGCTTGCTCCTCCTGCACAACGGGGTGGTCATCCGCAAGTGGAGCCATCACTTCCTGCCCGACGCCACCCAACTGACCGGACGCCTGGAGGACATCGAGACAGGCCAGATGCCTCCTGACGCCACCGCCGCCAAGATCATCAAGATCCTGCTGTGGTTCGCGCTTCCCCTCTTCGCCCTGGCACTGGCCGACCGTCTCTGGGCATGGACGAGATTGCTCAAAAGAAAAAAGTAATAGAAAACCCTTAACATATCACAAACCCAAAAAAAAGAAAATGAGAAAGAAAATTGTAGCAGGCAACTGGAAGATGAACATGAACCTGCAAGACGGAATCGCTCTGGCAAAAGAGCTCAACGAGACCCTCACTGCTGAGAAACCCAACTGCGGCGTGGTGATCTGCACTCCCTTCATTCACCTGGCAAGCATCGCCCAGTTCCTCAACCAGGACATCATCGGCCTCGGAGCAGAGAACTGCGCCGACAAGGCAAAAGGTGCCTTCACCGGTGAGGTGTCGGCAGAGATGGTGAAAAGCACCGGTGCACAATACGTCATCCTGGGCCACTCCGAGCGCCGTGAGTACTATGCCGAGACTCCCGAGATCCTGAAGGAGAAAGTGCTCCTCGCACTCAACAACGGTCTGAAAGTGATCTTCTGCATCGGCGAGAGCCTGGAAGAGCGTGAGGCCAACAAGCAGAACGACGTGGTGAAGGCAGAGCTCGAGGGCAGTGTCTTCAACCTCACAGCCGAGGAGTTCTCCAACATCGTCATCGCCTATGAGCCCATCTGGGCTATCGGTACCGGCAAGACCGCCACAGCCGAGCAGGCTGAGGAGATCCACGCCTTCATCCGCAGCGTGGTGGCCGACAAATACGGAGCAGAAGTGGCCGAAGCCACCTCCATCCTCTATGGCGGCAGCTGCAAGCCCAGCAATGCCCGCGAACTGTTCGCCAAGCCCGACATCGACGGTGGCCTGATCGGTGGCGCCTCTCTGAAGGCAGCCGACTTCAAAGGCATCATCGACGCTTGGAAATAAGCCATATCCACCTCCATGCGGGCATGACTGTCCGCATGGAGGTTTCCCCAACAACAAACCTCAATTATGATGAGACGAATCATCACCACCATGGCTGTGGCCCTCTGCCTGACAGCCCCCACCCACGCCCAGTCGTTCCTCGACCATCTGCAGGACGGCGAGAAGGGCAAAGGCTCTGTATCCGTGAAACAGAGCGAAGACATCAGCAAGCTCGTCAATGGATCCAGCAAACAAAACGACGCTGAGACGGGCAAATCCAACCGAGAAGACAAATCAAGACAAGATAACAAGACGACAGAGCCATCCCGCAACCGCTACGAGTCGCAAAGCAGCCGCGAATATTCCAGCACGCGTGAGGATGAGGAGCGCGACAAAGCCCGCCGCGAACGTGAGCGCAAGAAGCGCCAGGCCATCCGTGAACAGAAACTGAAGGAATACGAGGAAAATCCCTCAATGAGCGACACCCGGCTGAAAGTGATGAGCAACAGCAAGAAGGTGTCGGGCTACCGCGTCCAGGTATTCGCCGGCGGCAACACACGCGAAGACCGCGCCAAGGCCCACGAAATCGGCAACAAACTCAAAGTCGATATGCCCGGACAACCCATCTACGTGCACTTCTACTCTCCCAGATGGTGCTGTCGGTTCGGCAATTTCCGCCGCCAGGAAGATGCCAACAACATTCTCAAGAAAGTCAAGAAATTGGGTTATAAGAATGCCTGCGTGATCAAAACCTTCATCACCGTCAACAGATAAACGGCGACAGATGACCGCCAACAGCTGACTGATGACATGCAAGGACACTCCATGCCCCACCATTAACGATAAGAATGAACACAGAGACAGAAAACCAAGAGGGACTCGAAGCGCTCTCCCGCCATTATTATGACATCCTGCGCCTCCTGGGTGAGGACCCCGACCGCGAAGGACTCCAAAAGACCCCGCTCCGGGTGGCCAAGGCCATGCAGGTGCTCACACGCGGATACAACGAGGACCCGCACAAGGTGCTCACCGACGCCCTCTTCGAGGAACCCTACAATCAGATGGTGATCGTGAAAGACATCGACTTCTTCTCGATGTGCGAGCACCACATCCTGCCCTTCTACGGCAAGGCCCACGTGGCCTATATCCCCAAAGGACGCATCACCGGCCTGAGCAAGATCGCCCGTGTAGTTGATATCTACAGCCACCGCCTGCAGGTGCAGGAACGGCTCACCCAACAGATCATGGACTGCATCCAATCGACGCTTCACCCCATGGGTGTGATGGTGGTCTTGGAAGCCCGCCACATGTGCATGCAGATGCGCGGTGTGGAGAAGCAGAATTCCATCACCACCACAAGTGCTTTCAGCGGCGCCTTCAACCAGGCAAAGACGCGGGAGGAATTCATGAATCTGCTCCGGGAGTAACTTTTTTCTCACTTTCTGAAAAAAAGTGCTCTCCGGCATGCAAGATTCTGCCACCTTCCTTATTTATAAGATATCAAGCAGAGGGCGCCACCCCTCTCCAAGGAGCAAAACCCACACCCATCTCCAAGGAGCAAAACCCATATCCCTCTCCCTGAGGAGCCCATATCCCTCTCCCTGAGGGAGAGGTTAGGTGAGGGGGAAAAGCTCCACCAGAGACAACACCCCTCTCCAAGGAGCAAGCCCATATCCCTCTCCCTGAGGGAGAGGTCAGGTGAGGGGGAAAAGTTCCGCTTCAACAATAAACAACAACCAAAAAGATGAAACTGAAAAATCTTCTTATGCTTTTGCTCTGCACATTCGCAGGGATCACTCTCACCTCATGTCTCAGCAATGACGACGACGACAAAAACAAAATCACCCCTCTCACTCCACAGCAAAAAGTGGCTCAACTGACCGACATGGCAGGAAACTATACCGGTCAAGTGTTTTTCGCCAATGACTCTACCCAACTCATCGACTCCATCAACGGGGTCAATTGGCATGTCGTAGCCGGCGATTCCACTCTCTTCATCGACAACATCCCCTTGAAGGTGGTGGGCCAGGGTCTGCCTGACACTGATCTGAAGAAAGAGCTGATCAAGAGCGAGAGAACCATTCCCGTCGATGGAAACATCTCCCTCTACGTGAATGAGAACAACAGCAAGGGATACTATACGTTCTGGGCTATCCCCAAGGGATACAAGACCCAGTTCCAATTTGAATTCGGCGGCAAGGCGCACGACGTCGTACTGGAGTTTGCTTATCAGATGACCACCTCCCTGTCATCCTATTACAGTACGAGCACCTATTATGCCACAGGCGAATACTACGACTCGCAAATGGTGGTCTTCTGCCTATTGAGAAACGTCAAGTGCGATGGAAGCAGTTACACGATCAACCGGGTGTTCGTCGTCAAAGGCAAAAGAAACTGACAATACTAAACTAAGTATGAAATTCATTTCATGGAACGTCAATGGGCTTCGTGCCTGTGCGTCAAAGGGCTTTGAAGACAGCTTCAAAGCCCTTGACGCTGATTTCTTCTGCCTTCAAGAGACCAAGATGCAGGAAGGCCAACTCGACCTGGAGATACCCGGCTACACTTCTTACTGGAACTATGCCGACAAGAAAGGCTACTCCGGCACGGCCATCTACACCCGCCACACGCCCTTGAACGTGACCTACGGAATGGGCATCGATGAGCACGACCACGAGGGGCGCATTATCACGCTTGAGATGGACGGTTATTATCTGGTGACCGTATATGTGCCCAACTCGCAGGACGGTCTGCGCCGCCTTGACTACAGGATGCGGTGGGAAGATGACTTCCGCGCCTACCTCCTCAAGCTCGATGCGAAGAAACCCGTCATCGTCTGCGGTGACCTCAACGTGGCACATGAGGAGATAGACCTCAAGAACCCGAAGACCAACCGCCGCAACGCCGGATTCACCGATGAGGAGCGTGAGAAGTTCGGCCAGTTGCTCGAGGCCGGATTCACCGACACCTTCCGCAGCCTCTACCCCGACCAGGTAACCTATTCGTGGTGGTCATACCGTTTCCGGGCGAGAGAGAAGAACGCAGGCTGGCGCATCGACTATTTCCTGATCTCTCGCCGCCTCGTCCCTCAGATGACCGACGCCAAGATCCATACCGACATCCTCGGTTCCGACCATTGTCCAGTAGAATTAGAAATTGAAGTATTATGAGAAAGATAGCATTCATCCTATCCTGCACAGGCATCATATTGTGTGCCTCCTGCAAGAAACAAGCCAGTTTTGAGAAAGACGAAGTCGTCGAGAAAAACGCCCATGAACTGATTGTCAATGAAGACAGCACCTTCACGGGAGAGATCTGGGACGAGGACCATCGCCAGTGTGTGGAGATGGACAACGGCCGCAAAACCAAAATGCTCATCACCCACGCCAATGGAAAAGTGGCTGCCGAGCGCACCTACTCCCATGACGGCAAAGAGGAGACGGTCAAGTTCTACGACGAAAACGGCAAGGAACTCACTCCGAAGGAGTTCGCCCACCAATACAGGGATCTCATCATGCAGTATGGTGAGCAACTATAAATCTCAAAGGAAACTTACCCTTCTCCCTCCGAGAGAAATATCTTAATGCTTCAACCGCGAAGTGTAGTCGATGCTGCGCTTAAGATAAGCCATGAGGAGCACAACACCAGTGAAGGAAATCAACACCGTCAGGATCACCGAACTCTGGCACAAGGTGTCATAGAAGCCATGCAACAAGGCTGGGATGGCCAGTGCCAGAAAATAGAGCGACCGACGGTAGCGTGGGTATAGATTGGCATAGGCGATGAAATAGCCTCCGACGGCGCTCCAGATGGCATGGAGGAAGGGCAGGCTCGTCAGACGGGCGATATTGCTGTAGAACGCCGACGTGTAATCCAATTGCGCGTTGACTGTGACCTGATATTGCACACCCTCAAACACGCCGAAGGCGACACCCGCCATCAGTCCGTAATAGACCAAAGTGCGCGGCAGTATCGGTTCCTTGGCCCGATGGCAGATAATCAGCAGCGGCACCATTTTCCCAAATTCCTCTGTCACGCCCACTCCGAAAACGAATCCGAGCAGGTCAAACGGGAATGGGGCGTTCGTCAGCGCATAGAAAGGATTAAACCGCACCAGTCCGAAAATGTCCCAGACGATGAAGACGAAAAACTGCGTGATGAAAAACACCGTGATCGTGGTGCGCAAGGTCACCTGCGAAGTCTTGAAGAAATAATAGAAAAACAAGCCCCAGATGCAGGAGAAATACAAGGCCATGAAATAAAACACCCCGATTTCAGGCATGGGGAGCAGGAGCATCATCGTGGGAAACAAGCCGATGACCGCCAGCACGAGAAGCCTCTTGTCCTGAAGCCATTCCTTCTGCACGAAAGTCTCCTTGGGGAAAATGAGATCACTTCCAATCTTACCCAACTGCCGCATGAGACTTCCCTCATGCGCCACCTTGGGACGCACGCCGAAGCGCTTCAGAAAAGTGCCCACGGTGGCCACCTCGCCCGTCAGGGTGTCGCGCGCCACATCATGTTTCACCACCGTTCCGTTGTAAACATATTCTAGCACCTTATTCTCATCATAAGGTCCGTACTCCTTGTGGTTTCTGATGATGACCAGCATCCGGACTATCCTCCCCTAAAAACCCAACCTGAAGACGACAGGAATGGAAAATCTCACGTTCACCGGTTCTCCATTCATTTTTCCCGGTTTCCATTTCGGCATGGCAGACACAACCCTGGCTGCCTCACGGTCAATGCCCGGCGACACGGGTTTGATGACAGAGGGATGGCTGACCTGTCCGTCGCGTCCGACGATGAACGAGACGACGGTGCGGCCCTCGGCATTGATCAGCTGCTCATAGCTGGGATACCTCACCTGTTGGGCTATGAATTCCGATAGGGCCTTTTCACCACCTTCAAACTGCGGCATCTCGCTGACCGTCTGATACACCTTCATCGTGTCGACCACTTCCTCGACAACTTCGAGCTCTGGCTTGGCAACATATTTCTTCGTGGAGAACCTCACGTCTTTGGCGCTATTGGTCAACATCACCTCTATCTCATTGCAAGGAACGATCACCAACCGCTCAATCATGTCGTTGTCCCAATTGTTCTTCATGTTGAAGACCACACCCACATTGTTCTGCAAGAGACAAACCTCATCAGGCAGGTCATCCGCTGAAACGACGATGCCATCCTTGGGCATGTATTTCCAGATCTTCGTGAGCAGTTCATCGTTGTAGAACGTACCTTGACGGTACCTTTTTCTGATGATGTCGCGCGTTCTCAGCACCTTGTCACGAACGATATCGTAAGTCAGGAGCTTGTTTTGCTTGAGTTCTGCCGTATCCGTGTCACTCTTGCGTTTCTCCTTGGCCACCACAAATGAGACGAAGCGGTCGGGTTCCCAAGCCAGTTCCCTGACGACGAACGACAGATATTCCACTTTCAAACCTTCCTCATCGGGCATGGCCGACAGTTCCTCTCCCAGTGACTCGAAATAAGACTTCAATCCACTTTTCATAGAGGTGGACGGCGTCCCGAACAGTTCCTGGGTGAGGAAAGTCTGCAAGGCGGGAAGCGGTGAGCCGCACAACCTCTCCGGCCATTCCAGAACCAGTGTGAGCAAAGTCACCTGATTGCCTTTTCTGAACAAGTGCTTCTCATTCACATAGTCCACCTTGTATTTGAGGGAAGACGTCTGCTGCTGAGCACATGCCACCCGTGGCCATGCCAGCGTCACGGCTAAAAGAAGGAATATGATTTTTCTCCACATCGTCATATCTTATTTGCTGACAGTTATATGAAGGCATGTCTGCTGTGTCTCATACCTCACGAGACACCTGCCTTTGTTTCTGAGTTGGTTGACCACCTCACCGAGCAGATACTTCATCTGCTTGGCGTTTTCCTTGTCGCCTTCCACATATTTGAAGCGGCGGTAGGTGATGTCGAAAGTCGTGGCATGGCAATGGGCCGAATTGGGCACGGCATTGCTGTTCACCTTCATCAGACTTTTGACATCTGCCTTGGTGCGCAAGACGGAGGTGACAATGATCTTGTACTTCCCCATCTTGTGCTTTTTCATTGACTTTTGGAAGCCCTTGCCGATGTCCTTGAGCAATTTCGCCGCATTCTTGGTGAGATATGGCACGGAATGGGTCAACGGATCCACGGCATAGTACTCACACTCCTCGATATGCTTCAGCTTGCGCTTGACCTTAGACAACTGCGACCTGTCTTCCAGGGGTTCGATGCCGTATTTCTGCGCCGAACCCAACTGATGCGGGTTGTTGTCGGAGAAGTTGAAGGGGAAATTCTCCGGCACCGCTTTCTGTCGTGTCGCACAACCTGTGCAACAGGCGATGGCCAGCAGGATGAGCAAACGGGCGAAGGCTCTCATCGGCAAGGGTTTCCGCAAAGCAATGTTATTTAGCCCTGTGAAGGACGAGTGTGTCAGTATCGATGTACAGGGTCAGGTCGTCGCCGTTGAGCAGATACTTCATGGTCTCCTCTTTGGCCACTTTACCCAGCATCTCTTGGCCAATCTCCTTCTCGAAGTTCTCTGTCATCGACTTCATGATCTTGTCGCCAAACATCTGCATCTCTGGTTTGTCGAATTCGATTTTCATGCTGTCTGTCAACAACTTTGCATAAGAGGTGGAATCCACCGGATGCCAGGTCAGTTTATCCTCATTCAGGCTCCAAGTACCCTTGAAACCAAAGTTGAAAGGCATGTGAATCTTGGCACCCTGTTCTTCGGAGTTCATGACGGCATCCACATTGAGGGCAAGCGTGCTGTCCTCATTGAGATTCATCGTGAACACCATGGTAGCAGCACTGTCACCGCCAAACGGCTTGCCATCCGACACCCATTTACCTGCCAAAGCCGGTCCTTTGTCTGCGCAGGAGAACAAAACGGCAGCACATACGAACGAGCATGCCACATAAATCAGTTTTCTCATTTTGAATAATGTTTTTGGTTAATAATAAAAAAAGCAACATCCCATGAAGGGAATATGTTGCAAAATTAGCAGAAAAGAGAGAAAAAGAAGGTGTTTGTATGCTAATAAAAGTTAAAAGCCGACTTATCGGAACAAACATCAAATAAAAAGCCATAAATTTGTATAAACTAAAAATCATCATGCTCACGCAATACCTTTCCCCATTACGCCTGGTCCTAACAGCCATGCTGCTCACTTGCCTGCCCCTTGCCCATCACAGCAAGGCTTCCACGGCATTTCCACAAAGCGAATCCATTCTTCAGACAAATACCCCGGCCTTTCTTCAGGCGAGCGCCCCAACGGCAGGTGTCACAACCCTCTCAACTCCTAAGCGTGGTGATGTCAACGGCGACGGTCGCCGCAATGTCTCGGATATCATGCTGATCGTCAACTATATCCTCGGCCAAACAAGCGAAGACTTCAATACGGTATTGGCCGACCTCAACAATGATGGAAATGTCAACGTGAGCGACATCATGATATTGGTCAATATTATCCTGGGCATGCCCTACGATGACCCCGACAACCCCAGTCTGCCGACTGACGACCCACAGGGTGGAGACCCCGGCGGAGGTGTATGACAAAAAAGTTTACATTTTACAGTCAGTGCCATCTATGGTACCATTTTTTAAGAAAACATCCCTCTTCCTCCGGAAATACAAAACCCATATCCCTCTCCCTCTCCATCCCCCTCACCCATCCTCTCCCTCAAGGGAGAGGGGCAGTTTCCTTTTTGAAATCAATCCCTCTCCCTCAAGGGAGAGGACCCTGCAGCTGAAAGCCGGCAGTGAGGTGCCCAAAGGTGATTTCAAGGGAACCTTGGAGAACATCTCTCTGACCACTGATCTTGGAGAGACGCTGCCGATCCCCGCCACGGAATTCTCATGGAGCGTGACGGTCACCGACGTCATGCAGATAGTGAACATTATCCTACAAATTGAAAATTGATTTTCGCCTGCGCTGATTGGAAATCGTTTTCGGCCTTTGGCCGATTGAAGATTCAAAATTGAAAATTGAATATTATGCCTAGGCACACATATCTTCTCTATAGGTAGAGGAAGAATAAATCATTATAATAAAATATTGGTGTCCGCTAAAAATGAATAACTGACAGAATACGTTTCCGCAGTGCCGATAAGCTGGCATTGCGGATTCGTTTTCCAAAAAGTAAGCCCCTTAG
>CACYQD010000025.1 GCA_902776475.1 uncultured Prevotellaceae bacterium | reverse complement strand
CGCTCAGCGAGAGGTCTTCCTTCACATAGTTGGAGGCGATGCCCACCAGATCCACGAAGCCCATGCAGAAGAAGCAGAGCATCACGGGGATCAGATAAATCGATTTATTTTGATTACCCATATTCCTTAGTATTTGATTTCGTAAACAGTTGCCTTGCCTCCTTTGACCTTGATGCTGTTATATGGCTCTGAGGGGAACACCAGGTTGGTCATGGCCATCTTGCCCTCTGCATCGAAAGCCTCGATGCTGCAACGGTCGATGAAAAGGCGCAGCTGCTTGATGGAGCCATAGGTGGGGGCCTCGGTCACGCAGGGGAATGCGTCGCTGAAACTCACGTTGCCGCTCTTCGTGCGGTCCATGGTGAATTTCTGTCCAGCGGCATCGTAGGTCATCACCACCTGCTCGCCCTTGGCATTCGACAGCACGATCTCGGCCTGACTCTTCACGTCGACCACAATCTCGCAAGCCTCCGTGGGCTTCTTCACCTTGGCACCGCGCACGGCGAGCATCTCCTTCGAGGGCACCACGCTCACGTAGGTCTCCTCGCCGAAGGTAAACAGGCCGAGGTCGCGGGCAATGGAGTTGGCAGAGCGGAACTGCTTGGTGGGCACCTGGTTGGCATACTGCCAGTTGGACATCCACGCGATCACTGTGCGGCGGTTGTCAGGAGCGTTGTAGAACGACACTGTGGCATAGTGGTCCTTGCCGTAGTCCATCCACTTCGTCACCTTAGGCATCGACTCGCAGGTGAACCGATGGCCGTCGAACTGCCCCACGAAATACTGCGTGGCAGAGCCTCCGAACGGACCGCCGGGGTTGATGTTGCAGAGCAGCACCCACTTGTCGCCTATCTTAAACAGGTCGGGACACTCCCACACACCGCCATGGTTGCCAAACTCCTGGCCGAATGATGACTCATACTTCCACTGTTTCAGGTCGGCAGAAGAGTAGATCTGCATCTCCTGACCCACGGCCAGTATCATCACCCAGCGTTTCGTGGCCTCATGCCAGAATACGTTGGGGTCGCGGAAGTCGGGCTTGTCGCTGGTGATGACGGGGTTGCCCTCATATTTCTTAAAGGTCTGCCCGTTGTCCCTCGAGACGGCCATCGACTGGGTCTGATGGTGGCCGGCGGTGGTGTAGAAAGCCACTACCTCGTTGCCGTTGGTGATGCACGACCCGCTGAAGATGCTTCCTAACCAGTCGGGCTCAAAAGCCATGGGCTGTGCCTCCCAATGTACCAGGTCTCTCGACGTGGAGTGTCCCCAATGCATGTTCTCCCACTGTGAACCATAGGGATTCCACTGATAATAGAGATGCCACACTCCATCTTTGTAGAACATACCGTTGGGGTCGTTCATCCAGCCATATACTGGCGTGTGGTGATAGAGCGGACGGAAGTGCTCGCGGTTGGTTGTGTCGAACGTGTCGGAGTATTTGACCTCCTTCCAGCACACAAACTCACCCAGGGCTCCCTTCTGCCGGCGGTCGCCGTGGAACTCTATGTCCAGCAGGCAGGCGCCCTTCAGCTCATAGGGCACGTAATAGTCCACACGGTCGACGGCCAACTTCACATTGATGCGCTGCACCATCTCATTCCGTGCGTCGAGTACGGCAATGGCCGCAATGTCTTCGGTCTCCTGTACGGGCAGCAGCACGTACTTCTTGTCCTGGGCTACTCGCAGCATGGCGTGCTTCTCGCCCAGCAACATCGGCGTCACCTGCGCCCACAACGTTGTGAGCGCCATCGCCGCAATGATTGTCAGCAATAGTTTCTTCATGTCTTGTCCTGATAAGATTTTTCTCGTTTAGCCGTAACTTGCTTTTCGCAAGCTACGACTAACTAGCATTTATCAAATTGTGAAAAAACAGGCTTTATTGCCAGATGCGGTTCAAGGGACGGTACTGTACCTCACAGCCGGCACCCACGACCTTCAGATGGTTGTAGATGGATGCCGGGAACACCAGGTTGGTCATCGACATGGTGCCGTCGCCGGTGAGGAGCTCCACGGAAGACTGGTCGACGAAGAGGTCGATGGTGACACTGGTGCCGGTGACGTTCAGCGGGGCCCGCAACGACGGGATGGAGAACGTGCCGAAGCTCTTGCCCGTGGCTGAGGTGCGGTGGGCGGTCAGCGAGCGTGTCGTGGCGTCCACGTCGAAGGTGAACTGCTCGTCGTGGTCGTTGCTGATGGCGACGGTGGTGTTCTTGTCAAGGTTCAGCGTCAGGCGCAACTGGTAGGCATTCTTTGCATCGATGGCTTCTCCGTCCGGAGAAACGGAATGACGGGTAGTCCACGTGCCGGCAATCTTGTCGATTTCGCTGACAACGGGAGCGCAGAGCAGATATTTGCCGTCATGCTCGATGAGCTTCAGCTCGCGCGGCAGTGTCATGGCTGAGCGCCAGGGCGAACAGGGCACGGCTCCGGCATACGACCAGTTGTTCATCCAGCCAATCATGATGTGGCGGTCGCCGGTGTTGCTCCAGGTAACGCCGGCATAGTTGTCCATGCCGTAGTCGAGCCACTGAGGCTCCACAGGCGTGGTTCCCTCAGCGCCGTCGGCCTTGAACTCCTTGCCGTCAAACTGTCCCACGAAGTACATCATGCCCGAACCGAGGATGGGGCCGCCGGGGTTGACGCTGACGAGCAGCACCCACTTATTGCCCATCTGAATGAGATCGGGGCACTCCCACTGCAGGCTGGGACGGCCGGCAAGGGGCACGAAGAACGTGCTCTGATGCTGCCATGACTTCAGGTCGGGCGAGGCGTAGAACTCCACACCCATCTTCCAACCCTTGGCCAGGGCCATGATCCATTGTTTTGAGGCTTCGTGCCAGAACACCTTCGGGTCGCGCAGGTTGTCGTCGTCGTTCTTGATGACGGGATTGCCCGTGTAGCGGGTGAAGTTCTTGCCGCCATCGGTGCTGAAGGCAATGCTTTGCTGCTGTTTGCCGTCGCTGCCAGCCGAGGTGTAGAGAGCCACCATGGCGTTGGCACCGAAACCGGCGGTGTTGTTCTTGTCGATGACAGCCGAACCGCTGAAGATGTCACCCAGCTCATCGCGGGTCAGGGCCACGGGTTGCTCCGTCCAGTGCATGAGGTCGGTCGAGGTGGCATGGCCCCACGACATGTTGCCCCAGTCGTTGCCCTGCGGGTTGTATTGGTAGAACAGGTGGTAGTTGCCGTCCGCATATACCATACCGTTCGGGTCGTTCATCCAGTTCTTGGCAGGCGTGAAGTGGATTTGTGGACGATACTGCTCGTTGTAGCTGCTGCTCGGCACTGGCTCATCAGGCTTCGTCGGCTCTTCTGGCTTCGGATCGTCAATCAGCGGGTTGTAGTCCTGCTTATGGTCGTCATCTTTGGAGCAGGAGGCGAGGGTTGCTGTGATACAGCAACATACGAGGCAGATATTCAGAAAGGTGTGGATGAGTTTCATGATGAGAGTCTGATTGGGGGTTGTGGAAAAGCCTCTCCCCTCAAGCTGAGGGGAGAGGCGCAGTGATAGATGTTAGCGCGTCTTAAGATATTCGAGGGAGTTCTTGGCCAGCTTGAGCACATTGTCCTGATAGATGTTGTTCTTCGGATGTGCGCTCTTGTCGGGCGTGCCATCGGCGTTCTTCATCGAGAACTCGCAGCCACCGTTGCCGATGCAGAGCAGCGTGCCCTGGAACTCGGTGTTGCCCTGCTGGGCCTCCCAGACGTTCATCTGGCTCACCCACCATATCTGGCTGTCCCATGTGCCGAGTGGATAGATACCGTAGGTCTGTGTGCACTGTGTGTAGCAAGCCTCTTCCTGGTTGCCGATGCCGGTCCAGAGACTGGGCAGGTTGAAATACAGACAGTTGTGGTCTTCTGTCCAACCCGGACCCTTGAAGGCGATGAGCTTCGTGTCGGGAGTGGTCTCCACTTCCAGTCCTTTGTAGATAGGATGTGTGGAATGGTCCTTCTTGAACTTGTGGTCGGGGTTCAGCTCCACGGCCATCTTCCAAATGTCGTTGTTGATACCACCCCTGCCGAAGCCGAAGGCATGGTCGTTGCCCTTCATGTCGTCGAGACTGATGCGGCCCAGATGACCGGCATAGACGGTGGCGTGGCTCCAAAGCAGCATCGAACCGCCCTGACGGTACCACTCGCGGATGATGGGCGTGGCGGCCTCTGCTACTGCGGGGATGTTCCACACGTCGGCCTCGGAGACTTCCTCCAGGTCGCGCATCCAGAACAGCACGCGGAACGGTTCAATCACGTTGACAGAGGTGACGGTGCTGAAGGGCACAAACTGAGCGGTCGGATAGGTCTCATGCAGCCAGAGCCAAGCGGAAGCCTCGTCGTCATCGCCATCGGCGATGAGCTGCTCGGGGGTATCGTAGATGCTGAGGAAGCCGATAGCGGTCTTTCCGATGCGCAGCGATGAAGTGGTGGAGAGCGATGTGCCCTTGGCGTTGACGGCTACAAGTGTGACACTCCAGGTGTCGCCTGTCTGCACGTTGGGGATGATGTAGGAAACGGCGGTGCCGGGGAGGTTCTCGTTGATGGTCTGCTTGCCGTTGGTGGCGGTGAGCCTGATGCTTTCAGCATCGACAGCTTTGTTCCACTCCACCAGGGCGTCGTAGCCGCCGGTCTTGTCCAACTGACTCATCTGCACACCGGTGATGCTCGTGGCACCCTCGCGGGTATATGCCTTGATGACACCCGTGGAGAGGTTGCCGTCGGCAGACAGCTTGAACACATACTCGAAAGGCACATTCGTGGGCACGTTCTTATGGGTGAAGGAGTTTCCGCTGACGGTCTCCACGCCGGAGATGGTGCCGTTGCGATAGGTGGTCACCTGCATCTGAGCCTGCTGTGCGGGCCATGTCCAGGTGTAGTCGTCGCCGTTCAACTGTCCATTGATCTGGGAGGCATCGGGAGCCTGCAGCTTCATGTCCTCGCGCTCGATGTCCTTGTCCTGGCAGGAGGTCAGGGCTGCTGTGAAACAGCATACGGAACATGCAATGATGAATTGAAATATCTTGGTTTTCATATTGTTCATTTGTTTATTCGTACTCGCGTAAGCGATAAATCTAAAATCTTAACTCTTGATGCTTCATTTAGTTATATCCCTTGTTCTGAGTGTACAGACCGGGCACGTAGTAGAGCTGGATGTAAGGCAGAGGGAAGTACTCGTTCTTGCCCGCGGAGTAGTGGGCATCCTTGTAGTACTGTGCGTAGGTCTGTCCGTCGTAGACCACGTCCTTCTCTTTCTCGAAGAAGGCGTTGAGGGTCTTCGAGGCGATGCCCCAGCGGCGCAGGTCGAAGTAGCGGCCGCCCTCCATGGCCATCTCTAAGCGGCGCTCCCACTGCAGGCACTGGCGGGCCTGCTCCTTGGTGGAGAAGTAAGAGGCGGGATAGAGTGCTATCTCACACTGGTCGGCTGCGTAAGCGATGTGCTTGGCCACTGAGTTCTTGGCACGCTGACGGATGTCGTTGATGATGGTGCGGGCCTCTTCAAGCTGGTTGGTCTCGATGAGGGCCTCGGCGCGCATCAGCATCACGTCGGTATAGCGGAGCACGTAGTCGTTCATGGCGAAGGCCTGCCAGGGGTTGTCGAAGGTCTCACCCTTTGAGCGCTGCGGCACTTCCTTCAGAGAGGCGTAGTAGCCGTAGGTGTTGGGGGTGCGGCTGTTGTCCTTGGTCATGGTAAACTCAGCCTCGTACTTGTAGGGGAAGGTGGGCATACCGACGGTGTGGAAGAGGCGCGGATCCCACTTCTGGGCGTTGGGCACGCCGTTGATGGGGTAGGCGGTCGTCTTGTTGTAGTCATCAAACATGGGCAGTCCGTCGCGGGTCTTGAAGGCGTTGACGAGGTTCTGCGTGGGCTTGTGGAAGTCCCATCCGCATGACCACATCTGCCAGCAGCCGTTCAGCATGTTGCTCCAGTTGGCGCGGCCGTAGAGGGTGTTGTCGTCCTGATAGTCGCTGTGCTGCACTGCGAACACGCTCTCCTTCGAGTTCTTGTACTCGGGCAGGAAGATGTCACCGTAGTCCTCGAGGTAACCGTAGCGTGAGTTCTTCACGTCGCCTGTGTACTTCACCACTTCCTGCATATACTGCTGGTTGATGTGGCTGACACCGGTGGCGTCCTCGTAGCCGTTGCCCCAAGCCATGGTCAGATAGCACTTGGCCAGATAAGCGGCGGCGGCAATCTTGTTGGCGCGTCCGCCCTCCTGCTGCTCTACGGGCAGCACGTCGTAGGCTGCCTTGAAGTCGGCGATGATCTTCTCCATCAGCTCCTCGTGTGTGAAGGCGTTGTTGGGCGTCTGCTCCTCGCTATGGTTGCGGTAGACTTCCTCGTCAACCCAGGGCACCTGGTTCCAGAGCTGCACGAGCTTGAAGTAGAAGTGGGCGCGGAGGAAACGCACCTCGCCCTCGCGGATCTTGCGTGTCTGCTCGTCGAGCACGTCGCCGTGGTCGGCCAGAGAGACGAGGGCACGGTTGCAGCGTGAGATGGAGCAGTAGAAGTGATACCACAACTCGTCCATGTGGTCGGGGGTGGAAGCGGTGAGCGTAGACCATACCTCAACGGGGTGATAGTTGGTGTCGGTTGTTCCAGAACCGCCCTTCATGGCATCGTCGGAAGAGACATCGCCGTAGGGCCAGAGGTTGAACGGATAGGTGTACCAGTCGTCACCCAACTTGGCGTAGGCGGCGGTGACCATCTCCTCGGGCTGGTTCATGGCAAGGCCTTCACTGATGACGCCCTTCGGTTCGACGTCGATGAAGTCGTTGCAGGAGGTGAAGGTTGCAACGATGCTGCAGCAAAGCAGACCTGCAGTGATGAATCTATATATTGTTTTCATATCTTCAATTCGTTTTATTCGTTATAATTCGTTGTTTTAGAAGCTGGTCTGGATTCCGATAGAGAAACTGGTGCTGTTAGGATACATCCAACGCGGGTTTTCGGGGTCGGGACAGGTGAGCGAGCTGCTCTTGATGGTGAGCAGGTTGTGGCCTGAGACATAGACGCGGGCAGAAGTCATGTTGACCTTCTTCAGCAGTCTGTCGGGCACGTGGTATCCAATCTGCACCTGGCGCAGCTTGGCGTATGAGCCGTTCTCCACGAAGTAGGTAGAGGTGCGGTTCTCGTTGCCCACGTTGTTGGTGGTCAGTGCGGGAATGTCGCTGCCGGTGTTGGCTGTCGTCCATGCGTCGAGCATGCGGTTACCCTTGTTGGAACCTGCGTCGGTGATGGAGTAGAAGTCGGTCTGGAATTTCTGGTCGTTGTAGACATCCTGTCCGGCAACACCCTGCCAGAACATTGTGAAGTCGAAGTCCTTATAACCAAGCTCGACATTCAAACCCCATGAGAAGTTGGGCACGGGATTGAAGATCCAGGTCTGGTCCTGCTCGTTGATGATGCCGTTTCCGTCGATGTCGGCATACTTCAGACCACCCACGCGGGCATTCTCCTGGCCGCTGGCCAGCACTTCCTCACGGTTCTGGAACAGTCCGTCGACCACATAGCCCACGATGGAACCGTAAGGCTTCTTCGACTCCACGAGGTTTTCCTTGGCGGTGTGCACATAGGAACCTGTGGTGGTCTCGGGCAGGTAGGTCACCTTTGAACGGTAGAAGTCGAGGTTGCCGTTCACGTTGTAGCGCAGACCGTAACTGGTCGTGCCGCGATAGCCCAGGGCGAACTCCATACCCCAGTTCTGGAGACTGGGACCGTTGAGCCAAGAGGCGCCGCCCTCACCCATCGAACCGAGGTAGGCGGGGTTGATGAGCATGTCCTTCACTTTCTTGATATAAGCATCGACAGAACCGTAGACGGAGCTGCGCAGGAGGGTGAAGTCGAGACCTAAGTTCCACTGCTCGGTGGTCTCCCACTTCAGGTCGTTGTTCTGTGCCTGTGTGGCACGGAAGCCTGAGGGGAAGATGCCGCTGCCGGCCAAAGCGAGGTCATAAGCGGTTGACTCGTTGCGTCCGCCGCCGTAGGTGGCTGCATAGAGTCCGTAGCGGGCATAGTTGGAGATGGCTTGGTTACCGGTCTGTCCCCAGGAGGCACGCACCTTCATGTCGTCAATCCAGTCCTGTCCCAGGTGCTGTGAGATACGATAACCCAGTGTGGCAGCGGGGAATGTACCGTAGCGGTTGTTCTCGCCGAAGCGGCTTGAACCGTCGCGGCGGATGGTGAACGAGGCGAGCAGCAGCTCTTTCCAGTTGTAGTCCACCTTGCCGAAGAACGACACGAGGTTGTAGCCTTCCTCGATACCGCCTGCACGCTGTGTGCCGGTGGCTGCGTCAGGCCACATATAATCATAGTTCTCCAGTGCGAACATCTGTGCGTAGGCCGAGGAGCGGTCTTCCACGTCCTTGTGGAGCTCCATACCTCCCAGGACGATGAAGCTGTGGTCGGCACCGATATTGAACATGTAGTTGGCTGTGTTGGACCATGTCCACTTCATCGAGGTCTTGTTGCCCAGGTTGGTGGACGGTGTGGAGTTGTTCACCACGTCTGAGTGCCAGGTATAAGTCACGCTGTGGATGAACTCTGACCAATAGTCGAGACCGAAGTTGGAGCGCAGCGTCAGTCCCTTCACGGGCTTGATGTCAACATAGGCGTTGCCGAAGATACGCCACATTTTCAGACGGTTGTCGCGGTTGTGATAGAGCTCGCGCAGAGGGTTCTGGCGGTCGCTCATGCCACCCACGGGACCAGAGAAGGTCACGCCGTCCTCTTCATAGACAGGCACTGTGGGCGCCATCTTCAGGGCGTTCTCCAAAGGCTGGCAGTCCACCTGGTTGGAATAGGTGATGGTGGCATTCTCGCCCACGGTGACCAGTTTGTTCACCTTGTAGCTGGTGTTGATACGAGCCGACATGCTCTCGAAGTCGGTGTGCTTCAAGATACCTTCGTTCTTCTTGTAGCCTGCGGAGAACAGGGCCGAGAACTTGTCTGTGGCACCTGAAATGGAGAGGTCGTAGTTCTGGGAGAAACCTGTGCGGGAGATCTCATCGAGCCAGTCGGTGTCGCTGAAGCGCATGGTCCTCTTAGAGTTGATGTAGCCGTCATAGAGGCCGTTGACGACGAAGCTCTCCATCTGTCCCGTGGCGGGGTTGTAGGCCTTGATGGGTGTGCCGGCGGTGGCGTGGAGCGTCAGGCCGTAGTTGTTGGCATACTGCTCGGGGTTCAGTCCGTCGTTCATGGCGGCCTGAGCCATCGAAGTGGCATACTCGGCTGTGTTGGCCAGTTTCATCATGGTCTGCTTGTTGTAGAACTGTGCGGTGAGGTTGGCAGAGAAGTCCACCTTCACCTTGTCACCCTTCTTGCCCGCGCGGGTGGTGATGATGATGACACCGTTGGCAGCGCGGCTACCATAGATACTGGCCGATGCGGCGTCCTTCAACACCTGCATCGACTCAATGTCGTTCATGTTCAGTGTGTTCAGATTGGTGGTCGTGGGCACGCCGTCGATGATGAAGAGCGGGTCCTGAGAGGAGTTGAACGAACCGATACCACGGATGCGCACAGTACCTGCGCCCACGGGCGAACCGTTGCTGGTGATGGTCATGCCGGGAACCTTGCCCTGCAGGGCACGCATGGGGTCGGTGTCGCTGCTGGTCTTCAGCTCCTTGGTCTGCACCACAGCCACCGAACCGGTGAGGTCGGCTTTGCGCTGCGTCTGGTAGCCGGTGACCACCACTTCAGACAGTTCCTTGGCGTTTTCCTTCATCTGCACCGTCATGCCGGACTTGGCAGGTACCTCCTGTGTGTCGAAACCGATGTAGGTGATGACGAGAATGGCACCTTCCGCCACATTCAGCTTAAAGTTGCCGTCGAGGTCGGTCACTGTGCCGTTCGACGTTCCCTTTTCCTTGATCGTGGCTCCGATGACTCCTTCACCGAGGTCGTCGAGCACCGTTCCCGTAATT
The DNA here is from genome assembly GCA_902776475.1 of uncultured Prevotellaceae bacterium. Classification (GTDB taxonomy): domain Bacteria; phylum Bacteroidota; class Bacteroidia; order Bacteroidales; family Bacteroidaceae; genus Prevotella. The sequence goes on along the minus strand of CACYQD010000025.1, from coordinate 61,837 downwards.
TCTGTTTGCGCGTACGAAAGTGTACTGGCAAAGATGAGCATCAAGCTCAGCAGAACACGCCGAAGCGCGCCCCGCTTGTCGAGAAAGTTCTTCTGTCTTTCCATTTGCTTTTACGTTTTTAGTTAGTACTAGTAGACAAAAATGTTATGCCGCAAAAGTACTGTCCGAAAGCGTAAAAGGTTGTAATTTAGCGTTCTTGAATTAAGAAAATTGTTTCAACGTAACAATTCTGTGATTCTGTTTACAATATTTGCTATTTTTCTCTCATCTCCATAGGGAGCTTGCCGAACTGCTTTTTGAAACAGTTGGTGAAATAGCTGGGCGAGTTGAATCCCACCTCAAAGGCAATTTCTGCCACGGTCTTCATGGTGCTGTTGAGCAGTGTAAGGGCCCGCTGCAGGCGCATCTGCCGCAGCAGTTCCACGGGCGAGAGGCCGGTCAGCGTCTTCACCTTGCGGTAGAGTTGCACGCGGCTGATGCCCAGTTGGTCGCCCAACTCGTCCATCTTTAGGTTGGGGTTGGCCATGTTGCTCTGTACAGCCTCTTTCAACTGGTCCATGAAAAGTTTGTCCTGTGTGGTCAGCTTTACCTCGGCCGTGGCGGGTGCGGCAGAGCCTGCGGCGGCAGGTGCCAAGGGTCCTGCTCCTTCTCTGTTTTGGAAGAGCTGGCGCAGCTGACTGCGGGAGGCCAGCAGGTTGTTGATGCGGCTGACGAGCACGTCGGCATTAAAGGGCTTGGTCAGGTAGGCATCGGCTCCGCTCTCATAACCTTCCATCTTCTGGTGCTCATCGCTGCGGGCTGTGAGCAGGATGACGGGTATGTGGCTGGTGATGAAGTCTTCTTTCAGGTGCTTGCACAACTGCAGGCCGTCCATCACGGGCATCATCACATCGCTCACGATGAGGTCGGGCACGCTCTCACGGGCCAGCCGCAGTCCGCTCTCCCCGTCGCTGGCCTCCAAGACGTATAAGCGGTCGGCCAGCAGCATGCGCAGGTAGTGGCGCATGTCATCGTTGTCCTCCACGATGAGAATGGTGGGCAACTCCTCGGTGTCTTCCTGGTTGAGCATTTCCAGGTGGGTCTCCTGAACGATGTTCTTGGTGGCGGCAGATGAACTGCCGGACACAGGAACAGTGTCGTCGCTGATGGTGCCCTGCACCTCACGGCGGAAGTTGAGCACATCGGCCACGAGTGATTCCAGCTGGGCCGTGTTGCGGCCTACAATCTCGAGCATGCTGCGGTCGTCGCCCTTCACGGTGCTGCGTTCCAACAGTTGTTTCACAGGTCCGGCGATGAGTGTCAGCGGTGTCTTCAGCTGGTGGCTGGCATTGGTGTAGAAACGTGTCTGCTCGTCGTTGAGGGCTTTCTGCTGCCGGTGGGCCTTGCGCGTCTGCCGCACGGCCAGCCATGTCTGCACCACAGCCGCCACGAGCAGGATGATGGCCAGCACGCTTGCCCAGATAACCTTTGTCTGCAAGTGGTATAACCCGAAATAGTTTTCCAGTTTCTCCTGTATCACCACCAGGTCTTTGTTCTGGTTCATCAACTCGTTGGCATAACGGGATATCATGTCCACATTCTCGGGCGTGATCAGCAGTATGTTCAGGAAGTTCTCCCGCTCGTAGGGCTCTCCGTTCAGAATGTTGAGTGCCAGATGCACGATTTCCTCACCATGGGTAGGATAGACACAGGTTCCGGCCAGCCATCCCTTCTGCACATATTCTATTCCCTCGTTGGGCAATCCGTCAACACCGATCACCTTTATCCGCTCCTCCATCTTGGCTTCGGCCACTGCACGGTGGGCACCCAAAGCCATAAAGTCGCTGTGACAGAACACCGCATCGGGTATGCGGCCTTCTTCTATCTCTTTTTTCAGAATGTCGTGGGTATTGTTGTCGTCCCAGTTGCCGATGATGCAGTGGTAGTTGACTTCAGGGTGCTGCTTCATCACGGTCTCAAAGCCCTGATGACGCTCGCGGGCAGGAGATGTGTTCTGCAGGGCTGCTATCTCCAGCACATTGTGCCCCTCAGACTGTCCGGCCAACTCTATCGCGTAGTTTGCCGCCAGAGAACCAATGGCCACGTTGCTGCCGCCGATGAAGGCCGTATAGTCGTCGCTGTCCACCATGCGGTCGAAGAGCACGATGGGTATGCCTTTGTCCTTGGCACGCTTCAGGGCCGGCGCTATCATATAGTCGTTGGGAGCCACGACCAGAAGGTCGATGCCGCTCGCCACCAAACTGTCTATCTGCCGCAACTGCTCCTCAGAATTGTCATAGCAGTCTACGATTTCCACCTTCACATCCTGGTCATAGAGGTGTTGGGCGGCCAACATCTCGTTGTTCACCTTGCTGCGCCAGTAGCCGATAGAACATTGTGATACACCTATTTTATAAATACGCTCTTGCTGTGAGCAAGCCGTCAGCAAGAATATAAGTATCAAAAAAGCAGTTATCTTTCTCAGCATCTTCCCGTTAGCTATTATGATGTAAACTGTTGACTGCAAATATAGATAAAAATATCGATTTTTAAGCTCATCGAGACAAAGTTTTTTTCTCCCTCCTTCTGGATGGCAAGATAATCCCATAGAGAATAATCTCACATCCTAAAGGCAAGATCACTATACAGAAAAAGAGAGCACGCTGTTTTCTTGCGTGCCCTCTTCCCAGTAAAAGATGAGGTAAAATTTTCTTGGCTCCATTTTTCTATCAGTCATCAAAGTCGGGGTCTTCAAAGTCGGTGACACATCCGTTCTTGTCAAACTCTAATTCAAAGCCGTTGTTCAGCCTTACCTCGTATGAGGTTCTATACAGGTCGTTCTTCTTCTTGGCGTATGCGATGGTGCCGCTCGGGAAATTATCTTGTACGTAGCTCTTGGCTGCCAGGGGCAGGTTGTCTGCCGGGATGACATAGTCTTTGTCGAGCATGTCCACTACTACGGCCATGAAGGCGATTGCCACACCTGCTAATGCTACGAGGATCTTTTTTGACTTTTTCATTTTGCTACTACTTTTAAAGGTTTGTTGATGGCTTTGTGATTGTAAAAAATGGAGGGGTTTGCTGTCACAGGACGGATATTAGTCGTCCACTCTCAACATCTTTCCGTTCTTGTTGAATTTCAGCTCGAGGTCATTGGAAAGCTCTATGTCATAGCCGTAGCGCTCCTTGTCGATCTTGACGATTGTAGCACCGGGGAAGTTGCTCTTGACGTAGGTGGCGATGTTTGCCGGCACGAGATTGGCGGGAACGGCGCTGTAGTTGCAGTCCACTTTGTCCCATGTTCCGTTCTTGTCGAACTCCACCTCGGTACCGTTGCTCAGGCGGACCTCATAGGTCTTTCTGCCGTCGAAGTCGATCTTGGCGTAAGAGACGGTCTGTCCGGGGAATGTCTTCTGGATGAAGGTCTGTGCGGCTGCTGGAAGCTGCTCTTTTGGGATGATCCTGTCACCGGCGAAAGTGGTTACTGACTGCATCATCATGCACACGAGTGCTGCGAGGAAAAAAACTGACTTTTTCATAATGGTGATTTTTTAATTGTTATTATTATTTTTTGTTCTTTGTTTTTCTTTGTTTTTCTTTTCTTTTTTTGTCCTCAGGAGATTTTTGTTCCTTTCGACATTGCAAAGATAAGTCACGTTTTCCCCTCATTCCTAATTTTTTTCTGTATTTCTCTTCTTGTCGTTACGACACGAGCCTGATATTGCGACAGGCAGGATGAGCCACGCCCATATCTGTCGCATCAAGGGCTATTTGCAGCATATCAAAGTCTGGAATGTGTGGTCGTTCAAAGATGATCACATGAAGAATGATCTTATATCCATAAGGCAAAATCGGTATTATAATCGGTTCTAATTACCCAATACTATTCTTTATGAGCAAGTTAATTCAAAAAAAGACAAGGACTTTAAAAACAAGTGTAGTTTAACAAAATAGAAAGTGGTGCAACTGCGTGAGTTACACCACTTTCTATAGGTTTCCTTAATGTTTCTTATTGTATTCTACTTCACCTCCTCAAAAACGACTCTAACTGACTATCTATGCGTTAGCACCGGATGTTGCGCACATGTCGTAAGAACGGGAAATCATTGATAATCAAAGTCAATTCTTTATTTAGATTTCGTCATCATCAAAGTCAGACTCAATGTCCTCCCATGACCATATATGTGTATGTTTCCCGTCCGCAATGATTATACCATCCGTAAAGTCTATGCCATTTTCGCGCATCCACTCTTCCGCTTGATTGTTCTGCCAACGGTCACGCCATTGATACCATTGCTGAATAACGCCTGTTCTTTCAGCGGCATCGCGGAATGCACTAAACGGGTGACGTTTATCCAATGCGCTGTATAGTTGTTGTGTGATACAATGGTCATTTATACTGTCGGCAAATTCTTCCATCTGATGAAATGCTTCCCATGAGGGAATCTTGTCCACAAATATGACTTCATCACCTTCCGCTGGCCATTTCTTACCCCAGCTATAGTCTTCACGTTGAATGACTGATAGGATTTGCTGGGTCAAATCCAAATATTGATCTTCCAGAATGTCGTGATCACTCATAGCAAAGGCCAGCTCGCTTATGAATGATTCGCGTGTCTTGTATCTGCTTTCTGTTTCCATACTACTTCATTGATTGCCTGTTATTACCTCCCAACATCCATCTTTACATCCGCATATAAAAACACTTTCTAAAAACACTTTGCCTTTTCGACGCATATTTTATGTTTTTATACGATCTTTAGTCCAGCGATTTCTAGGTTCTTTATAATGATACATATTTATTCTACTACACCTCCTCAAAGATAATATCGTCTTATACTCAATTAGTTACAAAGACGTGTCGCAAATGTGTCGCAAATTTTAAATAACAAACGATATGTGGAGATAAGCAACGATAAGAATGCATCAAGCCCAATAGGTTCATGTGGTCTAGTACCGGCATTGAGATTCTCGTCTTTGATAAGTTTTGCTTCATACCAATCATTCCGCCCTTAGTTTTGCCCTTTCATAATGATTGATTTTCAATGTGTTATGTGGGTTTACAATAGGCTAAAGTGTCTTTTTTTGCCCTTAGTTCTGCCCTTTATTCCGCCCTTTCAGTAAACCTTAAATCTCTCCGTCTTCTTTCATCTTTTGTAGTCCTATTGATAAGGCTTTATTGATAACATCATTCTTGGATTGATAAGTTTCACCTAATAAATAGACAGTTTGGTTCGTTTGCCCTTCTGTCTTCAATAAGCCTTGCTCTTTTAATATGTCAATGTATCTTCGTAATTGTTTTTCTGACAAGTGGTCACCAATAATTTTATCCAAGTCAGTCCTTTTTGCTTTTCCATATTTCTGCAAGAAAGGAAGAATCACTGCCCAAACCTGGTTGATGTCCCAGTCTGTAGCGAGAGAATAAGCAGCCAGGTCACCAGCCAACTCGTAATATCGACGTGGAAGAATATAATATATGGCGTTGGTTTTGCCATGCTTTTCCAAGAATCCCATCTTTTCTAGTTTCTGTGCAATCTGCTTGTTTGTGGGAACTTTCTTTCCGTCACGGATTTCACATAGGGCCATCACGTCGAAGACAGTCAGTTTCTTGTCTTCAGGCAGTGACTGTTGGATGTCCTGAACGTACATCGCAAAGGCTTTGTCCTTCACGTTGGCAGACAGGATGGCTGTCACATTGAAGTCATCACTCTCTGTATAGTCTGGTTCAGGCTTGCCTTCTGACAGTGTGTTCAGGAAGATTTTGTCCATACCTTGTCCCGAACGCTCGACGATACCTGTCTTTGCCAAGATGTCAGCCAACAATCTGTTTCGTGGAATACTTGGAGTCGTCAAGAGATTATCGAGGGTCACTCCCTTGGGGAAACCGCCGCCATTGATGACAATCAGTTTCGTGGGGTACTGTTTGAAGACAATCTCACTATTCAACCGATAACTGCGATGTGCAAAAGCGTTATTGGCCACTTCTCTTATCACATCCTCATTGAAGAAGGGGATGTCAAAGATGTAGGAATTCTCCCTGATGGGAACGGAGCCATTTCTCATATTAATGGCATCCCAAAGTTTGTCAATCAAGATGAAGAATGGCTGTCCGAATTGAAGACGGTTGTCGAAATGGATCTGGGCCTCAGTATTTCTATACTCCAGCATCACCTTAGCCTGCGGGAACTTCTTGTGGATAAACTCCTCCTTGCCAACAAGCAAGACTGCGGCATTTGTGACCTTATCTCCATTGATGAGATTGAGGTCGCTCAAAGCCTGTCTGTCATCAAGCGAGGTAAAAGATGGATTCTTCTGCTTCTTGGCATATTTCTCTTTCATCACCTTGATGGCTTCCGGGTCGAGGTCAGAGAAAGAAGCCTCTTGGCAGTATTGCTCTGAGAAATCTGGCTCCTGTTCCAGGATGATGGCCAAGAACGTCTTGTCATCCATAGGCAGCAAATCCTCTCCAACCCTCATCAAGGGGACGTCCTCAAATTTGAACACTTTACCGATGGGTCTTGATGGAACTTCTATCACCACCACACGGCCTGTCTTGTTCGCCTCATTTTCATAGAGGTCATATACATCAGTACGAATACCAGTATCTCTGTAAATGTCGCTTGCCAAATCACCAAGCGCATTCATATTCTGTTTGGTACCAATCACCTTATGAGGATGGGCATCGTGCATTCCAATAACCATTCTGCCACCACCTTCGTTGCAAAGTGCGATGACATACCCGAGAATGCACTTACGTCGACTCTTGGGATTCGTCTTGTCACTCCCATTATAAGATACGTTGCCGCCTTCTCCTTTCTTGAATTCTACGTGGTCTTCCGATTCACGCATCTGTTGCAGTTGTGCTATCGTGTATCTGTTCATCCTTGAAATCATTTGTATATTTTTCAGACTTTGCCCATTTGCATTCCAGTGTAACCCGCTCACCTTTGAGCAATGCGTCTTAAATTGATTTCTCGTCTATAAATTTTCAATTGGGGTTTGCAAAGTTAGTCATTTTGTTTGGCATTTGCTCTCCTCTTTTTGGATTTCATTCGATTTTTTGAAAAGAACAGAGGGTATTTGTGCCATTTTGAATGGCACTTTTGCATTTTTATTCATTTGTGTCAATCCAATTGGCACAAATTCGTAGGCATATAAGTTTTATTCGATTGTCTTATTTGTTTTATGTTGCATCTGTATCAAAAACAGTTTTTGTTTTTCCCCAACTTCGTTCTTTTTTCGTATATTTGCATACTCAACGAACAAAAAACATGGATTCTTTATCACATTTTCGCACCATTGAGGAATTGACTAGAATGCTGGACAGGGAGAAAACCTTGTTCCGCGATATGTTTGAGAGGCGAAAGTCGCTGGCTTACAGAACGGAATTCGCCCTTGAGGTGGTGGATTATAAGCGTGAGCGGATACAGTATCTGATAGACCATGGGGTGATCCATGAGAATGGTGATTTCCTTGAAATGGAAGACGTTTATGTGCAGTTCTTTGAGGATGTGCTCGACATGAACGAGGAAATCAGTGTGTCGAGTGTCAAGGAATATATCGGTACACTCAAAGAGAATATCAACTACTATCTGGAAGAGACCAACGAACACCGTAAGATTCAATATCAGGGCAATGTGCGCAAGACACTTCGCAAGATAGGACTTCGTACTCTGAAAAACATCATCGACTTGAAACGAAACGTTGATACAGCCTATAAGCAGGAACCTAACTACAAGATAAAAAAGGCTCGGTTGGCCAACCTGGATGAGAAACGCAAAGGAATCAAAGTGCTCATTGAGGAATGTGAAAAGATGATGGATAGCGAGGTGGTGTTCTTCCGTATGGCGACAGACCCTGAGATGCAGCGCACTTGCATGGATGTGAGAAACGACTTTACAGAGGCTGACCATAACTTGTTGGAGATAGAGCGTCAGATTATCGACTACATCAATCAGATAGAGCAGCAGAGCCTGTTGTTCAAGAAGATACGTAAACTGAAATATCTGAAAGACCAATTGACTTGGCGCGAAGACACCAATGTCGTCAGTGTGTTGAATGGAAACAACGCTCTGTGGATGGAAAAGCGTCCTTACTATCATATCTTCCTATCGCTCGACATGCTAAGAAGCAATGAAGAAGTCTACAAAATCATTCGTAGGATAGCAGGGAAAAACATTGCAAGTAGGTTGACCAGGACGGAAGCTCAACCCATAGATACCATCTTTTTCGAAGAAAGCACAGAGGAAGTGATTGCCGTGAACACCACAGAATTGTGGAATGCCTTTAAGGCACAAGGAAACCATCTCTTTGCATTTATCAAAGACTATCCCTACAAGCAGCAGAGAACACTCAGCGACCATATTGTACTTTACTGCCAAATGGCCACACTGCACAGCGACGAATTGCGGATTACGGATGATTACGAGAAGTTTGACAACATAGAATATGCACTGATATATGCGAACTAACACACAGCGGATTTTTGAAAGGATGAGCAAAGGGGCATTCCTGTCGGTTGACAGTACCGATTTGGAAGTGAAGCACTTGTATGATGACATAGAAGAGAACTTTGCCGACTATGAGGATTATTTCTCCGAATTGGGACTGCGACTTGAGGCTGGCGATGGCTATTTCTATTTCTCCAGGGTTCAGGAAGGAAAACTGACTATCGAGCAGAAACTGCTGAGTTTTGCACGATGGGTGGACATCCTCGATTTCCTGAAGACTTACGACATCACGTTTTCCACAGGTTTTCAGTTTCGCAGCACACATATCTTGGAGCGTATCAATCTCGATGTGGAACTGCGTGACAAGGCCAGGAAGTTGTTTCGCAAGCAGAACACAAACAAGGACATTGTCGACAAACTCATCAGCGAACTGACGGGGATGGGATTTGCTGAAATCATCAACGAGGAAGACGGGACCTACAAGGTGACAGCTGCCATCCGCTATGCCGAAGAGTTGGTCAACCTCATCACCATTTACAACGAAGAAGACACACCTGAGCCATGAGACATCTGAACAAAATCATATTCCTCAACAGTGCCAATATACCTTATGCCGAAGTGATGCTCGACGGAAACGTGCATTTTGCCGGCACTCAAGGTGTTGGAAAAAGTACGGTGCTAAGAGCACTGCTGTTTTTCTACAATGCCGATAAAATGAGGTTGGGAATCCAGAACGGACAGAAATCTTTCGAGGAATTCTACTTCAAGTATAGCAATTCATACATCGTCTATGAGGTGAAGACGGAGCATGGAGCCTACAGCATCTTCCTGCATCGGAGTCAGGGCAAGGCCGTTTTCCGCTTTATTGACGCACCTTATCAGAAAAAATGGTTCGTCGGTGATGACGGACGGGTGGAAAGCGACTGGATACGGATACGTGAAAAAATAGGGCCACGAGTGGACATCAGTGCCAAGATTGACACTTACGAGTTCTACCGAAATATTATCTTTGGCAACACCCACGACCGCAGCCACCGATACGATAAGTATGCCATCGTGGAAAGCGCAAAATACCAGAATATTCCACGTTCTATACAGAACGTGTTCTTGAACAGCAAACTGGATGCCGATTTTGTGAAAAACACCATCATCCAATCGATGACAGACACAGAAGACTCCATCCGGCTGTCGGACTATCGTCATCTCGTTGCAGATTTTGAGCGCGAATTTGATGAAATAGATTGCTGGTATCGTAAAGGCAGCAATGGTGAAGTGGTGGTGCGCACCAAAGCCAACAAGGTGATTGACACCTATCGGCTGCTGGTAGCCTTGGAATATGACATCAGGCAGACGTGGCATCAGTTGAACTATGTAGTTGTCCATACCCGTGAACAGATGCCATTGGTAGAGGACGAGATACGCTTGCTTCAGGATAAACTTGGTAAAATCAGTGCAAAATTGAAGGACTTGCAGCAAGGGTATGAGAAGGAGCACGACCAACTGACAAAGAAGATTAGTGCTTGCGATGTGCGTTTGGGAGATATCCGCAAAAAGCGAAAGTATTATGAGGAAATCCATATCAAGGATATGATGGCACTGGATGCCCAAGAACCCAAATTCATGTCGGAAAAGGATAAGAAGGAAGACCTGCTCCGCGCGCTCCAGGAACAATACAGGGATGTGACAGAAAAGTATCGTGCCCTATATGCGGCCATCGATGCAGAGTGGGCGGCTTTTGAATTGTCATTGAAGGAAGATAGCCAGCGCCAACGTGACGTGTTTCAGGCAGAGAGGGATAATGGTGCCAAACTGCGAGACAAACGGAAAAAGACGGTCGAAGAAGCCTATGACGAATGGCTGGCAAAGTCGGATGAACGCATGACTGTTTTGCAGGATAATTGCAACAGGACCGACAAGAGGTTGTCGGAACTGCAATATTGGCATCCGATGAAGGAAGAGACAGAGGCTTGCAAAAAGACTGTCAACGATCTGCTTGCCCAAGAGCATGAACTGAAAAGCCAATTGGCCATCGTGAGCAGCAGTCTGAAAGCGATGCGGCAGGAAGGCCTGATGAAATGCGAACAGATAGAACAGGATTTTCTCCGCAGACAAGAATCGGTGCGTGCCGAGATGAGCCTGTTGCAAGATGAATTGACGAAGATAACTGACATCCTCAACCGTTGGAAAGGGTCGCTGTATGAGTGGTTGACGGACAACAAGCCGGGTTGGGAGGACAACATCGGTAAGGTGGTGGATGAGCAGCAGGTGCTCTATGCCCAAGGACTGTCGCCTGAAATCGCTGCTGATGGAAGCCTCTTCGGGGTAAGTATCAATTTGGATGCCATCCCAGTACACCATCGTACGCCCGATGAATACCGAGACTTGCAGAAACAACAGCAGGAAGCGGTCTCTGCCAAGAAAAAGGAACTTGCCGACATGCAGCAACAATGTGAGAGAGAACTGGACGCCGTTCGCAAGAGTTACCATTCAAAATTGTCAGAATTGCAACAGCAGGAAACAAACCTGAGGGTACAGACAGAACAGATTCCTTTGAAGGTGAAGGACGCAGAGACACGTTTGCATCTGGCCGAGCGCAAAGAGCAAGAGCAGATAAAGGCGGAACAAGAAAAGCGAACGGCTGCATACAACGAAGCACGACTTGACTTGGAACGCGAAAGGAAAGTGCGCGAGCAGCAACGCGTCAAGCGTGACAAGGAGATGAAAGCAGCCGACAGTGACTATAATTCCGTACTGAGAAGCCTGCAAAGGATTTTCAACACTTTCATCCAGCAGCAAAATGAAGAGAAAGACGTCCGTCGGAAAGATATTGATGAAAGACGGATGACGATGGAGCGACAAGAGCACGAGGAGCTGAAAGGGAAAGGAGCCGACACCAATGCCATCGAGCTATGCCGGCGCGACATCAGCAATGTACAAAGCAGGCTTGACAAAATCAAAGAACAGCACCACTTTGTCATTGAGTATCGTAAGGATGAAGAGGAACTGTTTTCGCATGAGACAGAATTTAGAGAAGAGAAGCGGCAGTTGGAGAACCGTGACTTGCAAACTCGACAATCGTATGAAGACAAACAAAAACGATATGAGGCCGAACAAACGGAAATGTCCGGGACCCTCAAGGCGAAAAAGAATGCCATTACTGCCATGGCGGAGGGATTGAAGCAATATGAGCAACTCTGCCAAGTGGAAAACATCCTGCCTGAGTCGTTGTTAAAAGACGATGTGGCCATGGCGTCTTCCCTCCCATGTGCGGACTTGGTGGTCCAGATGCGAGGTGGTGTCAATAAAAAGCGACAAAAGATGGATGAATTGAAACGGTCTGTCAACTCGTTCAATTCTCATTTCGGAGCCAACAACACCTTCCATTTCATTTCACCGCAATATGACGAGGATTATCTTGCTTTCTCACTTGGATTGAAGGATTTCATCGAAAATGACAAGATAGAGGTTTACAGGGCCCGGGTCAGCGAGCATTACAACACCATCCTGCGCAGTGTGTCAAGAGAGGTGGGACTGCTGATGAACCACGCCGCTGAGATAAAAGGCATCATTAATGATGTGAACCGTGATTTTCAGGAGAGGAATTTCGCAGGTGTCATCCGCAGCATCGAACTGAGGGCTGAAGAGTCTTCCGACAAAATGATGTTGCTGCTTCGCTCCATCCGTGACTTCACCGAGGAAAACTCACTCAATATCGGTGAACTGAATCTTTTCTCTGACAGCGACCACGACAAGGTGAATGCCAAAGTGGTGGAGTATCTCAAGAAGTTCATGAAACAATTGCAGAAGGAGCCATCACGAGCAGAATTGACACTATCAGACACATTCCGACTGCAATTCCGAGTTCAAGAAAATGACAACAACACTGGATGGGTGGAGCGCATCAACAACGTTGGTTCCGACGGTACGGACATCCTGGTGAAGGCCATGGTCAATATCATGCTGATCAACGTATTCAAGACGAGGGCCTCGCGAAAGAAGGGAGATTTCATCATCCACTGCATGATGGATGAGATAGGCAAATTGCATCCCAGCAACGTGAGTGGCATCCTGAAATTTGCCAATGTGCGTAACATCTATCTCATCAACAGTTCTCCAATGGGATATAATGCCGACCTTTATAAATACAATTATCTGCTGACAAAGGACGGCAAGTCGCAGACGCATATCAAGCGTCTGATGACGATCAATGTGTGATGAAAATCTCAAAAACACTGATAGATTGCCTGCAACGGCTCTTGGCAGGAGAGGCAGTGCCTGCCAGTTTGCTGCGAAAGGACATGGGGGAACAGCTGCTCTCTGAAGGACTGCTGTCAGTGGCGGCTCATGGCAGCCGACGGACGTACCGTGCTGTCAAGATTGATGCATTGAAAATATTTCTTGAATCTCGTTTTGAGGAGTTCCGTCATATTGCTATTACTTCAGAATGGACGGAAAAAGAGACGCTGACGCGTTCAGATTTGGCTTCTCTGACAGGTAATTCCAAGTTGTTGAAAGTTCGCTCCTGCCCAGGGTTCCCTATTAATTCGTACGAGCAGATCCCATGCCTGTTGAACGGTCATGAATTTGTGGTCTGTCCTCATGACGGCAGCTTTGTATTCGTTACAGACTGGCGGTCGTTTTCGATTCCGGAAGATGTAATTGTGGTGGGAGTTGAGAATATGGAGAACTTTCGGCTGATTCGTCGTCAACGTGAACTTTTTGAGTCTCAGGTAGGCAATCAGCTTTTGTTTGTATCTCGTTATCCCCAGTCCGCTGACCTTCGTGATTGGCTGCAGACCATCCCCAACCGTTATGTTCATTTCGGCGACTTCGACTTGGCGGGAATACATATCTTCCTGACGGAGTTCTACCCTCATCTTCTCTCCCGTGCTTCCTTTCTTATTCCCTCAGATATTGAGGAAAGACTTCGCATTGGCTCGATGGAGCGTTACAATGCCCAACTGTCCAAATTCCGCCATTTGCATTGTGAGCAACCTGCACTTCAGTCTCTCATAGACCTTATCAACAAATATCATCGTTGCTATGACCAAGAGGGGTATATAAATGTGGATTTAGGGCGTTTCAATTCAGATATGGGATGAGTAAGAGGCACATGACCACAGAGAGAATGGCGAAGTAATTTGGTATGACTAAATTAATGAATTATTATGAAAAAGGATAAGACACTTGATTCACTGTTCGAGATTGTGGACGAGCACAAGATTTATGAGTTTGCTAAGTCCTATGCTTATAAAGACGAAAAGTTTGCTGAACAGTTGAAGAAGAAATTTCAAAAGCAGTTGCCATCTGCGAAAAGTGCTCCGACAAAGGCTGAGATGCTTAAAGCAATTGACCGCTGCTTTGGTCATGAGATGAGTAGGCCATCTTTTGACAGGTATCACAGTTGGGAACCAGAATGGCTGGATTGGGAATCTGTGGGTAAGGATCTGATGCGGGTGATACGGCAGACGCAGATACTCGCAGAGACCGGACATGCAGAACTTGCCTTGGATGTGGTATTATCCTTGTTGGACCGTGTAGGCAATGAATATCAAGAGGAGTGGGACTGCGGTAGGGACGACATGGACTGGGAGGACTTGCATATTGACGAGATGACCGATGTCATCCGTACGGTATTTGACTCGGGAGAGATTTCCAAAGAACGGCAACTGAAAGTTTGCGACAAGTTAGAGCAGATGGACAGACTGGATGCCTTTGAAGATAGTGACTTTTATACCATCATAGAGGAGACACGTGAGGCATTGTTGACAGTCGATGAGCGCATCGTCAGCTTCAAATGTCATTTTGAGGAGGCTGTAAGCGACTATGCTAAAGAGTCTGCTGCAGTGGAGTTGTGGGATTATCTCATTGATCATAACAGGAATGCTGAAGCGGTGGCTTTCTACACCAAGAACAAGAATATACACCGTTTGCGCACCAAATACATTGACTGGCTCATCGAACACAATAAATTGTCTGATGCTTTGTTTGTTCTCGAAGAAGGAATTCAACAAGCCAGAGAGTGGCCGGGACTACAACTCAATTGGGAAGAGTGCAAGTTGGAGGTCTATGAGAAAATGAGTGACAAAGACAAAATTGTCAACCAAAATAAAAAGCTTTTCCTAAAAAGCCGCGACACGATGAAATATTATAAAAATCTTAGACAGTTGATTGATTCAAAAGAATGGCCAGACGAACTCCGGACACTATTGGGTAAAAAGGACTTCGGGCGGAGCGCCATATCTCATCTGGCCGAAATTTATGCATCGGAAAAATGGTATGACGAGCTCTTCAATCTGATGAAGAAGGCTGAATACGACTTGTTGTCGGGATTAGAACGGTATGCCAAACATTTCGATGCAGACCAGCAACAGACGCTTGTGGCCCGATTGGAACCAGAATTGAGGCGTGTGGCAGAACATCAAATGGGACGTGAAAATTATAAAGAACTGGTGGCAAGATTGAAGAGACTCCAAAAGTGTTGTCCTGCAGGCAAACAACTGTCCAACCAACTCGTCAGCGACTTCCGTGTGAAATACAGGAACCGCCCAGCAATGATTGACGAGCTGTCAAAGTATAAGTAGAATCCCCGCTGACCGCATTGGTAGTATTTAGTGACACCACCATCATGTATACATTTGTTGCATCTTATCTACCATTTTGTCGTGTCGCAAATATGTCGCAAATAAGGAAGAAAATGGCTCCTTCCTGATCCTTACAGAATGGAAATAGCAAGTGCCTTCATGGCGGCAAAAGAATCAGTAAATATCCATAACTAATTAGCGCACAACCTGATGGCTGTGCGCTAATTTTACTTATAGATATTTATCGTTGCTCGTCGATATTTACCTTATTTCACCTCCTCAAAGTCGGCGTCCTGGATGTTGTCATCTGACTTGGGCTCCTGAGGACCGGCCTGCTGGCCGCTGAAGCCGGCACCCTGGCCTGCACCGGGCTGAGGACCTGCCTGCTGATACATCTTTGCGCTGGCGGCCTGCATCACCTGGTTGAGGTTGTTGATGGCATTGTCGATAGCGGTCACGTCGCCGCTCTTGTGAGCGTCTTTCAACTGCTGTACTGCGGCCGAGTCGGCCTGGTTCATCTTGTCGATGCGCTCACGCTCGCGCTTGTCGTTCTCGGCGTTCTGCTCGGCCTCGGCTTTCATGCGGTCGATCTCTTCCTTGCTCAGACCAGAGGAGGCCTCGATGCGGATAGCTTGCTCCTTGCCGGTGGCCTTGTCCTTGGCTGACACTTTCAGGATACCGTTGGCATCAATGTCGAAGGTGACCTCAATCTGAGGAATACCGCGGCGGGCAGGGGCGATGCCGGTGAGGTTGAACTGGCCGATAGACTTGTTCTGGGCTGCCATCGGACGCTCGCCTTGGAGCACGTGGATGGTCACCTCGGTCTGGTTGTCGGCTGCAGTGGAGAAGGTCTCGCTCTTCTTGCACGGGATGGTGCTGTTGGCGTCGATCAGTTTGGTCATCACACCGCCAAGGGTCTCGATACCGAGGGTCAGCGGGGTCACGTCGAGCAGTACGATGTCACCCACACCGCTCTCCTTGTTGAGGATGGCTCCCTGGATGCTGGCACCTACGGCCACCACTTCGTCGGGGTTGACACCTTTTGAAGGCTCCTTGCCGAAATAGTTCTTCACCAGGGCCTGTACGGCGGGGATACGGCTTGAACCGCCCACGAGGATCACCTCGTCGATGTCAGCAGTGCTGAACTTGGCGTCGGCCATGGCTTTCTGGCAGGGTGCCAGACAAGCCTGGATGAGGTTGTGGGCCAGTTGCTCAAACTTGGCTCTTGTCAGCGTCTTCACCAGGTGCTTGGGCACGCCGCCGACAGGCATGATATAGGGCAGGTTGATTTCTGTGGAGGTCGTGCTCGACAGCTCAATCTTGGCTTTCTCAGCGGCTTCTTTCAGACGCTGCATGGCCATCGGGTCCTGACGGAGGTCTGCTCCCTCGTCGTTCTTGAATTCCTGCACCAGCCAGTCGATGATGGCCTGGTCGAAGTCATCACCACCGAGGTGGGTGTCGCCATTGGTGGATTTCACCTCAAATACGCCACCGCCGAACTCCAGGATGGAGATATCGAAAGTACCGCCACCGAGGTCGAAGACAGCAATCTTCATGTCCTTGTTGGCCTTGTCAACACCGTAGGCAAGTGCTGCGGCAGTAGGCTCATTGACGATACGGCGCACGTTGAGACCTGCGATCTGGCCGGCCTCCTTGGTGGCCTGGCGCTGTGAGTCGCTGAAGTAAGCAGGCACGGTGATGACAGCCTCGGTCACTTCCTCGCCCAGGTAGTCCTCGGCGGTCTTCTTCATTTTCTGAAGCACCATGGCTGAAATCTCCTGCGGGGTGTACTTGCGGCCTTCAATCTCCACACGGGGATAGCCGCCTTCGTTGACGACCTTGAAAGGTACGCGCTCGGCTTCCTTGCGGCTCTGCTCGTAAGTCTCGCCCATGAAGCGCTTGATGCTATAGACGGTGTTCTGGGGATTGGTGATGGCCTGACGCTTGGCGGGGTCTCCCACCTTGCGGTCGCCGTCCTTCACAAAGCCTACCACTGACGGGGTGGTGCGCTTTCCCTCACTGTTTGCAATCACTACGGGCTCGTTGCCTTCGAATACCGATACGCACGAGTTGGTCGTTCCTAAGTCAATTCCAATAATTTTTCCCATTGTTGTATAGTTTTTTGTTATTATTTATTCAATTTGATGGTTCGCTGCAGTGCGAAATCCGCATACAATACAACAAATGGTGTGCCAAATGTGCCATTCTTTGAAAAAAATGACATTCTGTCAGTACACAAAAAGACTCCGCCCGCTTTTTTTGACATGCGGACGGAGTCTTTTTGTTGAGTGTGGGATATACTTTATCGGGGTCTGCGATGCAGCTTCAATAAGGTCTGCGATGCAGCTTCAATAAGGTTCGCGGCGAAGCTTTATTGTTCGGCAAGGGCCTGCATGATCTTGGCTTCTATCTCCTCACAAAGTTCGGGATTGTCGTTGAGCAGGGCTTTGGTGGCATCACGGCCCTGGGCCAGTCTCGATCCTTCATAGGAGAACCAGGAACCGCTCTTCTGGATGATGCCGTGCTCGACGCCGAGGTCCAGGATCTCGCCGACTTTCGAGATGCCCTCACCAAAGAGGATCTCAAATTCGGCCTTGCGGAACGGGGGTGCCACTTTGTTCTTCACCACCTTCACGCGCACCTGGTTGCCGATGGCCTGGTCGCCGTCCTTCAGCGTGGTCACGCGGCGGATGTCGATGCGCACGCTGGCGTAGAACTTCAGGGCGTTGCCGCCGGTTGTGGTCTCGGGGTTGCCGAACATCACGCCGATTTTCTCGCGGAGCTGGTTGATGAAGATACAGCAGGTGTTGGTCTTGCTGATGGTGGCGGTGAGCTTGCGCAGGGCCTGGCTCATCAGGCGGGCGTGCAGGCCCACTTTGTTGTCGCCCATATCGCCCTCGATTTCGGATTTCGGGGTGAGGGCTGCCACGGAGTCGATGACGATGACGTCGATGGCCGACGAGCGGATGAGCTGGTCGGCGATTTCCAAAGCTTGTTCGCCGTTGTCTGGCTGTGAGATGAGCAGGTTGTCGACATCCACGCCGAGATGGGCTGCGTAGAAGCGGTCGAAGGCATGCTCGGCATCGATGAATGCGGCGATGCCGCCTTGTTTCTGTGCCTCGGCGATGACATGGATGGCAAGGGTGGTCTTTCCGGATGATTCGGGACCGTAGATCTCGATGATTCGTCCGCGTGGCAGACCGCCGACGCCCAGGGCGGCGTTCAGGCCGATGCTGCCGGTGGGGATTACATCGACGTTTTCCACTTGCTCGTCTCCCAACTTCATGATGGAGCCTTTGCCGAAGTCTTTCTCAATCTTGGCCATGGCGGCTTGCAGGGCTTTCAGTTTGCCCTCCTGGGTGCCGTCTGGCTGTATGCTTTCTTTCTTTGCCATAATTATATCAATCTATAATTTTCAATTTTCAATCTTCAATTTTCAATTTTCAATCTTCAATCTCCAATTTTCAATCTTCAATCCTCAATTTTCAATCCTCAATCTTCAATCCACCTCCAGGTCGCCGTCGAAGACTTCGTGCCAGGGGAGTCCCTTCTCGTTGAGCAGGGCCATGAAGGGATCGGGGTCAAATTCTTCCACGTTCCAGACGCCGGGCTTCTTCCATACGCCTTTGAGCAGGAGCATGGCTCCGATCATGGCGGGCACGCCGGTGGTGTAGCTCACACCCTGCATGCCGGTCTCCTCGTAGGCGGCTTTGTGTGAGCAGTTGTTATATACATAATAGGTGCGCTCCTTGCCGTCCTTGATGCCGCGGATACGGCAACCGATGCTGGTCTCGCCTTCGTAGTTCTCTCCCAGGTCCTGGGGGTTGGGGAGCACGGCCTTGAGGAATTGCAGCGGCACAATCTTCACCTTGGCGGTCTTGGTCGGGTCATCGGCAAGCGGGGCCTCATACACCACTTCATCGATGCGGCTCATGCCGATGTTTTGGATCACGTCGAGGTGCTTGATGTATTGCTCGCCGAAGGTCATCCAGAAGCGGGCCTGGCGGATGGTGGGATAATTCTTCACCAGACTCTCCAGTTCCTCATGGTGCAGCAGGTAGCTCTCACGCGGACCGATGTTGGGGTAGGTGAGGGGCTTGTGGATCTCCAGTGGCTCGGTCTCAATCCATTGACCGTCTTTATAGTAGAGTCCCTTCTGCGTGATTTCCCGGATGTTGATCTCAGGGTTGAAATTGGTGGCAAAGGCCTTGTGGTGGTCGCCGGCGTTGCAATCGACGATGTCGAGATAGTGCATTTCGTCGAAATGGTGCTTGGCGGCATAAGCGGTGTAGACGCCGCTCACACCGGGGTCGAAACCGCAGCCGAGGATGGCGCACAGGCCAGCTTGCTCAAACCGCTCCTTATAGGCCCACTGCCAGGAGTATTCGAAGTGGGCTTCATCCTTGGGCTCGTAGTTGGCGGTGTCGAGGTAGTGACAGCCGCAGGCCAGGCAGGCCTCCATGATGGTGAGGTCCTGGTAGGGCAATGCGAGATTGACCACCAGCTCGGGCTTGTAGTCGTTCAGAAGGGCTTTCAGCTGTTCCACGTCATCGGCATCCACCTGTGCGGTCTTGATGTCCATGTCATATCCGGCCTTGTGGATGGAGTCCACCAGTTTGTCGCACTTGGCCTTCCGGCGGCTGGCGATCATGAAGTCGGTGAATACATCGGGGTTCTGCGCGATCTTGAACGCGGCTACGGTGGCCACGCCACCAGCTCCTATCATCAGTAATTTTCCCATGGTTGAAATGATTTATGGTTGTTTTTTTCAGTCTTTCAGTTCGTCTCCCCTGATGCCAAGGGCACTCATCAGTGAGTAGCCGAGGATTTCCTGACGGAAGTTCCCTCCTGGCATGGGTTGCATGGCGAGCACGGTGACGGTCTTGTCGTCTTTGCTCTTCCGCACAAGTTCGCGCACACGGTCATAATAGTCTTCGCCGGGCACCACGATGATGCGTTTCACCTCCGGCGCCGCCAGTCCTAGCTGCAGGGTGTCGAGCAACAGGTCCTCGCGGCTGATGATGCTCTCCTCGCTGAGGGTGGAGAGCATGAATTCTCCGAGATTGTCGCTGAAAGCTTTGCCGTGCAGTTCACTTTTGAAGTCGCCTGGGGTGAAATATTCCAGACGGGTTTTCTCCTTGCTGTGAACCAGGGCCACCTGCGTCTGCTCTTTTCCCTCGCGGATGCCACCGTCAAGGGCCAGGCAGTCTATCCACCGTGCCAGGTCAGCGTTGGGGATGGGCCGTCCGAGGATGCGCTCGAAGTTGACAATGAGGTCGAATGCCACTTGGTCGGCGAAGTCGGCATCGGCGATGATCATGTTGTCGCAGGTCACTGTTGTGCGTTCCGTGTCGTTCATAGGCACAAAGTTACGCAATATTTTGGAAAAAAAGCGAAAGCGTTGCTTTTTTTCGTTTTTTTATGTCTGTTTCCAGAGAATCGGCTGTGCTTGGTTGGTCAAGATAGAACGGTCCACAAGTGAGGAAATCAGCGTCTCCAAAGAACACAAAAAGTAGAGACGTCACATCGTGGCGTCTCCACAATTCGGATGCAAATGTCTAAACTCCTAATCTCCTAATCTCCTAAACTCCCAAAAGTTCACAAATCATGCGAATCTCTTAGAAGCGGAAGTCGAGCTCCACGTCAACCAGGTTGTAGCTGTGCTTGTCGGCCAGCGGGATGGTCTTGTCGTTTACGCGGGCATACTCGAAATTCAACTGCAGTTTCTTGGTGAAGAAATAGTTCAGACCTGCTTCGATGGAAGTCTTGGCGGTGTCCCAGTCTTTCCTCACACGATAGGTCTGGTAGCGGGCCTTGGCATGAAGCTTTGACTTGATGACAGGCACAATTCCGAAGAGGTACCAGCCGTCGGCTTTGTCGCCCAAAGCGTAGTTGATTACATTCGAACCGGTCTTGCCCGAGCCCCATCCCTGTGAATGCAGATACTCGGCGCGCACGGTCAGCTCGTCCTTGTCGTATTCTGCCGACAGACAGTAACGGTTGAGGGGTACGCTTTCCGAATTACCGTGGGCTGTCACCATGTTGCCATGGCTGCCGGTCCAACCGAAGGCACCGATGCGCACACCCTTGATGGGCATCACCCAGATACCGCCGATGATGTCCTTGCGGTTGTCCTTGTCGGTGGTGTTGACACCTTCGCCGTTATACACGCCCACCTGATAGTGGAGCAGTTTGCGGCCATTGCTGTTGGGCAGCACATCACCACTAACTTGTACGCCGATGTCGCGTCCGCCACTAGACTTCTCACCTACACGGTCGCCAAAGCCGGAGAGGTTGTTGATGACGTCGGCATAGCCGCGCCAGCCTTGCGTGATGGGGTGGGTGGGGTTCTCAAAGGTGAACGCACGTTTGAACTGTCCTACGCGCACTTTGAATTCCGGGTATTTCACCCATTCGGTGTAGAGGTCAACGAGTTGCACGGTGGGCTCGGCTGGTCCTTTGGCATTGGTGCCTTGGATCTGTGCACGCCAGTCGAAGTCGCCGATCTTTCCGTCCAGGATCATACGCATCAGGCGGAGCTTGAATGTGTTGCTTTCGTTCTTCTCTTCCTTCACGTTGCCGGCTTCGTCGGTAACAGCCTTATAGGGGTCTTGATACTGATACTGCAGCATGCCGTAGCCGCTGAACTTGATGTTGTCATACCATTTCTTTTCTTGCTGGGCATTGATGCTCAAAACGGCAAACAGCAGCAAGCAGGTTGCTAATAATTTCTTTTTCATAGTCGGTATATTAAAGGTTGATAAAATGATGTCGGTCAGTCGCCGGGCGGGTCGGGGCGCTCCTCGAGGAGCACGACGTTCTCCACGTGAGGGGTGTGGGGGAACATGTCGACGGGCTGCACGGCCACCACGCGGTAGTGACTGTCGAGATCGGCCAGGTCGCGGGCCTGGGTGGCGGGGTTGCAGCTCACATAGACGATGCGGCGCGGACGGGCCCTGAGGATGGTCTGCGTCACGTCGGGATGCATACCGGCGCGCGGTGGGTCGGTGATGAGCACGTCGGGACGGCCATGCTGGGCGATGAAGGCGTCGGTGAGGATGTCTTTCATGTCGCCGGCATAGAAAAGGGTGTTGCCGATGCCGTTGACCTGGGAGTTGACCTTGGCATCCTCGATGGCCTCGGGTACGTATTCGATGCCGATGACCTGCCGGGCCTGCCGGGCGACGAAGTTGGCGATGGTGCCCGTGCCGGTGTAGAGGTCATACACCAGTTCATTGCCGGTCAGGCCGGCAAACTTCCTGGCCACGGAGTAGAGCACGTGGGCCTGGTCGGTGTTGGTCTGGTAGAAACTCTTCGGGCCTACCTTGAAGCGGAGGTCCTCCATCGTCTCGTAGATGTGGTCATTGCCTTTGTAGGTCACCACCTCCAGGTCGCCGAAGGTGTCGTTGCACTTCTGGTTGTTCACATACACGAGCGAGGTGATCTGCGGAAACTTCTCTGCCAGATGGTCGAGCAGGGCTTCGGCGAGCTGCTTGTCTCCGTCAGACTCGAAATGGAATTGGATGAGCACCATCCATTCGCCCGTATTGGAGTTGCGGATCATGATGTCGCGCAGGAGTCCGGTCTGTTGGCGGAGGTCGAAATAAGTCATTCCCGTGGCATTGGCGTAGTCACGGACGGCATTGCGGATTTGATTGTTGAGGTCGTCCATTAGCATGCATTCCTCGATGGGGAGCACCTTGTCAAAGGCTCCCGTGATATGCAGGCCGATGGCGTTCATGTTGTCGTACGACTTGCCGCTGGCAATCTCCTCACGGGTGAGCCAGCGCTTGTTGCAGCATTCAAACTCCATCTTGTTGCGGTAGCGGCTGGTCTTGGCCGAACCCAGGATGGGGGATATTTCGGGCAGCGCCACTTTACCGATGCGTGTCAGCTGGTCATAGACCTGGCGCTGCTTCATCTTCAGTTGCTCTTCGTAGGGCAGGATCTGCCACTTGCAGCCGCCGCACACTCCGAAATGACGGCACATGGGTGCCTGCCGGAGCGCACTGGGCTGTATGAGGCGGATGACTTCCGCCTCGCAATAGCTCTTCCGCTTTTTCCTGACTTGCAGGTCAACGACGTCGCCGGGCACCACAAAGGGCACGAAGACCACCTTGTCATCAATGCGCACAACGCACTTTCCCTCTGCCGCGCAGTCGGCGATGGTCACTTGCTCATAAATGGGCAATGGCTTTTTGTTTTTGGCCATGGTTGGGTTGCTTGGGTTGTTCCCCGTTCCTCTACATCTGCCGTGATGGGCATGGCAGTAAGGTTTCGGAGTGGATTTTGCAAAAATAAGCCAAATTTGCCGATATTCCAAATATTTTCATTTGTTTTTGATGGAAAACTCCACTTTCGATGATAGGGAAATAGGTGGATGTGCTGTTGGCGAAAGTAAAGAATGTAACTTCGACATGACAATTTTTTACCCAAAAGTTTTGCCGTTACATGTTTTTGCAGTATATTTGCAACTCTGAAAGCACAACATCATTTTATCGAAAACCATAAACTAATTATGAGCGAACAGAAAAGAGTTTATACCTTTGGCAATGGTAAGGCTGAAGGTAATGCGAAAATGCGTGAACAGCTCGGTGGTAAAGGTGCCAACCTCGCCGAGATGAATCTTATCGGTGTTCCCGTTCCCCCGGGATTCACCATCACTACAGACTGCTGTAATGAATATTATGAGGTGGGACAGGAGAAAATCAAGGAGATCCTCGACGCTGACGTCACTGCTGCCGTGAAGCATATCGAGACCCTGATGAACTCCAAGTTCGGCGATTCCGCCAACCCGCTGCTCGTCAGTGTGCGCTCTGGTGCACGCGCTTCCATGCCTGGTATGATGGACACCATCCTCAACCTTGGTCTTAACGACGAGGTGGCTGAGGGTATGGTCCGCAAGACCGGCAACCCCCATTTCGTCTATGACTCATACCGCCGCTTCGTGCAGATGTACGGCGATGTGGTGCTCGAGATGAAGCCCGTCAACAAAGAGGATATCGACCCGTTCGAGGAGATCATCGAGAAGGTGAAGGCCGAGAGAGGTGTCAAACTCGACAAGGACCTCTCCGTCGAGGAGCTCAAGAAACTGGTGGCTCTCTTCAAGGCTGCCATCAAGGAGCGCACCGGCAAGGACTTCCCCAACGACCCGATCGAGCAGCTCTGGGGCGCTATCTGCGCTGTGTTCCGCAGCTGGATGAACGAGCGTGCCATCCTCTACCGCAAGATGGAGGGTATTCCCGACGAGTGGGGTACAGCTGTGTCCGTCATGGCTATGGTGTTCGGCAACATGGGTGACACCTCCGCTACAGGTGTTTGCTTCAGCCGCGACGCCGCCAACGGCGAGAATGTGTTCAACGGTGAGTATCTGGTCAATGCCCAGGGTGAGGATGTCGTTGCTGGTATCCGCACTCCGCAGCAGATCACCAAACTGGGTTCACAGCGCTGGGCAGAGCGCGCCGGCATCTCCGAGGAGGAGCGCGCCGCCAAGTATCCTTCCATGGAGGAGGCTATGCCTGCCATCTATGCTGAACTCAACGGTATCCAGGAGAAACTCGAGAACCACTATCACGATATGCAGGACATGGAGTTCACCGTACAGGAAGGCAAACTCTGGTTCCTCCAGACTCGTAACGGTAAGCGCACCGGCGCTGCCATGGTGAAGATCGCCATCGACCTGCTCCACGAGGGCATGATCGACGAGAAGACCGCCATCATGCGCTGCGAGCCCAACAAGCTCGACGAGCTGCTCCACCCGGTATTCGACAAGGTGGCTCTCTCCAAAGCCAAGGTTATCGCTCAGGGTCTTCCCGCTTCTCCGGGTGCTGCCTGCGGTCAGATCGTCTTCCACGCTGATGACGCTCAGGCTTGGCATGAGGATGGCCATAAGGTGGTTCTCGTCCGTATCGAGACCTCTCCTGAGGACC
The DNA here is from genome assembly GCA_902776475.1 of uncultured Prevotellaceae bacterium. GTDB lineage: Bacteria > Bacteroidota > Bacteroidia > Bacteroidales > Bacteroidaceae > Prevotella. The sequence goes on along the minus strand of CACYQD010000025.1, from coordinate 36,895 downwards.
TCGCCGGTATGTCGGCTGCTGAGGGTATCCTCACCGCTCGTGGTGGTATGACCTCACACGCTGCTGTGGTGGCTCGTGGTATGGGCAAGTGCTGCGTCTCTGGCGTAGGCTCCCTCAATGTTGATTACAAGAAGAAGACTGTCGAGATCGACGGCATCGTCTATAAAGAGGGCGACTTCCTCTCTCTCAACGGTACCACAGGTCAGGTTTATGCCGGTGAAGTGCCCACCAAGGCTGCTGAGCTTTCAGGTGACTTCAAGGAACTGATGGACCTCTGCGACAAGTATACCAAACTGCAGGTGCGCACCAATGCTGACACTCCGCACGATGCACAGGTGGCCCGCGCATTCGGTGCCAAGGGTATCGGTCTGACCCGTACCGAGCACATGTTCTTCGAGGACCAGAAGATCATCGCCATGCGTGAGATGATCCTCGCCAAGGATGCTGAGGGACGTGAGAAGGCTCTTGCCAAACTGCTGCCTTATCAGAAGGCTGACTTCAAGGGTATCCTTGATGCTATGGATGGCTGCCCGGTCAACATCCGCCTGCTCGACCCGCCACTCCATGAGTTCGTTCCCCACGATATCGCAGGTCAGGAGATCATGGCTAAGGAGATGGGCGTGAGTGTCGAGGACATCAAGCGCCGTGTTGATTCTCTCGCTGAGAACAACCCGATGCTCGGCCACCGTGGCTGCCGTCTGGGCATCACCTTCCCCGAGATCACTGCTATGCAGACCCGCGCTATCCTGAGCGCCGCTTGCGAGTTGAAGAAAGAGGGCAAGAACCCGATGCCGGAAATCATGGTTCCGCTGATCGGTATCCTCTACGAGCTGAAGCAGCAGAAGGCTATCATCCAGCGTGTGGCCAAAGAGGTGTTCGCTGAGTATGGCACTGAGGTGGAATTCGAGATCGGTACAATGATCGAGATCCCGCGTGCTGCCCTCACCGCCGACCGCATCGCTACTGAGGCTGAGTACTTCTCATTCGGTACCAACGACCTCACACAGATGACCTTCGGCTACAGCCGTGATGATATCGCCAGCTTCCTGCCGGTTTACCTCGACAAGAAGATCCTCAAGGTTGACCCGTTCCAGGTGCTTGACCAGAATGGCGTCGGCCAGTTGGTGAAGATGGCTGTCGAGAAGGGCCGTGCCGTTCGTCCCAACCTCCGCACTGGTATCTGCGGTGAGCATGGTGGCGAGCCCAGCTCAGTGAAGTTCTGCGCCAAGATCGGCTTGAATTATGCCAGCTGCTCACCGTTCCGCGTGCCCATCGCACGTCTGGCAGCCGCGCAGGCAGCAGTAGAAGAGTAATTAACCTTTACCGCCGGCTGCCCCGTGGGAAAACGGGGTGGCAGGCGGATTTAAAACGATAAGAATAAAAAGATGGATGCATTTGACAGATTGGGTACCATTTGTCTGGTACTGACATGTATCGTGGTGGCGCCGTTCCTGATATTGATGCGCCATGATTTCCTCTTGGTGGGATTATTGGCCGTGGCTGCTATTCCTTTGTTCTGGATTGCTGGCCTGAATATCATGGAGTTCCTGACCAAGCCTTTCAATGAGAAGGGTGTGAAGGGCGTTTTCAGTTGGGTTATTGCCATCGTGATGGCCTTGGTCATCTATGCGATTTTTGCCGTGGCATTGAGATACATGATGAAGTTCTTGATGCTGATGTAATTTCTGCAAGTAATTCATCTGAAGTATCATCGCAAGGAGGAAGCCTGCTGGTTTCTTCCTTGCGGTGTCGTTTTTTGTCGTGTGGAGATCATAATGCTTGAGGCAATTGTAAAAATCTTTGCGTATTTTCTTGATTTTCATATTATTTGTTTATCTTTGCTTTTCGAAAAGCAATGATTTGCCTTTCGCATACCACACCAAAACCATAGGATGTTATGAAATTCGATATTTTGAAGCCTCTTTCTGTCAGTGGCTCTGGCAGAAGAGCCATTCAGGAAGACAGCATGTATCCCGCTTTGGGAGAGGGGACGATACATGACAAGCTTTTCATCGTCTGCGATGGCATCGGAGATGATGGAAAGGGATATTCGGCAAGTGACTATTTCTGCCGCACGCTTCCTGACTTTTTCTTTCAGAATACATGTCCCGACGAGCCTCTCGACGAGGGGTTGCTGCAGGAGGCCTTGCAGGAGACTTGCCGCAAGCTGCAGAAGCGGTGCCCCGATGGCGAAGGCGTCAGTTTCGCCATGCTTTATTTCCATCGGCAGGGATGCCTGGTGGCTCATGTGGGCAATGCGCGCGTCTATCAATTCCGTCCGCGCAGCAATACCTTATTATATAAATCAGTCGATGACGACCGGGTCTTCGCCCCTGATGCCGAGAATGTCGTGCAGCCTGTCAAGGTCTGCCTCACCGATGTGGAGTATGGCGACTATTTCCTCCTGGTTACAAAGGGAGTGCATCAGATGCTCTCCGATGAGCAGTTGATGGGACTGGTCAGCCAGCCCGGCAGCGATACCACGAAACAGGCCCAGTTCATCAAGGCGCTTTCCGGCAGTGCCGACAACTATTCTCTCACCATGGTGCATGTCAGCGGTGTGATGAGGGAGGAGGGTGATGAGTTGCGCTCGGCAAGGGCGCAGGCTCCGCGTCAGGTCAAACCGGCTTCTGTATCACCGCGTCCTGCTGCACAGGAAGTTAGACGGCCGGCAGCGGCTGCCGCAGAACCAGGCGACAAACTGCGTGTGCAGGCCAAACCGCAGACGCGGCAGGAGCGAGCTCCTGAGAGAAGACCTCTGCTGGAGGAGGAACAGCCTGTTGTCAGGGAGAAGAAAGAGCGCAGCTTCCCCATCGTGGCCGTCACGGCTGCTACAATCGTTGCGCTTGCCGGCATCTTCTGGTTTGTCTCCCAGCGGCCCAACGACGATGAGAAGGAGGCTCCCGTCGTTGAGGTGAAGAAAGACTCTGTCAAGAAGGACACGATCAACATCATGAAGAGCGAGACGCCGAAGCCGATTAAGGGACTCGAGGAGGATAAGAAAAAGAAAGAAGAGGAGAAGTCTGCTTATCAACCTCCCAAACAGGAGGATACCTCTGCCGACACAAGCGCCTCTGTTCCTGTCGCCATCGACCATCCGGCCGTTCAGCCCGCCGAACAGAAACCCGTCGAAGAACCTGCTGTGGAGACGAGGCCGCAGAGACAAGAGCCGGTCACCACTCCTGCCGGCACTCCTGCCGACCCCAATACCGTCACGCCGCGGCCGGTCATTCCCGAAGACGAATAGCTCTTTCGCCTCCTTCTCCAAGAAGGGGGCGTTTTTTTTGAGCACAACCTTGCGGATACAAATATTTTGTATAAATTTGCAGGTTGAAAGAGAAACCTTAAATCATCATTGAAATCATGGTCAAAGAAAGACAAATCGTGGAGTGCGTGCCCAATTTCAGCGAGGGACGCAATATGGATGTCATCAAGCAGATTGCAGCGGAAGTCGAACAAACCCAAGGGGTAAGGCTGCTCAATGTGGATCCTGGTGAGGCAACAAACCGTACGGTGATTACCTTTGTCGGTGAACCGATGCCTGTCCTGGAGGCGGCTTTCAAGGCTGTCAGAAAGGCCGGGCAGTTGATCGACATGCGTCAGCACCACGGTGCCCATCCCCGCATCGGGGCTACTGATGTCCTGCCGCTCATCCCCGTGAGTGGCATCACCCTCGAGGAGTGTGCCCAACTGGCCCGGCAACTGGCCCGGCGCATCGCCGAGGAGTTGCGCATCCCCTGTTATTGCTATGAGGCGTCGGCTTTCACCCCTGAGCGGCGCAATTTGGCCGTTTGCCGCGCCGGTGAGTATGAGGCCATTCCCAAGAAACTCTCCAACCCTGACTTGCAGCCCGATTTCGGATGCCGTCCGATGGATGATGACATCGCACGCACGGGATGTACGGTGGTTGGAGCTCGCGACTTCCTCATCGCCGTCAATTTCAACCTCAACACGACATCGACCCGAAGGGCCAATGCCATCGCTTTCGATGTGCGTGAGAAAGGCAGGCCCAAAAGGGAGGGTAATCCCATCACCGGGAAACCCGTGAAGGATGCCGACGGCCATGTGGTCATGATACCGGGCACGCTGAAGGGCACCAAGGCCATCGGATGGTATATCGACGAGTACGGCATCGCGCAGGTGTCCATGAACATCACCGATATCAATGTCACCCCCTTGCACAAGGCGTTCGACGAGGTGTGCCGCTGTGCTCAAAACCGGGGCATCAGGGTGACCGGGACGGAGATCGTCGGTCTCACTCCAAGGCGCACGCTCATAGAGGCCGGGCGCTATTTCTTGGAAAAGCAGCACCGCTCGACGGGCATTCCTGAGGAGGATATCATCAACATCGCCATCCACTCGATGGGACTCGATGACCTGCGGCCGTTCAATCCGCGTGAGAAAGTCATTGAATATCTCTTGGAGGACGCGGAGAAGAAACCGCTCCTGGTAGAGCGCACCGTGAAGGCCTTCGCTGAGGAGACCTCCCGTGAATCTCCTGCACCGGGCGGTGGCACGATAGCTGCCTACATGGGCGCGCTGGGTGCTGCCCTGGGTACCATGGTGGCCAATCTCTCCGCTCATAAGGCTGGATGGGATGACCGCTGGAAGGAGTTCAGCGACAGTGCCGATGAGGGCCAGCAACTGATGAGCCAACTGCTTCACCTGGTGGATGAGGACACCGAAGCTTTCAACCGCATCATGGCGGCTTTCTCCATGCCCAAAGCGACGGAGACTGAGCGGGCCTTGCGGACGGAGGCCATCCAGCAGGCCACCCTGTATGCGGCAGAGGTGCCGCTCAATACGATGAGGACGGCCGTGAAAGTCCTGCCGCTCTGCCGGTTGATGATGCAGCAGGGCAACCCCAACAGCATCTCAGATGCCGGCGTGGGGGCTCTTGCCGCACGGGCGGCGGTGCTTGGCGCCGGACTCAACGTGAAAATCAACGCCGCCTCGCTCAAAGACCGTGCCAAGGCTGATGCCCTGATTGCCGAGGCCGAGGCGCTTGCCTGTCAGGCTGATGCCGAGGAGCGCGCCATCATGGAGGAAGTCAACCGCCGTCTGGCAGAGTCATGACCACTTGCGAAAACCAACGAAACCTTTAATCACATGAATCTGATATGAAAACACTTTCTTTCCAAGACGAAATCAGGGCCGGCATACCTGATGTGCTGCCTGAAATGCCGCCATACGACCCGGAGGTCAACCATGCACCCAAACGGAAGGACATCCTGACTCCTGAACAGAAAAAACTGGCCCTGCGCAACGCTTTGAGGTATTTCCCACAGCACCTGCATCCGCAGTTGGCAAGGGAATTTGCCGACGAACTGCGCGACTATGGCCGTATCTATATGTACCGCTACCGCCCAAGCTACGACATCTATGCGCGGCCTATTGATGAATATCCTCACCGCAGCCGGCAGGCAGCGGCCATCATGCTGATGATCCAGAACAATCTTGATCCGAAGGTCGCACAGCATCCCCACGAACTGATTATTTACGGCGGCAACGGGGCGATTTTCCAAAACTGGGCTCAATACCGGTTGGTGATGAAATACTTGAGCGAGATGACCGACGAGCAGACCCTCGTGATGTATTCCGGTCATCCTCTGGGACTGTTCCCCTCTCACAAGGAGGCACCGCGGGTGGTCGTCACAAACGGAATGGTGATTCCCAACTATTCCAAACCTGATGACTGGGAACGGTTGAATGCACTGGGGGTGAGCCAGTACGGACAGATGACGGCTGGATCATATATGTATATCGGTCCGCAGGGCATCGTCCATGGCACAACCATCACCGTGCTCAATGCCGCGCGCCGGCAGATGCGACCTGGTCAGCACGACACCCATGGCATGCTCTTCGTCTCCTCCGGACTGGGTGGCATGTCCGGGGCACAGCCCAAGGCGGGCAATATCGCAGGGGTGGTGAGTGTCGTGGCTGAGATCAATCCCAAGGCGGCCCGCAAACGCTACGAACAGGGATGGGTCGATGAACTTCATGATCATCTCGACGAACTGATCGTAGCGGTCAAAAAGGCTGTGGCGGAGAAGAAAACAGTGTCGATGGCCTACGTGGGCAATGTGGTCGATCTGTGGGAACAACTCGCCGATGAGGACATCCGGGTTGATCTCGGCAGCGACCAGACGTCATTGCATAATCCCTGGGCTGGTGGCTATTATCCTGTGGGGTATTCTCTTGAGGAGTCGAAACGCATGATGGCCGGACAACCCGACCGATTCAAGGAATGTGTGCGCGAGTCGCTCAGAAGACAGGTTGCTGCCATCAACCGCCTCACCGCGAGGGGGATGTATTTCTTCGACTACGGCAACGCCTTCATGTTGGAGGCAAGCCGGGCCGGGGCCGACATCCTCTTGCCCGACGGACGGTTCCGTTATCCTTCTTATGTCCAGGACATCATGGGGCCTCTCTTCTTCGACTATGGATTCGGGCCTTTCAGGTGGGTGTGCACCTCCTGCGACCCCGATGACCTGGCACTGACAGACCGTTTGGCTACAGAGGCTTTGGAGAAAATCCGCCTCACCGCCACAGAGGACATTATCGGACAACTTGATGACAACATCCACTGGATCCGCGAGGCCGGGCGCAACCACCTGGTGGTGGGTTCGCAGGCGCGTATCCTCTATGCCGATGCTCAGGGACGGACGGAGATCGCATTGGCCTTCAACCAGGCCGTGAGGGATGGCAGACTCAAGGCTCCTGTGGTGCTCGGACGCGACCATCACGATGTGTCGGGCACCGATTCTCCCTTCCGTGAGACCAGCAATATCTATGACGGATCGCAGTTCTGCGCTGACATGGCTGTGCAGAACGTCATCGGCGATGCTTTCCGTGGTGCCACCTGGGTGTCGTTGCACAATGGCGGCGGCGTCGGATGGGGAGAGGTCATCAATGGCGGTTTCGGCATGGTGGTCGATGGCAGCGAAGAGGCTGACCGGCGCATCCGCGGGATGCTGTTCTGGGATGTCAACAATGGCATTGCCCGGCGCAGTTGGGCCCGCAACACGGGTTCGCTCGACGCCATCCGGAGGGAAATGGAGCGCACCCCTCAATTGAGGGTCACCCTTCCCAATCTGGCTGATGACAAGGTTATCGACGAAGTGCTCAACTAAACAGGACGGATATGATACATAAGATAAGTGCCTGGCACCTCACCCAGGACATGATCGATGAGATCATCACCAAGGGTTACAAAATCGAACTCGACAAAGACTCCAGAATGCGGATCCAGCAATGCCGCGATTATCTGGATCAGAAAATCGCAGAGGCTGACAAACCCATCTATGGCGTGACCACGGGCTTCGGTTCGTTGTGTGATGTCACCATCGACGCCGACCAGATGGCGCAGTTGCAGATCAACCTGATGATGTCGCATGCCTGCGGCATCGGCGAGCGGGTGCCCAATGAGGTGGTCAAGATCATGATGCTCCTCAAGGTGCAGTCGCTCAGCTATGGCCATTCGGGCTGCAAGCTCGATACGGTGGAGCGGTTGATCGATTTCTTCAACCATGAGATCTACCCGGTCGTCTATGCGCAGGGGTCTGTGGGTGCCTCCGGTGACTTGGTGCCGCTGGCTCACCTCTGCCTGCCGCTCGTGGGACTCGGCGAGGTGGAGTATCAGGGACAGCGCATGTCGGGTGCTGAGATCCTTCAGAAGATGGGGTGGCAGCCCATCAAACTGGCCTCGAAAGAGGGACTGGCTTTGCTGAATGGAACGCAGAACATGAGTGCTTTCGCGGTGTGGTCACTGATCCATGCCAAACGGTTGGTCAACTGGGCCGATACGGTGGCGGCCATGTCGCTTGAAGCTTTCGATGGAAGGCGCGATCCTTTCAACATCGCCGTGCATCTTGTCAGACCTCATAAGGGACAGATCGCCACTGCCGAGCACCTCAACCAGTTGCTTCGGGGCAGTGAGATGATCAGTCAGCATAAAGTCAATGTCCAGGATCCCTATTCGTTCCGGTGCATACCTCAGGTGCACGGCGCGGTAAAGGACACGTTGTCGTATGTCAAGTCGGTGGTGGACATCGAGATCAATGCGGCCACCGACAACCCCACCGTGTGTCCCGAGGAGGACCTGATCATTTCTGCCGGCAATTTCCATGGCGAGCCGATCGCCCTACCGATGGACTTCCTCGGACTGGCCATGAGCGAGTTGGGAAGCATTTCTGAGCGGCGGACCTATAAACTCGTGTCAGGCAAACGGGGACTTCCCAGTTTCCTCGTGGCTGACCCGGGACTCAACAGCGGTTTCATGATTGTGCAATATACTGCGGCTTCCATTGTGAGCCAGAGCAAGACGTTGTGCATGCCGTCTTCAGCCGACAGCATCCCCACCTCTCAGGGACAGGAGGATCATGTCAGCATGGGGGCCAACGCCGGCACCAAACTGCTTCGGATCACTGAGAATACGGAACGGGTGCTGGCCATAGAGTTGTTCACGGCGGCGCAGGCACTCGATTTCCGGCGGCCCCTGAGGTCTTCGCCCATCATCGAACAGATCCATGAGGCATACCGCCAGGTGGTTCCCTTCATCGACCACGACGTGGTGATGTATCCCTTCATGGAAAGGAGCGTGGCGTTTCTGAGAGATTACAAGCTATGAGGACACGGATAGACAATATCGGCATCCTGGCCGGCATCCAACCGCAGGGACTCCTGCGCTTGCAGGGCAGGGAGATGGGGGAGATGGGCATCATCTGCCATGCCTATCTCTTGGTGGAGGATGGCCGCATCGCGGCTTTCGGACCGATGGATGAGTGTCCTGGAGACGCTGGTGAACCCATGGAGGTGGTGGATGCGGCTGGAGGCTGCGTCTTGCCTTGTTGGTGCGATCCCCACACCCATCTGGTCTATGCGGGCAGCCGTGAAAGGGAGTTTGTCGATAAGATCCATGGGCTCTCCTATGCGGAGATTGCCAAGCGGGGTGGGGGAATCCTCAATTCGGCCGACCTGCTCCATCAATGGTCGGAAGACCAGCTTCTGGAGGCGGCCATGGTCAGGTTGCGTGAACTGCAGGCTTCGGGCACGGGTTGTGTGGAGATCAAGAGCGGCTATGGCTTGACGACGGAGGATGAACTGAAGATGTTGCGTGTGGTTCGGCGGATGCAGCAGTTGTCCCCGGTCAGGATTGTTCCGACTTTCCTGGGTGCACACGCTGTGGGCCGGGCTTTCTCCGGCCGGCAGTCCGACTATGTGCGCCTGGTGGTCGAGGAGATGATTCCCGCCGTGGCGGAACAGCGCCTGGCGGAGTATGTCGATGTCTTTTGTGATGAGGGATTCTTCACGCCGGAGGAGACGGCCCGCATACTCGAGGCTGGTGCCCGCTATGGCCTGCGCCCCAAGATCCATGCCTGTGAGTTGGCTTCCTCCGGTGGCGTGCGTGTCGGTGTGGAGCATCATGCCCTGTCCGTGGATCATCTGGAGAGTGCAAGCGACGAGGATCTGGCCTTGCTTCAGGAAACAGACACCATGCCGACTTTGTTGCCGGGCACGTCATTTTTCCTCAATATGCCTTATGCCCCGGCACGCCGCATGATTGATGCCGGACTGGGCATAGCCTTGGCTTCCGACTGCAACCCGGGCAGTACCCCGTCGTCTGACATGAAGTTTGTGGTGTCGCTGGCATGCATCAAGATGAGACTGTCGCCTGTCGAGGCCATCAATGCCGCCACGCTCAATGCGGCTTATGCCATGGGACTGAGCGGTGAATATGGTTCCATCACCGTGGGCAAGCGGGCATGCCTGCAAATCACCGTGCCTATCCCCTCCATCGACTATATCCCTTATGCTTATACCCGCCCCATCGTCTGCCGCACCTTCATCGGGTGACAGACGACTGCTGGCGTGTGTCAATATGGCCATGAAGTGGCGACAGATGGTGGCTTTTTCATCTGTTTATGGAGAAGTTGCGGGATTCCGGCATAGAAAATGAATGAATTCATTTTGCTCGGCCCTCAAATCTTTGTATCTTTGCAAACGATAGTTATCAATCAAGTTGCAAATATGTTTGGAATAGGAACACAGGAAATCCTGGTCATCGCACTCATTATCCTGCTGCTCTTCGGCGGCAAGAAAATTCCCGAACTCATGAAAGGACTTGGCAAGGGCGTCAAAAGTTTCAAGGAAGGGATGAATGACCTGGATGACCTCAATAAAAAGAAGGACGACAAGGAAAAGGACTTGACGGAATGAGCAGCCAAGACTCTGGCAACGGCACCTTCTGGGAACACCTTGACGAACTGCGTGGCCGCATCATCAGGATCCTCCTCGTGATGGCGGGCTTCGCAGTAGTGGCTTTTTTCTTCAAGGAACCTCTCTTCGACGTGATCCTCGCTCCTTCCAAGAGTGATTTCATCACTTACAGGCTGCTGGGCGTTCCCGATTTCTTCATCAGTCTGATGAACACCGGACTGACGGAGCAGTTTATGATACACATGAAGACAGCTCTCTTCTGTGGCCTGCTGATGGCTTCGCCCTACGTCATCTACCAGCTCTTCTGTTTTGTGGCTCCGGCTCTGTATGACACCGAGCGGCGTTATGCCACGAGGATTGTCATGGGGGGCTATGGCATGTTCATCATTGGGACGGTCGTCAACTACTTCCTGATCTTTCCCCTCACGGTGAGGTTCCTGGGCACCTATCAGGTCAGTCCCGACGTGACCAACATGCTCACCATCCAGTCGTATGCTGATACGCTCATCTCCATGAGTCTGGTGATGGGGGTGGTCTTTGAGCTTCCTGTCGTGAGCTGGCTCCTTGCTCTCATGGGAGTCCTCCATGCGGCGAGCATGACGGCATACCGCAAGCATGCGATTGTGGCTATCCTGATTATCTCGGCCATCATCACACCCACCACCGATGTTTTCACGCTCTTCGTGGTGGCATTGCCCATCTGGTTGCTTTATGAACTGAGCATCGGCATCGTGAGGGTGACGGAGAAATCCAAATAGACAACGACATGGAAACAGTAAGATTAGAAAACCTCTCGATAGGATACACGGCAAAGAAAAACCGCAAGATTGTGGCAGCGGGCATCAATGCCACGCTTCACAGTTCACAGATGACTTGTCTCATCGGCCCTAACGGTGTGGGCAAATCCACCCTCCTCCGTACGTTGTCGGCCTTCCAGCCGCCGATAGAGGGCAAGGTGCTCATTCATGGACAGGATCTCTCCACCTTGCGCGAGAAACAGTTGGCTAAATTGATCGGTGTGGTGCTGACGGCAAGGCCTGATGTGCAGAACATGACCGTGGAGGAACTGGTGGGACTGGGACGAAGTCCCTACACAGGGTTCTGGGGGACGTTGTCGGCCGAGGATGATGCCATCGTGGCTGATGCCATCCGCCTGGTGGGCATCGGTTCTCTCTCCGACCGCCTGATCCAGACGCTGAGTGATGGCGAGCGGCAGAAGGTAATGATTGCCAAAGCACTCGCGCAGCAGACTCCCGTCATCTTTCTTGACGAACCCACGGCGTTCCTCGACTATCCGAGCAAGGTGGAGATGATGCAGACGCTTCATCAACTGAGCCGGACGGCCGACAAGACCATTTTCCTCTCCACCCATGACCTGGAACTGGCTCTTCAGATTGCGGATACGGTGTGGTTGATGACCATGAACGGACCGCTTCATATCGGTACGCCGAGGCAGTTGGCCGACCAGGGGATGCTCAGCGCCTTCATCGAACAAAAGGGAATTGTTTTCGACAAGGAGCGGCTTTCGGTGCGGGTGGTTCCACGGGAATAGAATGGAGCGGTCGGCCTTTGGAAATGGCCTCATATATTGTTAAATATTTCATAAAAATACGATTTAGTCTCCAGAATCTTTTGTTTTGAGGGTAGAATATGTTACTTTTGCCGCACTTTTCGAAAAGGTAATCTGGACTTTACTGATTTAGACTACAATGATTTGTCGGAAACGATGACGCAACTAATCCTATCAGCTTTGCTTCAGCACTTGATTGATGCAGATACTCATTTGTTTCTCAGCATCAATTCCATGCACGCCCCTTTCTGGGATGTGTTCATGCCGCTGTATAGTGATAAGTTCGTCTGGGCTTTCTTCTATCTGAGCATCCTCTATGTCATCGCTCGCAACTACTCTCTCAAGGTGACTCTTGTGTGGCTCTTGGCCGTCATCTTGGTCATTACCATGTGCGACCAGGTGACCGCTCATCTCATCCGTCCGATGGTGGCGAGACTCCGGCCCAGCAACCTGGAGAACCCGATTTCGGATGCCGTACACATCGTCAACGGTTACCGGGGAGGCAGTTTCAGCTTCCCCTCGGCTCATGCGGCCAATTCCAGCGGTCTGGCCTTCTTCGTTGTCCTGCTCTTCCGACGGAAATGCCTCTCTGTGGCGATTATCTTGTGGGCCATCCTCACTTGCTATTCCCGCCTGTATCTGGGCGTGCATTATTTCGGCGACCTGCTCGTCGGTGTGATCATCGGGTGCCTGGGGGCCTCGCTGGTCTATTACCTCCTGATTTGGATTGCACATATCAAGAAACCCAAACAACTCAAACATGTTTACGTGCCGCTGGTGACGTTGGGATTGACGATCTTCGTGTTCCTGGCCATCTCCGTGGTGCGCACCTATGTCCTATGACTCTTTCTCCGATAGCGGTATTCCGTTCTCCTCTCACATCTAAATTCGGCATTCCGCGTCAGAGCGGCATCGTCGGACGGTTGAAGGGGGAGATCCATTTCCTGCCTGAATACCGTCAGGCTGACTTCGTGCGTGGCTTGGAGGGCTTCGACTATCTCTGGTTGTTGTGGGAGTTCTCGGCCAACAGGCATCAGGCTTCGGGAGCCACGGTCCGGCCTCCCCTTCTTGGGGGCAACGAGGCCATGGGGGTGTTCGCCACCAGGTCGCCTTATCGTCCCAATCCCATCGGCTTGTCCTCCGTCCGTCTTGACCATATCGACCTGGAGAGCGCTGAGGCTCCGGTGCTCCATGTCTCAGGTGCCGACTTGATGGACGGGACGCCTATCTTCGACATCAAACCATACGTGGAATACAGCGACTGCCATGTGGGGGTGAGAAGCGGTTTTGTCGACCAGCATGAGTGGCAGTGCCTGAACGTGAGGTTCGCTGAGGGTCTGGACGCTCTTTTCAGTCCGGATGATCTGGATGTTCTCACCCGTCTCCTGGCGCTCGACCCGCGCCCGCAATACCACAACGATCCCACACGCATCTACGGCATGCCTTTCGCCGGCCGCGACGTGCGCTTCCGCGTCAGCGGAGATGTGCTGACTGTCATTGAGGTGGAATAAGTCAGGCGCAATAATCGTCTGAACGAATTATTTGCATTTTCGATGGAGGCAGAGGTGTCTATACCATCCGCATCAAGACCAGCAAGAGCGACACCGCCCGAAAACAGATGAGATAAGTAGGCGAAAGGTTGTTTGATGTCGCTATTTCACTACCTCAATAATCATCCTTCGATATCCAACAAGATGAAACGGACCGTCATCATGCACTTCGCAGATGATATGAAATGCCGCTCCTTTTGCGTCGGAAGGTATTGTCACGGTAGTCTTCGAGGCATGAGGCTGTGCTATCGCCAATGTGCCTTTGCCTATTTCTTTTTGCTGCCACCAGTGAAACGATAACGCGTCGCCGTCTGGGTCATACGATTTGGATGCGTTCAGGCGAATGGTGCTGCCCGCACGGCATCGAATATGTTTGGCGCGACAACCAAATTCTTTCCCGTTCACAATGACTTTCGGATTGCGGTTGCCCCTACCTTCTGCCGCCCATTGCATACGTGCTTTGAAGTCGTTGAGCTCGTCGGGGTAGAAAGCGTTTTTGTATCCCACGCTGATCTTTCTGGTGGGCTCTTCCCAACTGGTCCATGCCGTGGTGAGTGAGTCGGGGCACATGCCGCGCAGGTGATAGCCTGCCCACCCCGCTTGTGTGGGGTCTTCAGGGTCACTCAGACCGTTGGGCATGACATACAGGAAACTCGGTGTGTCGCCCTCTACACCCCATTTATAGGTAGGATATTCTTTTCCCAGGGCTCCATGTCCTTGTATGAAAGATTCATGTTCCGACCAATGGCGCTTGCCCAGTTCACATTGCTCTTGCCAGGTTCCCTCGTCCCAGATAAACTGCAGGTCGTCGGCGAATTCACGCCTGAGCCACTGGTGCGAACTGTAGGCGCGGTCCATGCGCATATTGTATTGCATGTCCTGGTCGGTGATGGTATAGATGCGGAATTTCCTGACAAACCGCCTCACCTCCTCCGGGCTCCGCGTTTGTTTCACACGCCAGATGGCTTGTGCCAATGTGTTGGCGCCTCCCCAGGCCGCCACATAGATGGGACGGTCATCATCCTCGTCGGCCAGACGGATGAGCAGGTCGCTTCCGGGACTGTCGTTGTCGTTGCCGATGGAGCGGATGCCGCCCCGTTGACTGCCCATGACCGCACGGCTTGCGATATAGTCGGCGCTGGGCCAGTAGCCCATTATCTGATACTCGTCTTCTACTTCTCTTGTGCGGAATCCGCTTTGTCCAGAGCGTCTCATCAGATTGGGCACGTCTGCGCGGTAGGCCTCTATCACCCGTGTGAGATACTGTTTCCACTCAGGAGGGTAGGGGTCGCAGTTCCAACCCACGCTCGTGATGATAGCCTCTATCTCAAACATGTCGGCGTATGCCATCAACCTGACCATCGATTCCATATCGTCGGGCTCTACATCGGCTGGTGCGATGTCGGTGCATACCACAAGGCGTGGCTTGATTTCCTTCACGCTGAATGCCATGACAGACGATGACAGTGCGGCGAATAGGATGAGGAATGTGAATAAGCGTTTCATAGTCTTACGTTATTACTTTTGGTATTTGTCCCTTGTCAGGTGGTTTGACATATTTGTAATATGTTGATGCAAAGATAATTAAAAAAACTGAAAGGTGAAGGGAAACGCCTATTTTTAATTGCTTCTCATCTCATGATGATAGCCAACCGCCAGAACCAAACGAGATTCCGCCCAGGTTACGTCCTTCATGAGAACTCGCAAAAATGAATGATTAGAAGCCCGATTTGGAAAATAGACAGACAATGACAACGGTATAGGTGAAAATAGTTCAAGTTTTATTCAAGGAATCGGTTTTTTTGCATATTTTTGCATAACAAATGTTCCCTGACAATGTCGTAGGCCATGCTTCCGCGTCAGCGGCGATGTGCTGACCGTCATTGAGGTGGAATAAGTAATTGTGAATATAAAAACCAAGATATTATGCAAAAGAAACTGTTTTTGACAACCGTCATCTGTGTGATGTGCCTGCACATTGGAGCTCAAACGCTGGCTCGTGACTACAAAGGTTCATCGAACGGAAATCCCATCAGTCCCTGTGTCTTCTGTGCCGACCCAACGGCCATGGAGTGCGACGGACGATTGTATGTCTATGGAACCAATGACCATCAGCAGTATCTTGTGAATGGGAAGACGGGTTCCAACGATTATGGCAGCATCAAGTCACTGGTCGTTTTCTCTACGGATGATATGGTGAACTGGACTTTCCATGGCACCATCGACGTGGGCAAACTCTGTGCCTCATGGGGATGGCGGTTCGCTGCCTCTTGGGCGCCTTCCGTCACCAGCAGGGTGACACGCCACGGCCAAAGGGAGTTTTTCCTCTATTTCGCCAACAGCGGGGGCAGTATAGGTGTATTGAAAGCGTCATCGCCCATTGGTCCTTGGCGGTCGCCGCTCGAAAAACCGATGATTGACAGCAGCACTCCCGGTGTGGCGCCATGTAGTTGGATTTTCGACCCGGGCGTGGTCGTTGACGCCGACGGCAAGGGATGGCTCGCCTTTGGAGGTGGCGACCCGCAGCCCACAGGCTCTAACCTGTGGCCGGGCAATTCGCGCATCGCCAAACTGAAACTGACAATGACTGAACTCGACGGCAGTGCTGTCAACCTGCCCGCGCCTTACCTCTTTGAGGCCAGCGAACTGAACATCATGGATGGCCGTTTTGTCTATACCTACAACACCTCATGGAGCGAAAGGAGCGAATGGAACAGTTTTGCCGGGCGGGGCAACAACCCCTCGCCTTCGTCCTGCAGCATGTGCTACATGGTGACCGACACCCCTCTCGACCCTGACTCGTGGGAGTACCGCGGCGAGTACGTGCCCAATGAGGGCAACTTCGGCATGGGGTGGGGCAACAACCACACGCATCTGCAAAAGTTTGAGGACAACTACTACCTGTTCTATCACTCCGTATTGCTGGAACAGAGCATGAACACCGGTGCCTCGGGTTTCCGCTCCATTGGCGTGGACAAAGCCACGGTCAACGAATCGACCCAGACCATCAACAAAATGACGCTGACCAAAACGGGCGTCAGCCCCATCCGCTCCATGAATCCTTACGTGAAGCAACAGGCTGAGACCATGGCCACCAGTGGAGGCGTAAACTACGAGGACTTCACCAACATCAGCAATGTCCCCAATATCAATACCCTGGGCAATGATGCTTCGGAAAACATGCAGGTAAAAATGCGGCCTGGCTCATGGACGATGGTGCGCAGCGTGGATTTCGGTACCAATGGAGCCGGCAAACTCTCCTTGTCTGCCAAAGGCACGGGTAGGATAGAGATCCGGCTGGGGCGTAATAATTCCGCTTCATCGGCTGTTGTGGATCTCTCGGCTTCATCCATGACGGAAACCACCGTAGATGTTGACCCCTCGGTTTTCAAAGGAGTGAAGAATGTCTATTTCGTGTGCACTTCCGGTGATGATGTGAAGTTCGACGCTTGGCAGTTTACGGAGTCTGACCCCGATGTCATCAGACCTCTCTCCGTTTCGGAAACCGCCACACAACAGGAGTTCTTCGGTCCCGACGGCCGTCTCCTGCCTGCCCAGCCTGCCAATGGCCTTGTCATCGAAAAGATCACTGATGCGCAGGGCACGAAACAGGTGCGCAAACGATTCGTCCACAACAGCGGAAAATGATATTCGTTTAGAAATGTTGCCCTGCTCCCCAAAGCGGGGCAGGGCAACATAGATTTATGGCTTGTGTCCAAAAAGGACATGAAAAAACCCGGCAATGGCGTAACCAAATACCGGGCTAATGAAAGGAGGAGTGGTACCTCCAGGAATCGAACCGGGGACACACGGATTTTCAGTCCGATGCTCTACCAACTGAGCTAAGGCACCAATTCTTTCGTTTTGCGGTGCAAAGGTATAACATTTTTTTGAATCAGCATTATAATTGATGCGAAAAACATATTTGTTTAACGTTTATTAATAAATCAGCACTCCTTGGATTCCATGGATAAAAGAATGCCATGGGCAAAGGACCTGTTCTGTTTCATGGCATGAACGACAATTGGGGTTAACAAAGATAAAAAATGGTGGCAGATATTGTTGGTTTATTATATTTTTTGCTATCTTTGCGGTGATGTGGCTACAATTTGCCTCAAAACAGAGTCTATAACCTTTAAATGATTACCAATATGAAGAAAATTTACATGATTGCTTTGATGGCATTGATGGCATTGACTGCCTGTGCACAACAGGCTGTGAACTTGAGCTCTTACTCAGGAACCAATGTCAACCGCTATGATGGTACAGAATGCAACGTGACCTTCAACCGTGTCTATTTCACGGGATGGAACACGATTTCAGTGCCCTTCTCAATGAGTGAGAACGAACTGAATGAGGTTTTCGGCACCGACTGCAAACTGGAGAAGTTGGTCGATGTGGCCGGAGAGGGCAATACACTGACCCTGACCTTCCAGGACTGCAAGGCCAGCGGAGTGCAGGCCAATACTCCCTACATTCTCTATTATACAGGGGAAATCCAGAATCGGAAAGTAGCCAAGTTGGCCACTTTGTTTGCTGCTCCTTCTGAACTGACCTTCATCGCCAAGGGAACGGGTGAGACCGTGCAGATGGTGGGTGCTCAGAGCCGCACCGATGGCAAGGGCCTCTATGGCGTGCTCGCCAAGGACAACACTGACGCCAAGTTCGTCAGTGTCGATGACGTGGAGAACGGATTCTATGCCACTCGTTGCTTCGTGAAGGTGTCTTCCGGCAACTCCGCACAGCTCATCACTCGTCACATCGCAGCTGGTGAGGTGTCACGCATCTCCGATGTCGTATCTGGCAATGAGATTGTGGATGTCTATAGCATCTCCGGCGTAAAGGTGGCCTCAGGTGTCAATGCCGCACGCATCGCCCAGTTGCCCGCCGGTATCTATGTCGTCAACGGACAGAAGATAGCTGTGAAATAATCAGAGCATAATAGTCTAGTCTATATCAAAGGGGCGGCAGAAATTTCACTGCCGCCCCCTTGCTTATCCTCTCACCCATCCTCCCCCCCAAAAGCTCAAAAGAAAATGGGTATAATTCCTTTGTGACGCATATCCATCTATCCCTCTCCCTCCGGGAAACCTTGCGTACTTATCCCTCTCCCTCCGGGAAATCTTGCATACTTATCCCTCTCCCTTTGGGAGAGGTTAGGTGAGGGCCCCCACATTTCCCATCACACCCATCACGCCCATCCAGCCCATAAAAAAATCCCTCTCCCTCCGGGAGAGGTTAGGTGAGGGCAAAAAAAAAGACGCCACACTGTGACGTCTCTACTGTTTTCTCAAGCATCTTTCCCTTTCAAGGGATTCCAGCCCTGAGCCTGGAGCTTGAATTCGTTGCCGTCGCGGGTGACCAGCATCTTGTCGAGGCTGGCATCGGTGATATGTCCAATCAGGCGTACGCCTTCCATCTTATCCACCTTGTCGTAGTCGCCGATGCTCACGGTAAAGAGCAGCTCGTAGTCCTCACCGCCATTGAGGGCGCATGTGGTGACATTCAAATTCAGTTCCTCAGCCATGACAGCGGTCTGATAGTCGATGGGGATGTTTTTCTCGAAGATGCGGCAACCGCAACCGCTGCGCTCGCAGATATGCAGCAGTTCACTGCTCAGGCCGTCGCTGATATCCATCATCGAAGTGGGGCGGATACCATTCTGGCGGAGGCGTTCGATGATGTCGCCGCGTGCCTCGGGCATGATCTGTCGCTGGATGAGGTATTCCCTGCCGGCGAAGTCGGGCTGGAAATGGGCCAGCTGTTCCAGCGTGGCCTTGTTGCCGGCCTTGCGTGCCTCATCGACTTGCTGGTAATAGACGCTCTTTTCGCGCTCCAGTAGTTGCAGGCCCATGTAGGCGGCGCCAAGGTCACCGGTCACGCAGATCAGGTCGGTGTCTTTCGCACCGCTGCGATAGACCAGGTCTGTCGGCGAGGCCTCGCCGATGCAGGTGATGCTGATGGCCAGTCCGGTGAGTGACGATGTCGTATCGCCGCCCACGATGTCCACGCCCCATTTGTCGCAGGCGTAGCGGAGACCGTTGTAAAACATCTCCAGGTCTTCCACCTTGAAGCGCTTGCTCAGGGCGATGCTCACCACCATCTGCCGAGGGGTGCCGTTCATGGCGAAGATGTCGCTGATGTTGACCATCGCCGATTTGTAGCCCAGATGTTGCATGTCGATGTAGGTGAGGTCGAAGTGCACGCCTTCCATGAGCATGTCGGTGGTAATGAGCACTTCCTTGTCGGGGTAGTGCAGCACCGCACAGTCATCACCCACGCCGAGGCGGGTCGATTCGTTTTTGATCTTGAGGTCGTCGGTGAGGTGGTGGATCAGTCCGAACTCACCCAGTTGGGAGATTTCCATAATGTTTGTTTTTCAACCTTTCGGGTTGTTGTTGTTATTGGGGTTTCTAACGTTATTGTGGTTGTCGGCCAGTCTATCGCTAGTGTGATATCTGCCGTTGTGGTTTATCTATCGCTATTGTGGTTTATCTATCGCAATGGTGTGATATCTGCCGTTATTGTGGTTTATCCGCTATTATTTAGTGATATCCACCGTCATCGTGACTTATCTACCGCTATTCCAACCGCGATTTCTACCGCTATTCCAACCGTTTTTCTGCCTTTTTCGTTTCTCGCCTTTTGGGGACGTTGCTTTCCACGTATGATCTGATGGCCTGGTCAAATTCTTCGCCATGGTCAAGGAAACACACTTTGATCGGCAACTGGTAGAGGTTGTGCCTGACCTGTGTGCTGAGACCGTTGATGCGGGAGAGACGCGCCGCATCTTTCTCGGTGGTGATAACGATGGCTGGATGGGGCAGGGTGGCGTAGGCGGCATTGATCTCGGCGAGGTCAGCATCCGTGAAATGATGATGGTCGCCATAGGAGAGGTGCTTGACGTGGGGCGTGTAGCGCTGTATCTCACGCAGCAGGGGAATGGGGTTGGCGATACCCGTCAACAGCAGCACGTGGCAATCGCGGCCGATATCGTTGAGCGGCAGGTCGTCGCCACAGAAGAGGGGTTCCAGCGACTGGTAAGTGGTTCTGGAGAAGTAGAGCGCCTGTCCAGGACTGAGGGGCAGAAGACGGGATGCTTCCTGCATGTCTTCGGCACCAAGGTCGTCAGGACATTTCGTCACCACCACGATGTCCGCCCGCCGCATGCCGCTCATCGGTTCACGCAAGCGGCCTGCTGGCAGCATCTTGTCGCCGCTGAGACGGTCGTACTCGACGAGGACCAGACTGAGGCCGGGCTTCACATAGCGGTGTTGGTAGGCGTCGTCGAGGAGGATGACCTCCACCCCTCTGACATAACTCCCGGAGATAAGGCGCTCGATACCGTCGCAGCGGTCTTCATCGACGGCAACCGTCACCGACGGAAACTTGCTCTTCACCTGAAGGGGCTCGTCACCGATGTCGCTTGCTGTGGAAGTGGCTGTCGCGAGTTTGAATCCTCGGGTGCGCCGCTTATAACCTCGGCTGAGCACGGCGATGCCGTAATCGTCTTTCAACAGGCGGAGGAGATATTCCACATGTGGCGTCTTGCCCGTGCCGCCCACGGCCAGATTGCCGATGGAGATGACGGGCAGGTCAAAACTGCGGCTCTTGAGTATGCCCCAGTCAAACAGGTGGTTGCGAACCCCCACCACCATGCCATAGAGCCAACTGACGGGCAGCAGGCTACGATGGATGGTGATGGGGGCTTTGTCCATGACGGGAATAATCGTTGTGACAGCCTCCCTGCGGTCAATGGATGTTGGGCAGGAAGGGGATACGGGCCTGGATGGCGCTCTGATGAGTGATGTCGTGCAGAAGCATCAGAGGCTCATAGAACTCGCCCAGGTTGGCACGCATGACCTCATCGAGGTAACTGCCTGAAGAGTCAGAGACAGAGGAGAACAGCTGATCCAGCATGTCGGGCTGTCCAGGATAGTTTGCGGTGTAGTATTTGTCGAGCTTGGCGAGTTTCGCGGCCTTGGCCACGGCGTCATCCAGACTGCCCAACTGATCGACGAGTTTGTTCTTCAGTGCGTCCTGTCCCAGCCACACACGGCCTTGTGCGATCTTCTCCACATCTTCCACGCTGAGCTTGCGGCCGTCGGCCACGCGCTTGCGGAAGAGTTTGTAACCGCGGTCGATATAGGTGTTGAGATAACCCATCTCCTCTTCGTTGAAAGGACGGGCCATGGTGCCGAAGGTGCTGTTCTTGTTGGTCTTCACCTCGTCAAACTTCACACCAAGCTTCTCTTTCAGCAGACCGCTGGCATCGGGGAACATGCCGAAGATGCCAATGCTGCCGGTCAGCGTCGTGGGCTCAGAGACAATCCAGTTGCTGCCGCAACTGATGTAATAGCCGCCGGAGGCTGCCATGCCGCCCATCGACACCACGATAGGTTTCTTCTTCTTGAGCATTTCGATCTGATGCCAGATCTGCTCTGAGGCGTAGGCACTGCCACCGCCACTGTTGACGCGGAGCACCACGGCCTTCACATCATCATCTTTGGCGAGTTTCTCAATGTCCTTGCACACGACCTGGGCGTCAATCACCGGTCCCTGGCTGGTGAGACCCTGTGCATCGCCATCGACAATGTCGCCCACAGCGTAATAAATGGCAATCTCCTCACCGTCAGAACCGTTGTCCTTGACGTTGGCCATATCGGCGAGTCCCAGCTGCGGTATGGTGGCGTCGGCGTCGAGCTTCAGCTGTTTTCTGACGACATCCTTCACCTCGTCGGTGTACATCACGCCGTCAATCAATTTCTTGGCGATCAGGGCCTTGGTGTCGTTGAACATGGTCAGGTTGTCGGCGTAGGCATTGAGCGAGTCAATGGAAATTTTCCGGCTGGCGGAGACATCCTTCAGCACATTCTCCCAGATACCATTGATGTAGGCCGTGATTTGCTCACGGTTGGCGTCACTCATTTGGTCGGCGGTGAACATCTCGGGAGCACTCTTGTAGGTGCCCACCTTCGAGAGTTGCATCTTGACACCAAACTTAGCCATCAGGTCCTTGAAGAACATCGGCTGAGAGGCGATGCCGTGCCAGTCCAGACTGCCTTCTGGATTGAGATAGACCTTGTCGGCCACGGATGCCAGGTAATAGGTGCCCTGGGTATATGTGTCACCATAGGCGATGATCCATTTGCCGCTTTTCTTGAAGTCCGCAAGAGCACGGCGAAGAGCCTGGAGTGAGGCGTATGAGTCGGAACTGAACATGCCTGCCTCGATGTAGATGCCCTTGATGTCTTCGTTCTCCTTGGCCTTCTTGACAGCAGCCAGCGCATCGTCAAGGCCTATGCCGGAGGCCTCGTTGCTGAAGAGTGACAGCATGCTGCTCTCAGCGCGCTCCTCCATCGAACCGGTGAGCTTGAGCACCATCACACTGTTGTCATCTACTGATTTCACACCACTGCCGGAGGCTACCATGCCCACCATGCACATCATTGCAAAGATTCCCATGATCAGGGAGAACAGGATTAAGCCAACTATCGTGGCAAACACCATCTTGAAAAACTCTTTCATTTTCTTATGCTTTTGGAATTTCGAGCAAAATTACTATTTTTTTTCTTGATTCATAGGCCACAGTGGTGTATTTTTTTCATATTTCAAGATTTTGTTGTAAATTTGCATCATAACTAAATGATTTCGAAACATGAGAAAAGCAGCTTTAATCTTGATGGTGTGCTTGGCTGCCGTGACGGTGCAGGCCAAGAAGAAAGTGAAAACAGCCTTGTTCCCCGACGGGACTCCGATACCTGCATGGTTCAGCGATACCTCGCGCGTCGATGTGAACCAGTTGGGCAAAAAGTATGTGGTGACTGACTACGGGGTCAGCACCGACAGCACTGTCGTGCAGACCGAGGCGCTGCAGGCCGTCATCGACCGTGCGGCTCAGGAGGGCGGCGGCGTCATCGTGATTCCCAAGGGCACGTTCCTCAGCGGTTCGCTCTTCTTCCGCCAGGGCACTCATTTGTATGTGGCTGAGGGCGGACGGCTCAAAGGCTCCGACCGCATCCGCCATTTCAAGATCCTCGACACGCGCATGGAAGGCCAGTCAATCAAGTATTTCGCGGCTTTGGTCAATGCCGACGGTATCGACGGGTTCACCATCACCGGACCTGGAACCATCGACGGCAATGGTTACAACTACTGGGAGGAGTTCTGGATCAGACGGGAATACAATAGGCAGTGCACCAACTTGGAGGCCATGCGGCCCCGCCTCACCTATATCTCCAATTGCAAGAACGTCACCGTGCAGGATGTTCGCCTGATCAACAGTCCGTTCTGGACCAACCATGTCTATCGGAGCGACCATGTGCGCTTCCTCGGATGCTACATCTTCTCACCCACCTCGGGTGTCAAGGCGCCCAGCAGTGACGCCATCGACCTCGATGTCTGCCACGACGTGCTCATCCATGGATGCTATATGAGCGTCAACGACGATGCCGTGGTGCTCAAGGGCGGCAAGGGCACCTGGGCCGACAAGGACCCCAACAACGGCCCCAACTATGATATCATCATCGAGGACTGCACTTATGGCAAGGTGCATGGCTGTCTCACACTGGGCAGCGAGTCGCTCTACGACAAGAACGTGGTGCTGCGCCGGTGCAAGGTCATGGATGCCACCAGGGTGCTCTGGCTCAAGATGAGGCCCGACACACCCCAGCACTATGAGTATGTCACCGTGGAAAACCTCGAGGGCAACTGCTCCAGTTTCCTCGTCGTCAGACCATGGACGCAGTTCTTCAAACCGGAGGACAGGGAGGACATGCCTCTCTCCACCTGCAACAACATCGTGATGAGGCAGATCAACATGGACTGCAACAATTTCTTCGATGTGGGGGCGTCTGACAAGTATCAGTTGAAAGATTTCACCTTCGAAGACATCACCGTCAGAGACAAGAAAAAAGCCTTCGACGCATCAATCATCGAAGGCTGTACGGTCAAAAACCTGGTGGTGGAGTAGGGCGGCCCCCCCTTATCGCAGGGGGTTCTTGTCCGACTGATACCAGGCGATGAATTTCGTGATGCCCTCATGCAGTCTCACACAGGGCTTGTAGCCGATTTCCTGCTCCAGTTTCGTGGTGTTGGCATTGGTCATATAGACATCGCCGGGCTGCATGGGCTTCATGATCATGTTGGCCTTCGTGCCTAATGCCTGCTCGATCTCGTTGATGAAATCCATGAGTTTCACAGGGTTGCTGCAACCGATGTTATAGACGCGGAAGGGTACGCTGTTGGCGCACTCCTCGGCCACGGGGGGCTTGTCGAGACAGAGGATGGAACCGGCGGCGATGTCATCGATAAAGGTGAAGTCACGGATCATGTCACCATGGTTGAACACATTGATGGGCTTGCCCTGTGAGATGGCGCTGGCAAACAGCATCGGTGCCATGTCGGGACGGCCCCAGGGACCATACACCGTGAAATAGCGGAGACCCGTGGCGGGTATGCCGTAGAGTTTGCTGTAACTGTGGGCCATCAGCTCGTTGGACTTCTTGCTGGCGGCATAGAGGCTGACAGGGGCATCCACCTTGTCATCCTCTGAGAAGGGGGCCTTCACATTCAGACCGTAAACCGAACTGGAGGAGGCAAACAAGAGGTGCTTGACAGGGAAATTGCGGCAGCACTCCAGGATGTTGAGGAAACCCACGAGATTGCTCGTCAGATAGGCATAGGGATTGGTGATTGAATAGCGCACACCGGCCTGCGCGGCCAGGTTGATGACTTTGTCGAAGCGCTCCTCTTCAAACAGGCGGTCGAGCGATTCCTTGTCCTCGATGCCCATGCGGATGAAACGGAGATGGGCAAACTTCGCGCTCACACGCATCTCATGCCAGGGAAACTCTTCCCCCTCCGGACAGGAGATGCCGAGTTCACGCAGACGGCCTGCTTTGAGCCGCACATCATAATAGTCGTTGATATTGTCGAGACCCACTACCTCATCACCTCTCTCAGCCAATAGATAGGCTATCTTCGAGCCGATGAATCCGGCGGCTCCCGTTACAAGAATCTTCATGTCTGATTGTCGTTTTTTCGTTGTTTCTGCTTTTTCGCTGCGAAGTTACGAATAAAATATCGAAAACCATATAAAAAAAGGAAAAAGGCATCTGCGTGGCGCCTTTTTCCTTTGTTGTTGAATGGGATTGCCGCAGTCACTGCCTCTCAGACAGCACGTGGCGGCATCAGAACCATCACGAAATTATTTCTTCTTCATCAAGTCGCGGATCTCAGTGAGCAACTTCTCCTCTGCAGAGGGCTCTGGAGCAGGAGCTGGCTCTTCCTCTTTCTTGGCGGTCAACTTGTTCATGGCCTTCACCATGAGGAAGATACAGAATGCGATGATCAGGAAGTCGATGATGTTCTGGATGAATGCACCATACTTGAGTGTGGCTCCGGCGATGGGCTCGCCACCGTCCACTGCAGGAAGCATCATCTTGTACTCCAGGCCTGACAGGTCAACACCGCCGGTCAGCATACCAACGATAGGCATCAACACGTCATCTACCAAAGAGGTGACAATCTTGCCAAATGCACCGCCGACGATTACACCGACAGCCATGTCCATCACGTTGCCTTTCATGGCAAATTCCTTGAATTCTTTAATAAATCCCATAGTTGTATAATTTAAAAGTTAAAATGAAAGATTATATTCTAATTTATCGGAGCACGGCGTTTTTGCCATGTGCGTTTTGCAATATTACATTTCCCAAACTCAGATTTATGTTTTTTTCAAACTTATATCTGCAATTTTCAAATTATTAATACAAAAATCTCATGCAAAATTAGAAAAAAAATTGTAACTTTGCACGCAAATAAGAAAAAATTTGTCTTGAGAGACCATTTTTTGAATGTTTAAGCCTTTTAGGCTTTTCAGAAGAATTAAAAGTGATGACATTTTATTTCCAACCTTTTAAATAATAAAGTAAAACAATGATTAAAATTGCTATTAACGGTTTCGGTCGTATCGGCCGTCTCGCATTCCGCCAGATGTTTGAGGCTGAAGGTTATGAAGTAGTCGCTATCAACGACTTGACAAGCCCCAAAATGCTCGCTCACCTGCTCAAGTATGACACCTGCCAGGGTGGTTTCGCCGGCAAGTTCGGTGAGAACAAGCACACTGTAGAGGCTACAGAAAACTCCATCATCGTCGATGGTAAGGAGATTACTATCTATGCCAAGCCCAACGCAGCTGAGTTGCCATGGGGCGAGCTCGGTGTTGACGTTGTCCTCGAGTGCACCGGTTTCTACACCTCTAAGGAGAAGTCGATGGCTCACATCAACGCTGGTGCCAAGAAAGTCGTTATCTCCGCTCCCGCCGGCAACGACCTGCCCACCATCGTTTACAATGTGAACCATGACAAGCTGACACCTGCTGACACTGTCATCTCTGCAGCTTCCTGCACCACCAACTGCTTGGCTCCCATGACGAAGGCGTTGAACGACTACGCTCCGATCCAGAGCGGTATCATGACCACCGTACACGCTTACACTGGTGACCAGATGATCCTCGACGGTCCTCAGCGCAAGGGTGATGTGCAGCGTGCTCGCGCAGGTGCTCAGAACATCGTGCCCAACTCAACAGGTGCTGCCAAGGCTATCGGTCTTGTGATTCCCGAACTTAATGGCAAACTCATCGGTGCTGCTCAGCGCGTTCCCACCGCCACAGGTTCCACAACCATTCTGCACGCTGTTGTGAAGAAGGACGAAGTGACTGTTGAAGGCATCAATGCTGCAATGAAGGCACAGGCCAATGAGTCTTTCGGCTACACAGAGGAGAAACTCGTCAGCTCCGACATCGTCGGCATGCGTTTCGGCTCACTCTTCGATGCCAACCAGACCATGGTTTCCAAAATTGCTGAGGGTGAATACCTCGTTCAGGTTGTTGCTTGGTACGACAACGAGAACTCTTACACTTCACAGATGGTCCGCACCATCAAGTGCCTCGCTGAACTCAAATAAGATCAGTCTCTGATTTGAATTCAATATAAGCCGTTCGGTTTGCCGGACGGCTTTTTTCGGCTATGATGACAGGTGAGGCACCGACAAACAACAGCGAAAAACATAAAAAGATTTCTTTTATTTTGTTTTGTCTTCATCTTTCACTAAATTTGTAGCCGAATCTCCTTGTGGCTTCACCCGGATATGAACAGACAGATGATCACCATCCTCGGACCAACGGCAAGTGGGAAAACCCGCTTGGCTGCTGCGCTCGCTGCTGATGTCGGCGGCGAGATCATCAGTGCCGACAGCCGTCAGGTGTATCGCAGAATGGATATCGGCACGGGAAAAGACCTCGGCGACTATGTGGTGGGCGACAAGCATATACCTTGCCATCTTGTGGATATCCGCGAACCAGGCACGAAATACAACCTCTTTGAGTATCAGCAGGATTTCCTGCAGGCCTACAACGATATCATGCAGCGAGGGGTGACGCCGATTCTCTGTGGCGGAACAGGACTGTATCTCGAGGCCGTGCTCATGGGCTATCAGCTTTCACCTGTGCCGCAGAATGATGAACTGCGGCAGAGACTGGAGGGAAAATCCCTGGATGAACTGACCGAGATGCTCAAGGAACTCAAGCGCCGCAATGGTACCATCATGCACAACCGCACCGACGTGGACACTGCGCAAAGAGCAATCCGGGCAATAGAAATCGAGGAATATCATCTCCATACACCGGTCAGTGATAGATTCTTCCCGAAAATTGACTCTATCATCATAGGTGTGGATATCTCACGCGAAGAACGCCGCAGGCGCATCACCATGAGGCTGCGCCAGCGATTGGATGAGGGCATGGTGGAGGAGGTGAAGGCCTTGCTCGACAGCGGCATACCGGCCGAAGATCTCATCTACTATGGACTGGAATACAAGTACGTCACCGAATACGTGATCGGAAAACTCTCTTTCGAGGAGATGTTCCGGCAACTGGAAATCGCCATCCATCAGTTTGCCAAAAGGCAGATGACGTGGTTCCGGGGCATGGAGCGGCGGGGAACACACATCCACTGGATTGATGCGATGTGGCCCCTTGACCAGAAACTCGACGCCATTCATCAACTGATGGCATGCCAGGATGCGGCAAGTCATGCCAACCAAGAAACCTAATCTATCAGATATGTCAGTCGAACAAAACAAATGGGGAATCGTGTTCTGCCCGAAAAGCGGAGCCCTCCGACCACATGCGAAATGGGAGAAAGTGGAGAAATGCCTCAAGGAAAAGGGCATCAGCTATGACTTCGTGCAAAGCGAGCACTCCAGCAGTGTTGACCGCCTGGTCAAAATGATGATCAACAACGGCTATAAAACCATAGTGATCGTCGGAGGCGACTCCGCACTCAACGATGCGGTCAATTGCTTGATGCATACTCCGGAGGAGGAGCGTGACTCCATCCGGCTCGGTGTCATCCCCAATGGTTTGATGAACGACTTCGCCCATTTCTGGGGCATCAAAGACAATGAGGTCGAAGAGTGCATCGACATCATCAACAATGGCAGGGTGAGAAAGGTGGATCTGGGCTGCATCCGTTACACCAACAGCAAAAATGAGAAATGTCACCGCTATTTCCTCAACTGCCTGAGCATCGGACTCGTGGCATCGGTCATCAAAAAGCGCAGATGGGCAAGCGGTTCGTTCGGATGGCGGAAACTGACCTTCATCCCCTCGTCGCTCCTGATGATCTTCCAGCGGCTGGAGTATAAAATGAAACTGCGTATCGATACCGATGTGATTGACAGAAAGGTGATGACGGTATGTATCGGCAATGCTCAGGGATATGGTTTCACACCCAGTGCGGTGCCCTATAACGGACTGCTTGACGTGTCGGTGATCTATCACCCTGAGATGACGCAACTGATAGAGGGCTTCTATCTCCTCTACAGCGGGAAAATTCTCAATCACCGCAGCGTACATCCTTACCGCACAAGGGAAATCTTTGTTGATAAGGCGGAAAGAGCACTCGTGGGCATCGACGGAAGGGTCATGAACACACCCGTAGGACCATTCAAGGTGATGGTCGAACAGGAGGTGATCAACTTCATCATCCCATAGTCGGGCTCAACCCATCTTCGACACTTTCCGCAATTCCTCTTCTTGCACGATCTTGATCTTCTTGCCGTCAATCGCGATGATTTTCTCAACAGCGAAACTCGACAGGGTGCGGATGGCATTGCTCGTGGTCATGTTCGACAGGTTGGCCAGGTCCTCACGGCTCAGGTAGATGCTCAGCGTGCAACCGTCTTCCTCCACACCATAATTCTCTTTCAAAAACAGTATGGCCTCGGCCAGACGGCCGCGGATGTGCTTCTGCGTCAGGTTGACCGTACGGTCGTCTGACTGTCCAAGGAGAATCGAGAGATGACGCACCACTTGGAGGCTCATCTCCGGATTCTTGCGCATCACCTGCTCGATGACTTCCATCGGGACAGAGGCCACCACCGATGACTCAAAGGCCATGGCTGTCGTGCGGTGGCTGGCCTCGGCGAAATAGGCACGGTAGCCAAACATCTCCACGGGCTTGACTACCCTCACTATCTGGTTGCGGCCGCCCACACCGTCCTTCAGCACCTTTACCTTGCCGCTCAACAGGAAAAACATCTGGCTCGGGGAGTCTTTCTCCGAGTAAATGATGTCGTTTTTCTTGTATCGCACGATGTGAAGGTGCTCACTGATCAGTGCGCACTGCGCGTCAGTGAGCGACGGCCAAAGACCGCATACCTCAGTGGCCGCGCTGTTCTTGTCGATGCTGTGATGCCGTATTGACATGGACCGGAAGGATGAGATGATCGTGTTGTTGATGGATGAAAACCCTGACTGCAGAGCAGCCGTGCAAAATTAGCAATTTTCCCTTGATTAGGCCTTCGTGAAGTCGAAAAATATACTGAAAAACATAAAATAAGGAGAAAAGAAGAAAAAAAGGGAGGATAATTTTGAACACTTGACAAAAATGATTATCTTTGAACAGATTTAACGAAGTCCATGCCAACATGGACTAATATGACGTTATCTGAATCTGATACGATTTTTTTAAAACCTTAATAGAACAACTATGAGTTATCTACGATTAGAAAAGGCGCTGATGACCAACTTGGAGGAATCACTGCCCCGTGAACTGTTGAGAACCAACCGCTCCGGAGCATATTCGTGTTCCACAATTGTCGACTGCAACACGCGCAAGTATCACGGACTGCTCGTGGTTCCCATCCCTGAACTGGATGACGAAAACCATGTGCTGCTCTCCTCACTCGACGTGACAGTCATCCAGCATGGAGCTGAATTCAATTTGGGACTCCATAAGTATCAGGGCAACAACTACAGCCCCAAGGGGCACAAGTACATCCGTTCGTTTGACTGCGACAAAGTACCCACCACTACTTACAGGGTGGGTGGTGTCATTCTCAAGAAAGAGGTCGTCTTCCAGCACTATGAGGACCGCATCCTTATCCGCTACACCCTCGAAGACGCTCACTCTGCTACAACTTTGCGGTTCAGACCTTTCCTCGCCTTCAGAAGCGTGAGGGCCTTCACCCATGAGAACTATACGGCAAGCAGAGACTACACTCCTGTTGACAACGGTATCAAGACATGTATGTATGCGGGATATCCCGACCTCTACATGCAGTTCAGCAAGAAAAATGAATTCGTTTTCCAGCCCGACTGGTACAGGGGCATCGAATACCCCAAGGAGCAGGAGCGTGGCTACGCTTCCAACGAAGACCTCTACGTACCTGGCTATTTCGAGGCTCAGATCAAGAAGGGAGAGAGCATCGTCTTCTCTGCTTCCACCTCGAAAATCCGGACGGCTACACTCAAGAAACTCTTTGAGTCGGAGGTGGCAGAGCGCAACCCGCGCGACAACTTCTTCCACTGCCTGGTCAATGCCGCACACCAGTTCCACAAGAGATTGCCCAACGACGAGAGATACCTCCTCGCCGGTTACCCGTGGTTTAAATGCCGTGCAAGAGACACGTTCATCTCTCTGCCGGGTCTGACCCTCGCCATCGAGGAACAGGATTACTTCGAACTGGTGATGAAGACCGCTGAGCGGGAACTCAGGGCTTTCATGGAGGGCAAGGACATCAAAGGACATATCTATGAGATGGAGCAACCTGATGTTCCCCTGTGGGCCATCTGGGCCGTCCAGCAATATGCCAAGGAATGCGGACGTGCAAAATGCATCTCCATGTACGGAAAACTGGTTGACGACATCATCGACTACATCATCGGAAACGAGCATCCAAACCTCACGCTTGAGGAGAATGGACTGCTCCATACCGAAGGACGCGACCAGGCTGTCACTTGGATGAACTCCACAGCCAACGGCCGGCCAGTGGTGCCGCGCACAGGCTACATCGTGGAGTTTAATGCCTTGTGGTACAACGCTCTGCGCTTCGCTGCTTCCATCGCTACAGAGGAAGGCCGTGAGGATCGGGCGGAAGACCTGACCAAGAGAGCCGAACTGTGCAAGACTTCATTCGTCGATACGTTCCTCAATGAATATGGCTATCTCTATGACTATGTGGATGGCAATATGATGGACTGGAGCGTACGACCCAACATGATCTTCGCTGTGGCACTCGACTACTCTCCGCTCGACCAGCAGCAGAAAAAGAGTGTGCTCGATGTCTGCACCCGCGAACTGCTCACACCCAAGGGCCTGCGGTCACTCTCTCCAAAGAGTGGAGGATATAATCCGATGTACGTCGGTCCGCAGACACAGCGTGACTATGCCTATCATCAGGGAACGGCATGGCCGTGGCTCGGAGGCTTCTATATGGAGGCCTGCCTGAAACTCTACAAGCGCACCCGACTGAGCTTCATCGAAAGACAGATGGTGGGATATGAGGATGAGATGAACTACCACTGCCTGGGTACTATCAGCGAACTGTTTGACGGCAACCCGCCGTTCCTCGGCAGAGGAGCCATGTCGTTCGCCATGAACGTGGCAGAGATCCTGAGGACGCTCAACCTGCTCGAATCATACAATTATTCTAAATAAAGGAGGAGACGAAATATGAAAGTTTTAATGTTTGGCTGGGAGTATCCTCCTCATGTGTTCGGTGGACTCGCCACCGCTAATTATGGCATTTCCGAAGGCTTGTATGCACAGGGCGACATGGATATCACGCTCTGCCTGCCGAAACCGTTCGGCGATGAAGACTCCAAGGCTTGCCGCATCGTCGGTATGTGCGCCGTGCCCATCGCTTGGAGAGACGTCGATTATGACTATGTGAAAAGCCGTATCGGAAACATCATGGATCCTGACTACTACTACAAGTTGAGGGAGAATATCTATGCTGATTTCAACTACATGCACGTCAATGACTTGGGATGTATGGAGTTCGCAGGGGGATACCCGAAGAACCTTCACGAGGAAATCAACAACTATTCCGTCATCGCTGGCGTGGTGGCTCGGACTGAGGAATTCGACATCATACATGCGCACGACTGGCTGACCTATCCCGCAGGCATCCATGCCAAGAAAGTGAGCGGCAAACCGCTCTGCATCCATGTCCATGCCACCGACTTCGACCGCAGCCGCGGCAAGGTGAACCCCACCGTCTATTCCATCGAAAAAGACGGTATGGACAATGCTGACTGCATCATGTGCGTGTCGGAACTCACCCGTCGTACGGTCATCAACCATTATTACCAAGACCCCAAGAAAGTGTTCACCGTGCACAACGCCGTCTATCCGCTCCGGCAGGAACTGCAGGACATCCCCAGACCCGACCATACGGGAAAGGAGAAAGTGGTGACCTTCCTCGGACGTATCACCATGCAGAAAGGTCCCGAATACTTCGTCGAGGCTGCCAACATGGTGCTCCACCGCACTCGCAACGTGCGCTTCTGCATGGCGGGCTCAGGTGATATGATGGACGCCATGATCCAACTGGCTGCCGAAAGGGGCATCGCCGACAGGTTCCACTTCCCGGGATTCATGAGGGGCAAACAGGTGTATGAGTGCCTCAAAGACTCCGATGTCTATGTCATGCCGTCGGTCAGCGAACCTTTCGGTATCTCACCGCTTGAGGCCATGCAGTGCGGCACTCCGTCCATCATCTCATGGCAGAGTGGCTGCGCCGAGATCCTGCACAACTGCATCAAGGTCGATTACTGGGATATTCACGCCCTGGCCGATGCCATCTACTCCATCTGTCACAATGACAGCCTGTTCCACTTCCTCCAGGATGAAGGCAAGCGCGAGGTCGACCAGATCACATGGGAGAAGGTGGGCCGCTGGATCAAGGAACTTTACATCCGCACACTTAATAAGTAATTAAAAAAATACCAAAATGAAAACAATTTGCTTATATTTTGAGATACATCAGATCATCCATCTCAAGCGTTACCGCTTCTTCGATATCGGTACCGACCACTATTACTATGATGATTATGAGAATGAGCGCTCCATCACCGACATCGCCAACCGTTCTTATATGCCGGCCCTCAACGCCATCCAGGAGATGATCGCTCAGAATGGAAACTATTTCAAGGTGGCTTTCTCTCTCTCCGGTACGGGTATCGAACAGCTGGAGATGCATGCGCCTCAGGTGCTGGAGAAACTCCAGGAACTCAATGCCACTGGATGCGTGGAATTCCTCGCAGAGCCTTACTCACACGGACTGGCTGCTCTCGCCAACGAGGCTTCCTTCGCACGTGACGTCAAAAAACAATGTGTCAAGATCAAGGAGTATTTCGGACAAGAGCCTCAGGTGCTCCGCAACTCCTCGCTGATTTACAGCGACGACATCGGCGGACAGGCTGCCGCCATGGGATTCAAAGGCATGCTCACCGAGGGCGCCAAGCATGTGCTCGGATGGAAATCTCCTCACTATGTGTATAACTGCGCCATCGCTCCCAACCTCAAACTGTTGCTCCGCGACGTGACGCTCAGCGATGATATCTCTCTGCGCTTCAACAACAGCGAGTGGGAGGGCTATCCGCTCTTTGCCGACAACTACATCGACCGCATTGCCAACTTCCCCGAAGAGGAGCAGATCATCAACATCTTCATGGAACTTTCGGCTCTCGGTATCGCTCAACCGCTGTCAAGCAATATCCTGGAGTTCCTCAAGGCTCTCCCGGCTTGCGCAAAACAGAAAGGCATCACCTTCTCCACACCGACAGAGATCTGCCTGAAGATGAAGAGCGTGGGCAACCTCGACGTGCCCGATACCTTGTCATGGGTGGACGAGGAGCGCGACGTGAGCTGCTGGCTCGGCAACCCGATGCAGCGTGAGGCTTTCAACAAACTCTACAGCATCGCCGACCGCCTGCGCATCGCCGACGATCCGCGCATCAACCAGGACTGGGACTACCTGCAGGCTTCCAACAACTTCCGTTTCATGACCACCAAGCCATCGAATGTGGGTCTCGACCGTGGTATCTACAGCACACCGTTTGATGCCTTCACCAACTACATGAACATCCTTGGCGATTTCATCAACAGGGTCAACGCACTCTATCCCGATTCTATCGACAATGATGAACTCGATGCTCTGCTCACCACCATCAAGAACCAGGGTGACGAAATCGAGAAGAAAGACAAGGAAATCACACGTCTCCAGGCCAAGATCGACAAGATGCAGAAACTGGAAGACAAACTGAAGGCCAAACTCGAGAAAGAGCCTGCCGCCAAGAAACCGGCTGCCAAGAAACCGGCAGCCAAGAAGGCTCCTGCCAAGAAAGAAGAATAGCAGTTATCTTCCATAAAAAAGCTCCCCAAATCAGGGGAGCTTTTTTATGGGGGATGTGGTATATCTGATGTCAATTCATGTTCGGCGCTGCCTTTATTTTATCATCACTGTTTTGCCATTGATCACGTAAATGCCTTTTAGACCGTTCAGACTATTTGTCTGTTTACGTATCAGTTTGCCATCGAGAGCATAAACATCAAAGGGCTTGTCTTCGACAACAATCGGTTTAATGCCTGCCGCCACGTTGATGGTGGCGGTGACGGGTTTCGACTCATGGCCTTTGTCATTGACAGTACTGACGGCAAATGTGCGCTCGCCTGACTCCACCTTGTCGGCATCAACTGTGTAGGTGGTTTGGTCTCCAACGACAGTGGCAATCTTCATGCCTTCGTAGTAGATGTGGTAAGCTTCAACGTTAACGCCCGTGCAAAGGTATGAGATGTCGCCAAGCATCATGGCCAAGGCAATATAGCCATCGGTGATGTTGCGTATGGCGAAGTGTTTCGTGCCTTCAGGCAGAGAGACCTGAACTCTCTGCCATCCATATTTGGTAATCACACCTTCATATACCTTCGTGAAATTGGCCATTTCCTGATCCGTACTGGAAACCAGCACTTCGTAATTGGCAGCGCCGCCGAAGAAATAGGTGTCAAGGGCAGTGATGGAGAAACTGATGGTTTGTGCCCACACCTGGCAGTTCGGGAGAGATGAGCCAGTCGTCATTGTCAGGAAAAAACTGATTTTCCTCGTCTGTGTTGTATGTTGACAAGAGGAAGGCTTCTTCAAGTGAGCCGTTGGGTCCTTTCAATTCATCCAAGATCATGCCGTATTCAGAAGGTTTGATGACCTCCCAAGCCATGGCCTTGCCATCGCTGGCCAAAGAGCCGTTTTGAAACAAACTACCCTTCGTGGCACCATTGTTGTTCACCAATGTCCAGTCGCCCACAAGACCTGTTTCGTTGGCACCGTTCTCATAGTATTGGAAGTCCTCGGTCACTTCGTTGATTTCCTCTGGGTCAGGAGCCAGCCATGTGAGTTCTACGTTGCCGTTGGCATCTTGCTGGGCAGTGACATGACGAGGGCGGGCTATTGAAGGCTCCTTGATGCTGATATTGCTTTCTGCCACATTGTTTGCCTCTTTCTTGTCATTGTCGAAGATAACCTCAGCCCTGATGGTCAGGTCGGCAGCATCGTCAAAAATGCTGGAGGCAAATTCGGTGGTGACCGTTTCCTTGCCGACAGTACCTGATCACCGGCTGTCATCTTCAATGTGAAACCGTTGGCGGCATTCTCGCCTTTGTTCTCAATGGTCGCGGAGATGGTGGCTTTCTGTCCGGCAGTGATTGTTCTTGGTGCTTCCACGGCGACCGCCAAATCGTATGGCGGCAAGTCCACAACCTTGATGTTGTCGATGAACAGCAGGTCGTTCCATTCATAAGTATATGGCCATGTAGATTCGTCAACCCCCGTTATTACCGAGTTTTTGACGATATTAGCGCCGATGGCGAAGCGACTGAAGCGCTCACTCTTGCCAAGTGGAACCTTGGCGGTGGCATACTCACTGGTGAGATCTATTTCTTGTATCTCAACCCATTCACCGTCATCAGTGCTGCCAAACACCACCGCTTTGGTGATATCTTTGCCTTTCGTGTCGAACAGAAGGGTGGGGTTCTCTGCCCCATTCACGTTGATCTTGCCTGATTTAAGCATCACGAAACCGGGTTGTTCGATTGTGGTGAGGAAAAGTCCCCAACCGTCACCGTCGGAAGCGTCACTATGAAACATGCCTGTGACATCTTCGTTGCCAAATACCTCCCAGGTGTCGTAGTTGAGAATGCCTTCAGCGAAATTC
>CACYQD010000024.1 GCA_902776475.1 uncultured Prevotellaceae bacterium | reverse complement strand
TATCTTCTACCCGTGCCCTAACCTCCAAAAAAGGAGAAGGGCACTGCTTCTTGTACTACTTCTCTGTCTTCATGTAATCCTCTCAAAGAACGATTTCTTAGTTGTTGCGCCATCTCGTTTTTCAAGCGCAGCGAATGCAAAGGTATGACAAAAAATCATTCCCTCCAAATATTTTCCCAATTATTTTCACCAAAAATGAAAAATTTTCCCGTTTCTTGACAAAAATCAATTCAAAATAACAATAATGAATGATTTTAAGCCTCAAAAGGATGTCGGAGCCCTATTCTTCTTCGGTGCGGCTGGCAGCCTTATCCTGCAGAATGACCTCAATGCCATCCATCAGTTCTGTGTAATTCACCAAAAGACTATCGATGACCTCATCCACATCCAGAGAGGAAAACTCTATCACGTCATGACTCGTGTTCTTGAAGAAAGTGATAACTCTCTCTTGTCCATCATCCTTGCATTTCGCCATCAAAGCCATGCGGTTATTTTTCCCTTTGGGATAGGCAATGCTTGCAAACCCATTTTTCCCCGCATATTTGGCTTTCAGGGTTCTGGCCATTTTGAATGCGGAATCCGGATCTGCATCAAGCAGGTGTATCAACATAGCCTTACATCCCGCGATTTCTATCGAAGTGTTGTCCAGGTTATCAAGCGGGCAAAAGGCGGAATCTGCTACGATGTCACCCACGACCTCGATTTCTCTATCAGAATAATTATTTTCGAGGTATTCTGAAATCTGTTTTTTTTCGGCATTGCAGGAAATCAGAACGAGAGACAGCATCAAAAAACCAAAGAATTTCTTCATTGCAGGATAGTTGTATGTTTGACGATGCGAAATTACAAAAAAGAAATGGATTCCCCAAGTTTGACGTGGTATTTTTGCGATTCTCTCCGTCTATGGCATGTGTTTGGAGCCGATACGGATGGGAAGGGCGACAACGAGTTCGGTCAAGTCGGCTTTGGTGAGATGAGCCTTGACAAAGGCCCCGATGGTGAGTCCCCCTATTGCCGGACATTCATACTGGATTCCTATACGTTCATAATAAGGCTTCTCGATCTTGCTTGCGTTCATACCCATCTCCCTGTAGAGATAATACCCCAAAGACATCGCCAGGGCAAACCGATGATAATAGACCTGATGCTTGAGTGCGACTCCTGCCGACCAAGCACTATGCCTTGCCTGCACCCCTTGCCGTTCATCAATCCTCCTCACTCTGGAGGCATAAGGCCCATAGAAGACATCCACACCTATTCCCGACGCCCATCTCCGAGCATAACGACGCATCAAATCGACTTGAAGGGAATATGCGAGGTAGATGCTGAAATCATCAGTGCGGTAGTTTTCCTCACCAGGAGGAGTACCAAACTGTGTCAGCAGCCACTCCTCGTTAAGGGTCTTCCCCCCTACCCCGACGGCGACATCCATGAACCAGTATTTATTGAACGCCGGGCGGGATGGTCCGGCACTTTTTTCCGACACCTTATTATAATATGGCATATAAACAAGGCCCAAAGATGGTCCGAGGAAATTTGCGCCCTTGTTGGGCCGGTTGAGCGCCCCATTGCTCAGATGCCAATACTCCATCCCGGCTTTCAATCCCCAACTCTCAGCAAATCTCCAGGTAAGATGAGTACCTGCACCAAAGAAGATCAGAAAGCGCGAACCGATCAGCTCGTTATCCACATTCTTCCATCGGTCATATTTACGACGACTGTATCCAAAGCCCATCGAAAGCGAATAATCGAATTCCCATCGACTTGTTCTCCAGATAGGTCTGGCAAAAGAAGCGTATGCTGAGACATGGTTCCCCATGTGGGAATCGTAGTTCACCTCCTCTGCCAATCCCCATGCCGGGTCGGGCGATTTGTGCATGGTCACCCCATGATTGAAACCATACTTCAACCCACCAGAGATTGTCGGGAATCCAAAATCCGCAGCAAAAGCATCGCTATCGGAGGGCAACGAAATATGTTGGACAGACAAATCGACGGAGAAATTTGACGTGCCCTTCTGCCATTTGCGCTGATATTCATCGACGACGAGAACATGGCCCGGACTCACTGACACCGTTGCGCCCCAGCGCCTGAGGGAATCTGTTTCCTGTGCAGCCAACAGACAGCTGCACAATAAACCAACTAACGCCAGAACTTTCCTAAACATGAACTCACATCTTGAATACCTTAAGCGCGTTTTCAGTGGTCTGATCCGCTACAGTCTCCCGGTCCACCCCATAGCATTCCGCCAACTTATCGATGACATGGATAATATAAGCGCTCTCGTTTCGCTTTCCCCGCATCGGTACAGGGGCCATATATGGCGCATCCGTCTCCAAGACAATTCGAGACAAAGGCAACTGAGCCACCACTTCAGGAAGATGACTTTTCTTGAAAGTAAGCACACCGCCGATACCCAACACGAAATTGTCAAAATCAAGCAGTTGACGGGCCTCCAACAAATTTCCGGTAAAACAATGGAATACACCGCCCGGAAGTCTGTCGCGGTATTTCTTCAACACGGCCACCATCTCGTTCTGCGCTTTCCGGCAATGGATCATCAGTGGCAGCCCAGTATCACAAGCCCATCTGACCTGACGTTCGAACGCACTCAACTGTTCGGACTCGAACTCCCGGCTCCAGTAATAATCCAGTCCTATCTCACCTATGGCAACAAAAGGACCGGGAAGCATCGCCTCCATACGGTCGAGCACATCCATGAAATCCGGCCTCACCTCCTCAGGGTGAAGTCCTATCATCGGGAAGGCATAATCCTTATAGTCAGCGCAGAAACGGAGCACACGTTCGACAGACTCCATGTCGATGGCAGGTACGAACATATGGATGGCCCCGGCATTTTTCGCCCTGTTCACCACCTCATCACGGTCATCATCAAACTCATGGCCATCAATATGAATATGGGTATCGATAAATTTCATCCTCTGTTTCTTCTCTCGTTTCTTCTATAATAATAAATGATGCCAAATTTTTGGCATTCCACCAAGCGTTCCTCCATCGGGAGATGACGGAAATGAGCTTCAATCAGGTCCCAGATACTCAGGATTACCCGATCGACCTCAGGTCTCAACCGAGTGATGTCAGCAAGAGCTTTCTGAGTACGCGTCTGATATTGTTTCTGTGTATCAGCCATTTTCCGCAGCACATCAAAATGAGTCATCACGGCCCCGATGGAAGGTGAGAGTATCGGTTTTCCACCACCCTTCAGTCTATTTTTCTCCCCCTCAATGACTTTGGGAGCCCATTCCATCACTGCATCCACCGTCTTCAGGTAAGGCACGACTCTTTCTTTCTCAGCCATACCATACAAAGCCAGATCACGTTCAGGCACCTCACCTCTCTCCACCGCAAGAAACAAGACCTGGAGGAAATGGCTCAGAAACAGAGCTGCGCGATGATGCAGCGGTCCGATTCTCCGGGTATATCTCACCTGGGTACGCATCGACATCTTGTAGATGGCGAGATTGTCGCTCAACTGGCCATAAAACAACTGGGCCTCAGTCAGAAGCTGGCGGTTGACAAAGCGTCCACCCTCAGCATACACCTCCTTGTTGTCCACCAATGCCTCAAGAGCCTTCAACCTTGCAGCATCCGTCTTGGGTAATCTTCTATAAGGCATGAACAGCCCCTCTCTAAATCAGAATTCCCTCTTCATCATCTCCCGTGTATAGGCAAGCATCTCCTGTTTGCGGTCATCGCTTACCTTGACGGCATCAAGCAACAGCATGCCCTCTTGGAAATACGACTGGATTTTGTCATTGGCAAGCGTATTGATGCCTATCTCGTTGTAAATCTCCGTCACGGCAGCGATTTTCTCCTGTGGGTCGGGGTCAGGCATGTCCAGCCAGTATTGCAAGACCGACTTCTGTCTCTCGTCAGCAAGAGCCAGAGCATTGATGAGCATATAAGTTTTCTTATTGGAAATGATATCCCCACCAATGGCTTTTCCAAACACCTTGGTGTCTCCATATACATCCAGGAAATCATCCTGCAACTGAAAGGCAAGGCCTATTTTCTCACCAAACTGATATAGTTTCTCAGCATCCTCCACCGGCGCATCAGCCAGGATAGCGCCCATCTTGGTCGCACAAGCCAACAAGACACTGGTCTTCAATCGGATCATCTCGATATATTCATCCTCAGCTACGTCATTGCGGTTCTCAAATTCCATATCATATTGCTGTCCCTCACCGATCTCAAGCGCCGTGCGAGTGAACAACGTGTGAATCTCCTTGAACTTGTCCTCGCGGCACTGAGCCATCTGTTCGAAAGCCAGGACCAGCATCGAATCACCCGACAGAATGGCCGTATTGGCATTCCAACGCTTATGCACCGTCATGTGTCCTCTTCTGAGGTCGGCATTATCCATCAAGTCATCATGCAGAAGTGTATAGTTATGATAGGTTTCCAATGCGCATGCCGAGGGGAGTATGCTCTGAGGATCGTCCTTGAACATATTGTAAGCCAAAAGCATCAAGGTAGGCCGGATTCTCTTACCACCAAGAGACAGCACATACTTGATAGGCTCATACAAGCCTTCAGGTTTACGATCATAGCGGATATGGTCCAGATAATCGTTGATCAGTTTAAGGATTTCATTGGAGTTCATCATATTTATAGTCATTTAGTAATTACAATTTGAATACCACAGGCATGTGGACGAGCGTGCGGCACGCTTTTCCCCCGCTGAGGCCAGGATTCCATTTCGGCATCATTTTGACCACTCTCAGAGCCTCACGGTCGAGCATGGGATCAACCGTATTGAGCAGTTTGGCATCATCCACCGTCCCATCAGAGTTGATGATGAAAGACACCACCACACGACCACTGATCTGACGCGCCTTGGCCATCTCAGGATAGGTCAGGTTTTTCGTCAGCCATTTCATCAGTTGAGCCATTCCACCAGGAAACTCAGGCAAACGATCGACCTCATTCATCATCTTCACCTCTTCCTCCTTGAACGGGACGACCTCTTCCTCATCCTCCAGAGTCTTTTCCTCCAGTTCCGTCTCCGTGAGGATTTCCTCTGGTTTCTGTTCGGCCTCACTCTCCATTTCCGCAGGTCTGGCTTCCTCCACCACCTTGATCTGGTCGGTCTGTGAAGGAGTCTGTGTCTCCGGTTCCGGCAGAGGGATGTTCTCCTCCATAGGCGGCATGAATTCCATGTCCTCAGCGATTTCATCCAGGAAGTCGGCATCAAACAAGTCGTCCCTGTCACTGAAAGAAAACTCCAGTGCCACTATAAATGCAGCCGTAGCGACGACCAGTCCGAGCAAGAATGCCATCGGACGGAAACGTTCCAAATCGGCATAAGTCGATTTCTTCACCTCCATAGCATCCCTCTCATCAAACGTGCGTCATATCCCATAATACGGACAAGAGCATTAAAAGTCATCATTCCATTCAATAAACGAGCCAAAAATCCGTTATTTGAAAAAGAAAACGTTCGCCTTTTCATTTCGAAATACAAAAATAGCTCAGATATTTGAAAAAAGGTGTAACTTTGCCTAAAATTTTGATTTCAATAGGATGAAAAAAGGTTTTTTAGTGCTATTTGCCTTGATTCTGGCCATGGTATCGCATGGTCAGGAAAGTCAAACTGCCTATAATTTCCTTCGACTCCCGGTAAGTGCCCATGGTGCCGCACTGGGAGGAGAGAACATCACCCTCATCGAAGACGACCCCTCGCTGATCTTCTCCAACCCCGCGCTCCTCACCTCAGTCAGCGACGGGACCATCGGTCTGAACTACATGAACTACATGGCCGGAGTGAATACTGCCAGCGCCACCTACAGCAAAGTTGTGAAAGACCGAATGACCATTGGCGGCAGTGCCCAGTACATGGGCTATGGCACCATGAAGGAGGTGGATGCCAACAACGTGCAGACCGGAGAATTCTCAGCCCGTGACATCTCCTTGGCCGGCTACCTCAGCTACAACCTGACTCAACGTCTGTCTGGAGGTATAGCCGCGAAATGGATCACCTCCTATATCGGCGGCTACAATTCGATAGCCATGTGCGTGGATCTGGGACTGAACTACTACGATTCTGACCGTGATCTGTCAATCTCCACTGTGGCACGCAACCTGGGCGGACAGCTGAAAGCATACGATGAAGAATACGAAAGATTGCCATTTGAACTTCAGGCAGGGGTCACGAAGAAATTCACGGGGGCTCCTCTCAGACTCTCCGCCACCTTCCTTGACCTGACCCACTGGGATGACAAGTTCATCAACCACCTCGCCGTAGGTGCGGATATCCTGTTGTCAGAACAGATCTGGGTGGGCGGTGGCCTCAACTTCCGCCGGACCAACCAGATGAAGATCTCTGACGGAGAGCATGAGAGCAGCCACGGTGCAGGTCTTACCTTGGGAGCCGGCGTCAACCTGGACCGGTTTAAGATCAATCTCTCCTGGGGCAAGTACCATGTGTCTTCATCCTCCATCATCGCCAATGTTTCATTCAACATATAACAACCATGAGAAAAATCACAATAGCAATCGACGGCCATTCCTCATGTGGCAAAAGCACGATGGCCAAGGATCTGGCCCGCAAGATCGGCTACGTGT
Organism: uncultured Prevotellaceae bacterium; assembly: GCA_902776475.1. Taxonomy (GTDB): domain Bacteria; phylum Bacteroidota; class Bacteroidia; order Bacteroidales; family Bacteroidaceae; genus Prevotella. The sequence goes on along the minus strand of CACYQD010000024.1, from coordinate 39,629 downwards.
ATGTGGATACGGGTGCCATGTACCGCGCAGTGACCTACTATGCGCTTCAGCATGGTCTCTACAATGAGGAAGGAGAACTGCAGACAGAAGCCTTGGAAGCCCATCTTCCGGAAATCATCATCAGTTTCCAATTCAATCCGGAAACTGGACGTCCCGACACCTATCTTAACGGAGAATGCGTGGAAGGATTCATCCGCGGCATGGAAGTGTCGAACAAGGTAAGTGAAGTGGCTGCCCTTCCCTTTGTCCGTGAAGCCCTCGTGGCCCAGCAGCAAAGGATGGGAGCTGAGAAAGGTGTGGTGATGGACGGCCGCGACATCGGCACCGTTGTCTTCCCTGATGCCGAACTGAAGGTTTTTGTCACCGCATCAGCGGAAGTCCGTGCCCAACGACGCTACAAGGAATTGCTGGAAAAAGGCACTCCTGCAGATTTTGACGAGATCCTGCGCAATGTACAGGAGCGTGATTATCTTGACAGCCACCGTGAAGTCAGCCCGCTCCGCCAAGCAGAAGATGCCATTTTGCTGGACAACAGCGAGATGACGATTCCCGAACAAAACGAATGGCTGATGGCACGATACGAAGAAGCCGTAAAAGAAGATTGACAGTCTCCCCCAATAAACACAAATCGGCTCCCGGAATCCGGGAGCCGATTTGCGTTATATCACACCGTGATCAATACTTGATGAGTTTCTTGCCTTTCACGACATAGACACCCTTCGGCAGATCACCGAGATCAATCTTAGAGTCAACGACGGTGGCTTGTCCCACCTTCACGCCACTGAGGTTATAGACATCCAGCGTCTCACCTTCACTGGCCACGGGAACCATGATTTCTGTTGTCTCATCGAAGGAACCGATGTTGAGATCATTGACATCCGTCAGGTCAAGATTGGTCTTGATGAAATAGCATCTGAACGGCTTGACCGTATTGTTGCCAAAGAGGAACTTACTGCCCGTGTTATTCAACACATAGATATTGGAAATGGTTTCCTCAACGAACTTTCCTCTGTAATTGAACACATCGGATCCAGTCACCACCATCGGGTCTTTGTCGAGAACAGCATTCTCACCATTGAAGACCAAAGTCTTTCCGACGAGGTTGCTCTGCGGCCAGGTCTGGTTAGGAACGGCCATCAAATAAGGATGGTTGGCTTCGAGTTCATCCACGTAACCGAAGCAGACGGTATTGCCGTTGAGCGCACTGAAGTCCTTGATCCAGAAATGCGCATTCTTGTCGCTTCCAGACTTGAACCATCTGAGTTCCTGTCCATTGCAAGTCACAGTAGAAGCAGCGAAAGGCATGCAAATCGTCTGCCAGCCACCTGAACCACCCGTACCGATGGTCATCAGCCTACTGTAAGAAATCTTGTCAGCTGTGAACTTCTTAGGTGTGAAGAAGCCATAACCATCCTGCAAGGTAATGGTAGAAGCCTTCGTGCCTTTGACGAAGTTCTTGCCGGAGAGACCGGTGATCTGAGACTCGTTTGCACCGACGAAATACAGTGTGTTGGGATTATTGTTGGTCACCACCTTCTTCACGGTGCCAGTAGTATTGCTGAAATCAGCGGCAAGCACACCATTAGGAATAGTGATGGTTTCGTCAGGAGCGATGGCCACCATGTTGTCCGGTCCGTAGTAGGTCATCACGGCATTGGTGAATGTATATCCCGTCAGCCATCCGCCAACGATGTCAGCACCATCCTCATATCCAACAGAAATAGCATATTTCTTGGCGGGATTCAGATTCTCAAACTCAAACTCCAAGGTATTCTTCCCATTAGGAGCAAAAGTCAGGAACTTGTTCTTCACAACAGGCATGTTGGCATAACTGCCATTCGAAATCCACAGCACCACCCTTACAATGCCGGCATAAGGATAGCCAGTATTATTGGTGATGTTACATGTCGCTTTAAACGTTGTGCCCAATATTTTCTTCTTGGTGGAAGATTCATTGGCGATATCCAAAGAGGTCAACGTCAATTTCCTTGTAGTAGAACCAGAGATGACAGTCATTTTAGTGGTACCGATGACGTCAGAGCCAGAAGAGTTGGTTGTTGCCCAGAGGGTAAAGGTACCTGTGGCTGTCGGAGTGAAATACAAATAGAGTTTCACCGTCTTTCCTGCAGGGACGAACAATGAAGATGAAGCTTTAGATGCCCCCTTGTTCGTAGTGCTGTTGTTGGCGAAGAGATAAACATTTCCATAGAAATCCTCTCCGGAATTGGTGATGGAGATAACAACAGGCTGTTTGGCGCTCTTCACGCAGGATCCCGGAGTTTCTAAGGTTGCGGACAAAGAGGGCTGGAATTTGCCGATTGACAGCGTCACCTTGCTGGTGGCATACACCGCCTTTATATAAAGGTAAGAGGTAGCAGCGGCGCAGACTGTCCAGGAATCCTCTCCCTTGAGCTTACAAACGGGGAAAATCCTGTAAGTACCTGCTTTCAGGTTTTTAGCAGCGAAGTCGGCTGTACCAAGCGTATAAGTGACGGGACCGGTGTTGTAATTATGGTTGACAGCCATATCCCCTTTCGTCCATTCTTTCAGAAGCACCACATTTCCATTATCATCGAGATAGCCCAGTCCGCCACGATAGGTCCTCGTACTTCCCGTGCGATTGTAGTATGTTACCTTGGCTGTTGTTCCCGAAGCGCTGTTAATCAGTGCAGAGAGATAAACAAATTCGTTGGTACTGTTATAACCTTTCAAGGGTTGCAGGTTAAAGTAGGCCTGATGAGAACTCAGATAAGTCGTTGTAGGATTGATCAAAGTATCATCACCCTCCTTGTCTTCAGGCTCGAAAGCAGAAATCGCAAAAAATCCGTTATTCTTACCACCCCATCCCCAATTGATATGGAAGAGGTCGCCACCATCATATCCATCCAATATAAAGGAGTGTCCAGAGGAAATTTTTCTTGCCGTGTAGAGAATTGGTCTTCCCTGTTCAAGTTCGTCAATCAACATTCTCTTCCACTGCTCATAAGGATATGACTCACGATTCACCAAGTCGGAGTGGTTGAATTTGAAGTAGGACTTCAGAGCCGATGCGATACTAGAATGATAGGCACTGGTAGAATAGCCGAAACTGCTGTTGAGGGCTGTCGCACATGCCCTGCAAAGCTCAGCCACGGCCTTGATTTGGGAAGAGCTCTGGGTACCATCAGCAACATCATACATCAAATTCCAGTTGAAATTGAATCCAGATTTGATGGCTGGGGAGGGATTGGCATTGTCGGTGGCAGGAATTGTCGTGGACAATGTCGCATCCATTCTGTTTCTGAAATAGTAGATGTATTGCGCCATGGCCACAGCCACACATCCCACAGCACTTCTCGAAGTACCGGAATAAGTGGGGCAAGTGTTGTTGAACGGGGAATACTGATTCCATTTCGAGGTAAGCAAGGGCTGGACAGGATTTGTCGTCGGCGTCGGAAGATGAGCCACATTCTCATTTCTGGTTGTCTGATAACCCATTCTGTCGAGCATGTCAATTTGCTGAACATAGTCATCCAGCAGATCGCCTACATTCTCACCCAGCAGATTCATGTCAAAAGTGCCCTCATCAGAATAAGCGAGGACCTGCCTCGTACGGTCATCACCGGACATGATGACGAAACCGCCGTCTTCACCATTGTTGAAGACATAATAATAGGCAGACCCATCCCTGGAGGGTAGGTTTCTTTTGGGTGACTGTGCCAAGGTCAGGTTGCCCTCAACGGCAATGCCTTTGGCCATCAGGAAAGCTTCGGCCATCTCAGAAGCCTCAGCTTTTGTGACAGGTGCGGCTGTCAACTGAACTACGGCAGCTAACAAGACTGTCAACGTGAATAGAACCTTTTTTCTCATAAGTTTGAATGTTTAAAATTATTAATGATTATTATTGTTTTCAGCATATATGATTGATTTCAGTATGTTGCAAAATGTAAGACCTGCATTCCTCCATCAGCCATTTCGGAGTGCTTGTCGCCCCGCAAATACCGATAGACGTCACACCATTGAGCCATTCCATGTCGATTTCCTCTGAGCATTCGACCTGGTGCGTATTGGGATTCACCCTTCTGCATTCGTCGAAGAGTACTTTCCCGTTGCTGCTTTTCCCTCCTGAAACGAAGAGGATCATATCGTGTTTCTGCGCGAAGGCGGCGATGTGGGAGATCCGGTTGGCCACCTGCCTGCAAATTGTGTCGAAACTCTTGAAACAGGCATTGGGTGAGATGTGGCTCTGGATATAGTCGATGATGCGGTGGAACTCATCCAGCGACTTTGTCGTCTGTGAGTAAAGGTAGATGTCGCGGTTGAAATCGAGATGTTGCACATCCTCAATATTCTCCACCACAATCGCTTTGTTTTGTGTCTGTCCGACCAGTCCGAGCACCTCAGCATGTCCGCTTTTTCCGAAGATGACGATTTGTGCCTCGGGGTTGCTGTCGAACTGCTTTTTGATTCTTCTCTGCAATTGCAGTACGACCGGACATGTGGTATCCACAATCTCGATGTTGTTTTGCTGTGCCACCTGATAGGTAGCAGGCGGTTCGCCATGGGCACGGAACATCACTTTCACATCATGAAGATGCTGGAGCTCATCATGGTTGATGGTCATCAGTCCCATTTCCCTGAGGCGCTCACATTCCATGCCGTTGTGGACGATATCGCCCAGACAGTACAATGTCTTCTCCTCAGCGAGTTTTTCCTCAGCCTTGTTGATGGCTGTGGTCACGCCGAAGCAGAATCCGCTTTGATTGTCAATCTCGATCTGAATCATTGTCTGTTTCTGAGGTTTTCAAAATACAAATCCAGCAGTTGTCCTGCTGCCGCAAAAGAAGTCTGCTCACCCGCAAGCACGCTTTTTTCTGCCTCCTTCAGTTTCCGTGAGATGACCTCACTGTTGTAGAAGCTATTGCGCAGATGCTCGTTGATGCTCTCATACATCCAGTACTTGCTCTGTTCGTTGCGTCTGTAGTCGAAATATCCATTCTTTTTCACAAAATCGATATACTCGTAGACCATGTCCCAGACCTCCTTGATTCCATATCCATAGAACCCACTGTAGCACAGCACTTTCGGCATCCATCCGCTGTCTGACTTCGGGAAGAAGTGGAGGGCATTTCTGAAATTGGTTGCCGCCACGTGACACTTATCGACGTTATTGCCGTCGCATTTGTTGATAACGATGCCATCGGAGATTTCCATGATTCCCCTTTTGATGCCCTGAAGTTCATCTCCTGTTCCCGCAAGTTGGATGAGCAGAAAGAAGTCCACCATGGAGTGGCAAGCTGTCTCGCTCTGTCCCACTCCGACAGTCTCGACGAAGATCTTATCGTAACCTGCCGCCTCGCAGAGGATGATGGTCTCCCGGGTCTTCCGGGCCACTCCGCCGAGGGAGCCTGCGGTCGGACTGGGGCGAATAAAAGCCTCGGGCCGAAGTGACAGTTTCTCCATTCGGGTTTTGTCGCCAAGAATGCTACCTTTGGTGCGCTCGCTGCTGGGGTCGATGGCAAGGACCGCCAGTTTTCCTCCATGCTGATCAAGCACATGGCAGCCAAACATATCGATCGAGGTGCTCTTTCCTGCACCCGGGACTCCACTGATGCCTACACGGATGGAGTTGCCGGAGAAGGGCAGGCATTTCTCGATCACCTCCTGAGCTTTAGCCTGATGGTCGGGATTGACACTCTCAACCAAAGTTACTGCCTGGCTAAGAATGGTCACATCGCCCTTGACGATGCCCTCCACCATTTCCGCGGCAGAATATACCTTTCTGCGGAATCTGCTCCGCTTGAGGTAAGGGTTGATGATCGAAGGCTGTTCAACCCCCGAATTGACTGTCAGTCCCTTATATTCCTCGTTATTCTCAGGATGCTCCATTGCACTTTATTTTTCGTTATTTGATATTGACATCAACCATGACCTTCGGATTTCTCGGGTCATTGGTGATCATAAGTATTCTCGGTTGTTTCCTTACGTCTTTCAGAGACTTTTTCTCAGCCGTAACCTTGAGTTTGGCAGACTCTCCCGGTGGGATGACAGTTGCACTCAGGTCAATGGTAAGACCGGGTGTGAACAACTGCAGATTGGAGATTTCCAGATCTGTCCTGCCCAGGTTCTCGATGACAATGGTTCCTTTCTTCTTTTTCTTTCCTTCAAAACTGCCCAGGTCAAGCACGGTGTCAGACAATTTCACTTTAGGTGAATAAAGCAGTTGCTGGTCGGTGACGACACCAAACGAAGGAATCAAGATGGCCGACACGTCGATTTCCTTGTCAGCGCTCACTTTCTCACCTGCCTTGAGTCCGAGATAGACAGAAGCCTGTTTAAGGCCATAGTCACCCATACGCTTGGAGTCGAGGGTCAGGTAGACCACACCCGATCTACCGGGAGGGATGGACGAGGGTGAGACATCAGCCCTCATATATTCGGGCAGGTGCATGATGACGGGCGTCACGATATCACTGGTCGTATTGAGGATATGGATTTCCTCGACCGGATTCTCTCCCTTGCGGACATCGTCAAACATCACCTCGTTGCGGTCAGCCTTGATCTTTCCGATCATAAACGGGTATTCGCCCTCATAATCATGGATCTCCTCCACGACCACGCCTCTCATGGTCAGTGTGAAAGGCAGGGATGCTCCACTGGTATAGATGTCGATATATTTCTCGAAATGTCCCATCAGTTTGGCATCGTATGTGGCAGACACCACGAAAGGCTTGTTGGCGGAGATCACTCCCTTGGGGTAATTCACCTCAGTGCATCCACAACTGGTATCGACACTCTTGATGTTGACAGTCCCCACTCCCTCGTTGAGGAGTTCGAAATGCACGGTCACCGGTTTTCTGAACAGCACCTGGCCGCAATCGATGACTTGAGCGGTTGTCGAGATACGCTGCGCCATCGCCGGTGCTGCTTCTATCAGCATCAGGACCGCGATTAAGGCGACAATCAGTATGTATCTCTTTTTCAGTATCATATCATTTATTTGTTCACGTCAAACTTCAATGCTCCGCAAGTAGAAGAGTATTCGGGAGCATAAGCACATTGTGCCTTGCAAGTGCCCGACTCGTAAGAACCAGCCCTGTCGATGAAATACTCAGTTTCCACCACATGCGTGCCTTTCGGCATTTTGTTGAAATAATAGGCTGTCGTGTAGTCTTTCGGAGCGATATAGTATCCGTAATGGTATCCCGAGAGCTGGCTGACCGGTTCGAGACAGGCAGCCCGGCGGTCGATCACCTCGACAAAGTCCATGTCGCGCTCAGCCTTGACCGTAATGCGCACCACCACCTTGTCACCGACCTTGAGGGACGGAGAACTGGTCCGCACCTCACGTGTCACTGTCAGACCTGCGGAAGATTTCTCCACATCCATGGCCTTCTGCATGAACTGCGCATAGATGGCACCCCAGGAAGTTCCGCTGGACGATTTCTCCACCTCCACTTTCCGTTGTCCGTCATACGCCACTGCCTGCTTCACATATCCCACACCAGCAGTAGCCTGCGGCATCTGCATGGTCTGGCCATCAAGAGAGATACGAGACTCCACGCCATTGTCGAGACTCTCCAGGTTGCCTTCGAGGAAGGCATACACCGCGTCGACGCTGTTGACCGGCGTGTTCCACATCTGAGCACGCTTTTGCTGGAGGAGCCATCTTCTCATCTCGTCCACCACCTTCGTCTGATCCGGCTTCAGCCTCTTGTAGGCCTCGATAGCCGCCACCTCTGTAGGGATGAGATAGCTGCACCATGAATACTGGGCTTTACGCGTATCATAATATCTTCCCATTTCTTCGGTCGAGACCGCATATTCATCCAGGCTCTTCATATATTCCTCGGCCTTTTGTTTCCTGCCATAATGGGCAAGGATGACCGCACCATGAGCTTTTCCGTAAATCGTGAATGCCGGCGACTCCTTTTCAAAGAGTCCGATGAGGAAGTCAGCAGCCTCCTGCACTTGGTCAGACAATGTCCTGCCATCCAGTGCAAGGTTGTAGAGAATATGCAAGGAAAGTTCACTTGGCAATCGCTTCTTACCTTTCTGCTGCAATTTTTTGATCTCGTTCATGTCCTCGATCAGTTTCGTACCCATATAGGAACAAGCCCTGTTGATCATTCCCTGAGTATCAGACTGTTTGCCTGCCAACACATTGAGACGGATCAGCATCTCGCTGACAGCCACTGTCATATAGGGGCTGCCTTCCATGCCTTTCCACCAAGACCATGAACCGTCGGAATTCTGCAACTCCCGGAGTATTTTGACAGCAGAACTACGTCTTTGATTGTTGGTATCCTCGTCAAAAAACTTCACCAGACTCCGTTTCTGTCCCTCTTCGTGATCAGCTTGGCTCACCCATGGCGTCTCATTAAGCAGAAGGTCCTTCAGTTCGGCGTTCTTGTTGAGATTGCTGACCAGATTATCCTGCTGCTGCTCCTCATTCCATTTCAAGACCATGGACTTGATGGCTGGCGACATATTCATGATATGCAGTCCTAGGGTGTTGGCATAGTAGGACATGGCCTGTGAGATGGCATTTTCATTCTGCTCAGCTGCCATGGTCGGCAGAGCCTGGATCATGAGCCATGCCGGGTTGTTGGTGTATTCAACCGTCAGTTTACCATCACTGATGCCTTTCGGGAATAGACGGTCGAGGTCGAACGTGCTGACTTGTGCCCCATGCTGAGTAAACGGCAGGGTACGGGTCACCAGTTCCATATTGCTCAACACTGGCAGATAGTGCTGTTCACCGTCGGAGAAGCCTTCGCCTTTCGCCATCACCTTGCAGACGAGCAACCGGGGCATTCCTTCAGGCAGATAGTCGAAGGTCACTGCAGCGGTCTGTTCCACATCGACGCTGAAATCTTTGGTCTGGCTGAAGACAACTGCTTCACTCTCCGGGTCAGACAATTCTATCAAAGCCTTTCCCTGCACAGGATGGTCGGTCGTGTTGAAAATTTGAGCAGAGATCTGCGCATGGTCTCCCAATCTGACAAACCGCGGCATATTGGGCACGATCATCACGTCTTTCTGTGCCACAGCATCTGAGGTGATGGAACCATGATTCAACTCCTTGTCCGTCACGAGGCCCATGATCCGCCAGGTCGTCACCGACTCAGGAAGACGGAATTTCAAGGTAATCCTTCCATTCTGATCTACCGCTGCCTGAGGGAAGAATGCAGCTGTCTCATTGAGGTTCTCCCTCAATTGATCAGCCACTTTTTCCTCACTTCCTGCACTGTTATCCTCCTCAACGGCCTTAGACTCTTCCAAAGAATCATACAAGTCTGCACTACTATCCATAGCAACCTTGGCAGAAGCAGCATTAGCCTCTGCCATTGGCGCACGCAGAGCAACTTCTTGGAGCACCATGCCTCTGCTACCCACACTCTTATACATCCGAACCCTTGGATTCCAGAAAGTGAACACAGTCTCATCAAAATGGGTGAAATTCAAAGCCGGGACTTTCTGATACGTGATGGGATTGCTGGCTTTCGAATACAACGAGTTGTATGATGTCGCGTTCCACCCAGCATGAGGAACGTTCACCCTGATATAAGGATTGAACCACCAGCTGTGCTGATTGATCTGATCGAGAGAATGGTCATAAATTGTGGCGACCATCTGAGCGTCAGCAGGTTTTCCATCGGGATAAGTGGCCCTTAAGGTCCATTCTTCTTCCGATCCCGGGGTGAGCCGGTCGCGGAAAGACTCCCAATTCAAGATAATGCGCTTGTCGGGCAATGGTCTTGTGATCTGATGCTCATGGGTGTAAGCCACACCATCCCTGACCCAGGCGTAAGTAAGAAGAACTCCCGTGCCATACTCTTCCTTGTACACCCATTCCCGGGTCTGATTGGCATTATCGAGTTTGAAAGAGCCCTGTTCCAAAACGTTATCCTCAGAGAACACCTGATAGAAAACCATTGTCTCAGGATCAGAGGAGCCTACCTGCACATAAACAGGAGAGCCATCATTGGGGAATTGATCCTTTGAGGCGTAAAACCAATCATGCGTCTGAAAAGATGGTTTCTTGTCGTTGAGTGAGAAGAGGACAAACTCAGCCTTTACTGTATCACCCTCGCAAACAGCATTGATGATATGCTTGCCGGAATTCTTGAGCCATGGCGACTCCCACACGTCCACAGGTGTGTTGGCTTTCACCGTATAGCGGTCCTCATGGTCATCGATCGTGTAAGTCACCTCACCGTCAACAGGGTTGCCGACAAGATTTCTGAGATGGAAAGTCACAGGTTCCGTCTGGCCTCGCTCAATGTTCTTGGGCATCGTGAACGAGAAAGCCTTTTCCCTGTTGGAAATGGGCATCGAGCATTCTCCATCATGGCTCTCGCCGGCCTGATCGGTCACGACAACCTCCGCGACAATCCTGTAGAATTGAGGGCTGCGATAGTTCAGAGCTATTTCAGAAGATTCCGGGAGCTGCATCGGCATCTTGATGACAAAACAACCCTTTTCATCCGTAGTGGTCGAATCGACAAGCAGTTCTGCGTCGCCCTCGTCATGACCGCCGGGATTCCACCACCAGGAATTCCTCTTCCTGGATACGGTGTAGCTCACTTTGGCCGACTGTACCGGAACGCCGGAATAAGTTTTGGCATGGCCTTTGACCGAAATGATATCACCGTTTTTGTAGGGTTGGTCATAAGTGTCAAACTCCAAATCGAAGGTGGGGCGCTTGTATTCTTCCACCATGAAACTGGTTGTTTCTGACTCCGTAGAGATAAAGAAGCGGCCGGTCAGTCCTGACTCCGGAAGGGTGAAATCTACCGGTGCCTTGCCGAATTCGTCAGTCACCACCTCCTTGGTGGCAATAAGCTTATGATTGGCGTCACGAAGCATGACCTTCAACGACTTGCCTGAAATCACATTGGTGGTCACACCTTCTCGATTGACGAACGCCATAACCGCCGCCTGAACGGTTTGTCCAGGTCTGTAGATACTTCTGTCGGTGAAGATGCGATAATAAGTAGTTTCAGGCCTGACGGCATTGTAGGTATAGTTTCGTCTCCAGAAATTCTTCTCAGGGCAGTATTTGTCATCAGGAGTATATGCGAAGAATTGCCCGTTCCAATTGTTATCGCCGCTTTTCTCCACCGTCGCCTCGCCTTTTTTGTTGCAGTCCACCACTATCGTATCCCGGTACTCGCTGATTCTCACTTTGGCGTTCTTGAGCGGTTTTCCTGTTGTGGCGCTGACCACGATATGGCGCTCTTTGCCTTTGGGAAGCGGTTGGGAGAGCAGGAAGACATCACTCACATAGAAGAGCATCCTGACGGTTTCCACACCCTTGACATCACTTTTGAATTCTGCGAGATAGGCACCAAGCGGCAGGGGACCGATACTGACGGAATCCTCAAACAACTCATAGTCGGGATGACCCGTGTACTCCCGGCGCGAAACGATGTCGCTGCCGGTGACAATGGCATTCTCTATTTCCTCCCAATCCTTGTCGTTGGAAAGATTGTATATCCGGCCTCCATCCACATTCACCCTCACAATCCGCATGGTGATGGCATTGATATGCCGGATGTAACTCAACTTCACTGTGCGGGTGGTACCAGGCAGCAGCATCAAACTGCCAAAATCGACTGTGAACTGCGGATTGATCCACATATTGCGGAAATCCAACAGCGTATTGATTCTTGGCCAGTTGCTCCATCGAGCCCTGGCGTCATCCACATACTGTATTCTCTCCGCTGCCGTAATGCTGCGCTCAGAGGAAAGCAATTGCGCCTTCTGAATGGCCAGTTCACCTGCGACATCCAGATCACCATAAATGTCGATCAAAGAATCGACTTCCTGAAGGAGGGCTGTCCTTTCCTTCTGGGACAGAATACCCGAACGGCCTGATTTCAACTTCAGCAATTGGCAAGCCGACAAACAGGCAGCCTCACGGTTACCATTCTGAGAATAGTATAAATGCAAGGCTTCCATGTCGCCAGCCAACGATGCGATGGGACTGAGCAGGTCGTGATTGTAATACTGACTGTCATCTCCCTTGATCAGCAATGGCACAAAAGCATCCGTCTTTGTCGAAGCCAGCAGGGTGGGATTCGACATGGCCTTGGCAAAATAGTTTTTACTGATCTCATCGCATTTCTCATCAAGTGTCGGGTTGCGCTGATAGACGGCTCCCAAAACAGCCTGATAAACAGCGGCGAGCACCGGATTGCGCGTCTCAGCCTTCTTCTCCAGCTGGACAAGCTTGTCCACTTCTACATTCAGGGAGTCGGGTGTAATCGCTGTGACAGCTTCCACTTTCTTCAGCTGGGCTTTGAGCAAATGGCCATACTCACGACTATTCTCTGCTTTGTCAATAATGTTCTGAAGTACCTCTATCTGGGTCTTGGGCAAGTCCTTTTTCTGGGCCTCGCTGAACTTTCCCCAAAGGTCGGAGAAGGACTGAGAAGACATACTTATCGGCATAGCAATAATCGTGAATAATATACAAATCAATCTAACCATGGCCATAAAATTAGTCGATATCCGTGCAAAGTTAGGAAAAAAGCCCTTAAAACCAAAGGTTTTTCTTGAAAAAATGCCTTTTTATATAATAATTATTTATAATAACCTGAAGTCAAAAAGCAAATTTCAAAAAAAGAAAGAATCATTTTTTATAACATTTCCGAAAAATGGCTGTCTGTACCACGCTCCTTACAGCAAGAAAGATGGCAAAAGCCATCCATAGCGCGTGGTTACCCATCCCCCGACGGAAGAGGAGATAGACGGCAAAGAAAGCCACCGTCGCCAAAAACGAGGAGAGCAGCATGCCACGGGTAGCGGTCATTCCGATAAACACGCCATCCCACACAAATGCCGTCACCCCGACAAGAGGCACAGCAACAGCCCAGGGGAAAAAGGATGATGCGGCATCCACAACCTGCATTTCATCAGTCAACAATCTCAGAAAAGCCTCTCCTCCAATAAGATAGAATGCAGAAAACACGCAAGCGGTCAACCATCCCCAGAGCATGACCCTCTTGATGGTTTGATGAAAAGCCTGCGAGTTGGATGCACCATAATGCTTTCCGCAGAGCGCTTCCCCTGCGAAGGCAAAACCATCGAGGAAATAGGAGAAAAGAATGAATAATTGCATGAGAAGAGTGTTGACTGCCAAGATGATCGTTCCTTGTCTGGAACCAGCTGACAAGAAATAAAAATTGACAGCAACCAAACAAACCGTTCTTAGGAAAATGTCGGAATTAACTCTAAAAAAATCCAACATTTTAACAAAATTAAACAATCCGTCCCGTTTGAAGTATTTTGTCAATCTTGAGTAAAATCTTGACAACAGGAGCACAGACAGTCCCACCCCCGCGTATTGGGCAGTCAACGTGCCAAGAGCCACCCCTTCCACCTTCATGCCGCATCCATAGACGAGGAACAAGCTGGCCACGATATTGACCACATTCTGGAAGATGGAAACCACCATTGGGACACGCGTATTCTGCATCCCGATATACCAGCCGGTAAGTCCAGAAAGAGCCAACATGGCAGGTGCTCCCCACACGCAGATATTGAAGTAGGTCACCACCAGCCGGCTGGTTTCTGGTTCTGGAGCAACCACATTCAGGGCCAATTGACGAATGGGCACCTGCAAGACGATAATCATCAGTGCCACCACCAGTCCCACTGTCACGGACCTGCAAAGCATCTGAACCACAGCAGTCAGGTCACGGCGGCCTAAAGCCTGTGAGGTCAGTCCGCTCGTTCCCATCCTGAGAAAACCGAAGACCCAATAGATGACATTGAAAATCATCGAACCGACAGATATGGCACCAATATAGGCGGGACTGCCCATGTGTCCTACGATAGCCACATCCACCAAACCAAGCAATGGAACGGTGATGTTGGACACGATAGAGGGCAGCGCCAGGCGCAATATCTGTCGGTTGAGTGTCCCCATCACGAGGATTATCTGGCCAACTTGTAGATTTCCACCAAGTCAGCGCGTTTCAAGACACGGATGTTGCCCAATGAAATTTCGCCGTCGTGACTTGCCCTTCTGGCCATTTCCTCGATCTCCTCGTCGGTGATGTCACGCCCGAGGAGTTCGTGAATGCTGATGGGCATTCCCAACTGGGCAAAGAAACGCTCGGTGGCCTCAATGCCTTTTTCTGCTGTACGCCGCACATCTGTGAAATCATTGTCTACTCCCATGACATTGACGGCAAACCTGGCGAAGCGTGCCTCGTGGCCCGGGAGCACATAGCGGGCCCAGCTTCCCCAGATGGCAGCCAGACCTGCGCCATGAGTGACATCAAACATGGCACTCAGCTCATGCTCCAGTTTGTGAGTGGCGAAGTCCTTGGTCGACCCACATTCCATCAAGTCATTGTGAGAGAGACTTCCAGCCCACATGATCTGCGCCCTGTGGCGGTAATCCATCGGATTGCGCATCACCTCAAGGGCACTATCCTTGACGGTGCGGAGAAGGGCTTCAGCCAAAGCATCAGTAAGAGTCATGTCATCATGGACGGTGAAATAACGTTCCATGGTGTGCATCATGATATCGGTCGCTCCTGCAGCCGTCTGATAGGTAGGAAGCGTGAAAGTCCGTTCCGGATTCATGATACAAAACTTGCACCGGCACAGGTTGCTGTTGATTCCACGCTTATCATTATTGGCATCATTGGTGATGACACAACTGTTGCTCATCTCAGAACCGGCAGCCGGAATGGTGAGCACGGCACCAATCGGGAGGCATGATTTCGGTACGGCTTTTCCCATCCAGAAATCCCAGGGTTCTCCTTCATAGCCCACACCATAACCGATGGCTTTGGCCGAGTCGATGACACTTCCTCCTCCTACAGCGAGTATGAAATCCACCTTCTCGTCCCTGCACAGTTGAATGCCTTTCTTTACCAGAGACAATCTTGGGTTGGGAACCACCCCACCCAATTCTACAAATGGGATATTGTTCTCACGCAACAGTCCGAACATCTTGTCGAGCAAGCCCGAACGCCTTGCGCTGTTTCCACCATAATGAACCAGCACCTTTTGTCCTCCATACTTCCTGACCAGTCCGGCCACTTGTTCTTCTGAGTTCTGTCCGAAGACGATCTCTGTAGGTGCATAGAAATTGAAGTCTTTCATAACAATGATTATTAGTTATTGGTATAATTTGCTGTTTTTCAGATAATCAGTCACTTTCTGCACGGCGATATGATACGAGGCCTTCAATGCACCTTCGGATGTATGAAGCACCTTGCTCATCTCGCTGTATTTCATATTGTCGTAATATCTCAACGTGAAAACCGTCCGCTGCACGTCGGGCAACTTGGCGATGGCCTCCTGCAACAAAGCCTGCGCCTGATCGCCGTCGAAATAGTCGTCGGCCAACAGCAAGTTGGCCACTCCGGCCATCTCATCTACGCTGGCATCAAAGCTGTGCTTGTTTTTTCGCAGGAAATCAAGGGATTCGTTCACCGCTATCCGGTAGAGCCATGTGGAAATCTTGGAAAGGTTCTGGAAATCATCCAAATTGACCCATGCTTTCACAAATGTGTTCTGCAATACGTCATTAGCATCATCATGCGTGAGGACAATACGCCGAATTTTCCAGTACAGGGTCTCACTGTACTGACGCACGATTTGCTCGAAAGCTTTCCGCTTCTGATGGGGGTCTGACAATTGTTTGAGAAGGTCACTCCCGTCGTATGGCATAAAACAATTTCCCCTGATAGTTATACAAAAGGCATGGGACCCTCACCCTGTCATTCATACAGCAAGAAGCCCATGCCTGTAAGACATTTCCCCGAAGGGCATTACTTGATAGAAATCTTTCTGACCACTTTGCCCACCTGGACGATATAGCATCCTTTCGGCAGATTAAGTTCGATTTTCTTGTCTTGTCCTTCCACCTTGACGCTCATCACCCTTACTCCTGCCACATTATAGACGTGGAGCACTTGGCCATTGGCTCCGGTGACATGCAAAGTCGTCTCTGTCAGCGACAGGGAGATGTTCTGTATCTCCGTGTCAATCAGCTCAATCATACTCTCAGCCGATGCTATGGAAGGCACGGCTACGAACATGAAAGCAGATATCAAAATTGCAAGTATTTTATTGGTCATAAGCACTTATTTTTATTGTCGACATGCAAATTTAGCGAATAATTTCGATTCTTAGACTCCCCTTCAAACCATTTATTATATAATTAACATCATTTAACAGTAAAAATCCATCTCTCTATACTTATCATTACTCCGTCATCATGAGCTTTCATCCCGAGCAGAAAACCATTAATTTATGTTAATATTCTAAAGTTTTAGAACATTTTCTTGTTCATTCTAAAATATTAGAATATCTTTGCGCAGGAATTCTAAAAATTTAGAACATGAAAGACAAAAAACAACTCACCAAATCTGAGACGCAGGTCATGAATGCTTTGTGGGGACTTCCCGACAGCCAAGGTTATTCCTCAGAGATCATGTCTCGCCTGCCCGACCCCAAACCGGCCCCCACTACCCTACTAACTTTTCTGAAAATACTCAAGGACAAAGGGTTTGTAGAAAGTGTGAAAAAGGGTAAGGCCCATCTTTTCATTGCCATTGTAAAGCGTGAGGATTACCTGCGCCATTACATGGCAGACGTGAAAACCGCCTTTTTTGGAGGCTCTCTGTCGTCACTGGTTTCCTTCTTTGCCAAAGAGGAGAACTTGAGTGAGCAGGAGATCAATGACATCATCGACATCATCAATCATAAAAAATAACAACCATGGTAGATGTGAACTGGAGTTTCCATCCACTTGAAGGGATTGTGCTGGCAGCTGTGCTGTATGCACTGTATTATTGGATTATCCGCCTGCGATGCCATGCCCGAAAGGCTCAAGCCTTCATTTTTACCGCAGTATTGGCTGTCAGCCTTTGCTCATTCACCTCTTTGTCTGTTGTGTTAGATACAGACAAACCTATACACGCCAACCCGTCAACTCCACAAACCGCACAATCGCCTGCCACAGCAAGTGAGACAACGGACGGTCCGAGTCAACCCATGCCAACTGCAATCTCCCCTACGGACAGAGCATGGTCCAACATCCCGTTGCATCAGTTTTCCAACCTCCTGATATGGCTCTATGCCGCTGGCGCCGCTGCTGTTGTAATCAGTTTTTTTGTACAAATAATATGGTATTGGCGGATGCGGAGAGGAAGCATTCTCGAAATGGAAGACGAGAACGATGTAAGCATATACTCCACACGGTGTGCAACCCCCTTCTCGTTTTTCAAAAGTGTGTTTTTGCCTTCCAGACTCGACGACGATGTCAGGCAGTATGTCTTGATACATGAGAAATGCCATATCAGCCATCATCATTTCATCAAATTGTGCGTGATGCTGATATTGTTGGCCGTCAACTGGTATAATCCTATCGTATGGAAATTTTTCAGTGAAATGAAAATGCAGCAGGAACTGGAAGTCGATGCTGATGTACTGGCTGAGGGTATCGACAGACACGATTATCAAATGAGCCTGCTGAAAGTCTGTGTGCAAAACAGCCAGTGGTTGATGGTGCAGTCGGCTTTCAGTTCCAAATCATTGAAACAAAGGATTCTATTTATGAACAAGAGAATAAGAAACCGGGCGAGTTATCTCCGTCTGGCAGCTTGCATGCTGGGACTGGTCTTGGCGTTTGTCACAACATTGGCATCGCGTGCACAAATCTCATTCGTGTCTTCCCACCATCCTCTTGAAGGCATCTGGACAATGGATTTCACACGTCCTGCCAATACCAACGAAGAACTCTATCCTCCATTCAAGCAATATGCGTTCTACAACCACGACACATTCTTCTCACCCCATTTTTATAAAATAGACGGCATCAACTTCTTCTTTGGCTTTTCGGGTGAGGAAGTTGCAATGCATGACAAGATCTTGACAAACGCCCATGGAGAGCCATTGATATACCGTTTCGTATCAGATGACACATTCCAGTGCGACTGGAAAAAGTCTTCCAGCGACAACTCCCTGGCACAGGGAGAAATAATCACAGACCAGTGGTCAAGGGCCAAGCCATCAGCAGAGATAATGAGAGCATTCCATCTGGCATGTGATGCCGACCAGCAGAGGCAAAAACCTTTTGACGGGGTATGGCAGTTGGATCCATCCGACAACGGAGGCAAAGCCAACTCTTTCTTGCTGGTCAATGGAGACATGTTGATGGGCATTGACTATACACCAGACCCAGATACATCAATATATCGGTACTCCGGAGGTGGAGTAAGTTCTGAAATAATTTTACACAACGACACCATTGAGGCTCGAGGGATGAAAGCGACCATCGTGCTTCAAGGCGCCGACCGTGCCGTCATGCAGCTCGAAGGCAATGACAAGTCCACCCGCCTAAGCAGAGTGGCCATGCCTGTATACATCCATCGCATGCTTGCTACCACCAAAGTAACCACAAAGTAGCATCATCCCATCAGAACACAAAGGATTTATTCCGAAAAATCATAAAGGTTAGTTATAGGCAGGCCTCATTTTGTCGGGAGACAGGATGAGGCCGATTTCTAGGGCATACCCCACTTTTGGGGTAAGATTATTTGGTTTTCAGCCTGCCTTGCATTATCTTTGCAGAAAAACCAGACCCATATGTACACTTACAAATATCCCCATCCGGCGGTGACCGCCGATTGCGTGGTCTTCGCCCGCTGTGAATCCGATGTGAAAATCCTGCTCATCGAGCGTAAATCACCACCCTGTCAAGGTTGCTGGGCCTTTCCAGGCGGATTCATGGAAATCGACGAGACCACCGAGGAAGCGGCTTTGAGAGAACTGCAAGAGGAAACCGGATTAACATTATCCCTAGAAGTCATCCATCAGATCGGTGCCTTCAGCCAGGTGGACCGTGACCCGCGCGAGCGGGTAATCACCGTTGCCTATTATACCATCATAGATGGCACAGCAGAGGTTAAAGGACAGGATGATGCAGCCCAAGCTAAATGGTTTTCTCTCAAGCAGTTGCCCCCATTGGCTTTTGACCATGGAGAGATACTAGAAAAGGCCTTGCAGCTTGCTTCTGATGAGTTAAGGATTTAGCTTCTGCTCACTTGTAAACCCGTGGAACTAAGAGACATCTCGACAAATCTCGCATTGGCATTGCGCCTGTTGGTGAGCAGGATTTGCCGTATCCTAGCCGCAGCCTCCGGGTCTTTGGCCACCATATAAAGGAAGCCGCCACCCCCTGCCCCAGGCAATTTATATCCCAGGCAGAGGTCATCCACCATATCTGTGAGCGCTTTCACCTCGGCGGGGTTGGTCCCGATGTCAATCATCTGGTTTTGACGCCAGGTCTTTCTCACCATTCTTCCCATCGCATCGAAATCATTGCGCTGAATAGCCTCATACATCTCCAGGGCATGGTGCTTCATCTCCCTGAGGATGGCTAATTGCTCATGCTGGTTGAGGAACATCCGTCTCACGATTTCCGACAGGATGTTCTTGGCAGTGCGGGTGATACCCGTATAGAAAAGCAGATGACATGCCTTGTATTCGGGCTGATTGTATATTTCTGAAGGCAGCCATCGTGTGACGGGGCACTGAGAGAATCCACGCTCGGTCTGCAGGAGTTTCACCCCCTGTAGCAAGCCGCCAAACTGGTCCTGCCATCCGCCTCCTGTGGTCAGGAGTTGTTCGAGAACCAATGTCCGGTGCCCGATCTCATTCTTGTCCCATGCCAGTCCACAGAAGTCGTTGAGCGCGCCCAACACATTCGCAGCGAGGATGCTGCTTGTCCCCAGTCCGCTTCCTGCCGGTACAGCAGAAAGCAAGGTCAGTTCGATGCCACAGCCGAAATCCTCCAATTGGTCGGCCAGCGAGGCATAATTGACAGCAGAAAAACCAGGAAGGAACCCCGCCAGAGCCAATGCAGCCTTGGGAATGGAGAACGGACTGCCCACATGATGCAGTTCGGCCAATTGTTCGTAAGTGTCGATGACCTCCGAAGCCCCCAGATCGATGCTCCTCAGGATGACATGCCGTTCGCGGCAAGGCCTGACATAGGTCTGTATGGGAGGCTGGCCGTTGAGTTCGATAGCCAGATTGACCACATCCCCTCCCTCCATCAGGCAGAAGGGCGGTGTGTCCGTCCATCCGCCGGCGATGTCGATTCGCACCGGACTCCTGCTCCAGACAATCTGGTCACCATAGACCGACATTTTCGGTGATTGCGGATTATTCCTTGCGCCGACGGTCAGGCCGTCCCTCAAGAGGTCGAAAGCCTTCCTTTCTTGTTCGGTCCCATCGAGGCCTTTCAAAGAGCGCAGCCTTGAGCGGAACATCGCGTCGCGGATACGGGTCAACAGCGGTTCATCCTCGGGAATCGGATGAGGCTCAGCGATATGGAAAGCAGCAAACTCCTGTGCGGCGTTGTCCATATCAATCTGGTAGAAAATACTATGCTGATAGTTTCTGGCCAGGAAGGGCCAGTTCTTACCACGGTTCTCCTTTCTTTGTTCGGTCAACCTGACCAAATTGGCCTCGGCAGAAATCTCATCTGCGCACATTCTCCGAGCGTTCATCCATATCATCCTGCCGCCATCCAGCAGAGGATCGTTGAGCATCCATCTGAGGACCAGTCCCATGTCATGGAGATTGTCAACCACGGGGAATATCCTAGCCGACTGCAAGTCCTGCCCGCCTTCGACCATGCTGAGCGGCAAGTGTCTCTCCTCTGCCCAGAGCCGGAAAGGACGTCCGAGGAAACAAGTGGTCTCATCATCCACAGCACCCCTGAAAGCATCATGGAATCCATAAGGTCTGACCACCCACTGCGACGCTTCTATCGGCACGACGTCGATGCAATGGCCGGGAGTCACCTCCATCTGCCAGCTGTTTTCAGGAACGCCCGTGATGATGTTCTCGTGTGAGAGCGTCCATTTCTCGGATATGCAGCTATTTTCTACCCACAGGTTGCGGTTGTTGGTCGTTATGGGTATCCAGGTCTCTGCATTCTGCACGAAGATAGACGGTTGCGGTTTTCTGGAGTGATGGATGATCTCCCGTTGGTCGTTGACGAGGTTCTGAATCTCCACAGTGGAGGAGATGATCTCATGGCTTGTTCCGAAATGATAGAACTCCCCTCCATTGAGCGGTATCATCAGCACTTTAAGCGCATTGATTTCCGGATCGGTGATGGTGGGGTGCGTACCCAAGGCACAACCAAAAGTGGCATACAAGTCATAGTTGACCACCTCATCGCCACTGGTACTCCTGTCCATCAGCACCTTGACAGCCTTGTCGCTCAGAAGCCATATTCCGATATCCGTGAGATAGACATGGCCATGGCGGAGATCAGCCAACCTGTCCATCGAAGGTTTCTGCACCATGCACTTGAGCGTTGAGGGCGCTTTCCTGTCAGCCACGAAGACACCATGGCCGGTGGCAATCTCATCACTCAGCCACAGGCCATAGCACACCACATCAGCCTCAGGTATGGCCTGAAGCGGTTGGGTGGTGCGGATGAGCACGTCACCGCTCACGATCATCGTATGCATCGATGGCGGAGCCATCTCCATCATCCGCTCAAAAAGCGGCATCTGCAGCGACAGCAAGTCCTGGGAGAGCACCTGTCCCCTCTCCCACCGGAATACCGGTATAGGAGTAAGAATCTTGCCTGAGGGCGCATAAGCCGGCAGTCTCCTGCTCTGTCCCCCAGCATGCAATAATATCCTGCGCTCCCCGGCCAGCCATTCTTTAAAGGGTTTCCCGGGCTGTTCCGCCTCATGACATTGACGAAGCAGCCATGCAGACCCGCCCCCGCTGCCGAGTTTTCGGTCTATCGGGTCATGGGAACAAAACCACTGCGACGGGTCATATCCAGTGATCTGATGGAAGCAACCCACCAGATTGGGCGGCAACGAAAGCAGTTTCCTCATATCCCCTTACGCTTTATCCACATTCTGACGACGGCGCCATTTGATCACCGCTCCGCCAATCAGGGTCAACAGGAGAATAGCCAATGCAGCATAGGCCACCGTCTCTGTGCTGGCAACGGAGGAAGGGTGGAAGTCAAGTACAATCTCATGTTTGCCCGGTTGCACGTTGAGTGCCCGGAGGATATAGTTGACACGACCGACCTCAGCCGGTTTGCCGTCAATGGTCGCCGTCCACTCCGGATAGTAGATCTCCGAGAACACGATGACACCGCCCTTCTCCGACTCAGCAGTATAGGTCAGGTGGTTGGGCTGGTAGTCAGTGATTGTCACCCTGGCCGTGGAGTCTTGCGACACGCTCTCACCAAGAACAGCCTTGAAGGAATTGTCTGCAACAGCCACATGGCGGAGATCGCATTGACCGACTTTGTCTATCTCCTCGTTAGCATTGGCAGCATACTCCACTTTGTCCACATACCAGGCATTGCCGTAGGCGTAAGGATTCTGAAGCGGTGTCACATCGCCTCCCTGCAACGGGAAGATGAAGTACTTGGTGTTGAGCATATTGATGACCGGATAGATGCTGTCACCCTTCACCTCGGCGAAATTGCCTCCAGCCTCAGCCACCGTCTTCATGGCAGCCTGCATCTGAGGCATGATATACGCCTCGATCATCTCCTGATAGCGGCGAAGCTTGGCAGCATGATATCCACCTACGCTCTTGTGATAGAACGAGGTCTCATTCTCATTAAACGTATTGGTGGCGAAGTTGAGCACCCTGTAATCCAGGCTCTTGTCCTGCAGGATAGCCTCATCGGCACTCGTCATCTGCGGCGGGGTCTCCTTCACCATCTTCGAGACAAACATGTCATCGTAGAGATAACGCTTATTGACGGTCCACATATCCACAAGACACAAGAGGATCAGGGCACCTATCAGATAAGGAGTCTTGATCTTCCGTGCCTGATACAGCAACAAGCACAATGTACCTGCCACGATGACCACGAGAGAGCGCCAACAGTCAGAGGTGAAGATAGACCTACGCACCTCACGCAGATTGTCGAGCAGCGGATTGAGCTGGTCGGCAGGGAACTGCTTCAGAGCTTCCATCTCCGCAGAAGACACGAAGTCGGAGAAGAACAACGACGGAGCCAGGGCGAAAAGCAAACAAGCACCTCCAGTAAGGGCGAAACTCGTATAAAGATATTTGATGTTTTTCTTCAGGAAATCCGGTTCATCGATGATTTTCTTCAGTGCCATCATGGCCAGCAAGGGGATGGTGAACTCAGCGATGACGAGGATGGAAGCCACCGTGCGGAATTTGGAATACAGCGGGAAATAGTCGATGAAGAAGTTGGTCAGGCCCATGAAATTCTTGCCCCAAGAGAGCATGATGGAGAGGATGGTGGCAGCCAACAGCGCCCATTTCATCGGTCCCTTGACGATAAACAAGCCCAAGATGAAAAGCATAAGGACAAAAGCCCCCACGTATACGGGTCCGCTCGTTCCAGGCTGTTCACCCCAATACTGACCGATCTGCGCATAGATGTTCGAGTACATCGGGTTGGCCTTCTTCATGGCTCCCTCATTGGCAGCCAGAGGCACGGATGCACCACCTTTGGCATTGGGCACCAGCAGAGTCCATGTCTCACCGATGCCATAGCTCCACTGCGTGATGTAGTCACGCTCCAGACCGCTGTCGGTCTGATTGGCGTTGTTCTCCTTCACCAGCTCGCTTTTACCCCTCATCGACTCCTTGGAGTATTGCCACGTGTGATAAAGGTTGGAGATATTGATGCAGATACCGATTGCTGCAGCCACCACACATACGGCAGAAGCCTTCAGGAAACGGGCCAACTGTCCTTGACGGAGAGCCTCCACAAGGAAAGCCACGATCATCAAGGCGATGACAAACAGATAATAATAGGTCATCTGCACGTGATTGGCGTTCACCTCGAAAGCCGTGAACAACGCCGTCAGCAGGAATCCCCAGAAATATTTGCCTTTGTAAGTTAAGACCAAACCGGCAATCAACGGCGGCAGATAGGCCAGGGCCCACACCTTCCAGATATGCCCAGCAGCGATGATGATGAAGAAATAGCTGGAAAAAGCCCACACGATAGCTCCCAGCGCAGCCAATGACTGACGGAAGTCGAAAGCCCTCAACAGGATATAGAAGCCTAACAGATAGACGAAGACATACCACACATTCTCCGGCAACCAGAGATGGTAGGCCTTGATGACCTGCACCAAACCGTCGGTGCTGTTATAAGAAGGAGCGGTCTGGTAAGTCGGCATGCCACCAAAAGTAGCATTTGTCCATCGGGTTCGCTCACCTGTCTTCTGATAATACTCGAGAGCCTCCTGTCCGGCACCTCTTCCCGCAGAAGTATCGTGCTGATAAAGGATTCTCCCTTCTATATCGGCAGGAAAGAAATAGGCAAACGCAATGAGGGCAAAAGCCACGACGGCGATGATGTCGGGCAAGATTTTCTTGAACTTTTCCATATCTTAGATTGTTTATCGTCTTTTTACGAAAAAAGGCCTTACTGTGAAGTAAGGCCTCTTGTGGTGGGTGCTGATGGATTCGAACCACCGAAGTCGAAAGACAGCAGATTTACAGTCTGCCCCATTTGGCCACTCTGGAAAACACCCTTGCTTCGTGGGCGTTGGCGGATTCGAACCGTCGACCCCCTGTCTGTCAGACAGATACTCTAAACCAGCTGAGCTAAACGCCCTTACCACGAAACGGATGCAAAGGTAATGGTTTTTGCCGAACCCACCAAATTTTTTGAGTGGAAATTTCCAAAAAACATTGAAAAGGAGGCCGGACAGGGCATTTCCCCCATCTGCAGGATGCTTAGAAAGGATACCCGATGGCGAAATGCAGGCTCTGCCCGTCGCGGAATGACCGGATATTGAAATAGCCGTTCTTTCCCGTATCATAGGGGGCATGGATGCCGAAACCCCAGTCGAGGCGTATGACAAAATAGTCCAGGTCGTAGCGGATACCCACTCCCGTGCCCAGGGCCAGCTCATCCCAGAGGTTGGACAACTTCAACTTTCCGCCGCCAATATAGTCATTGGAGTCCCAGACATTGCCGGCATCGAGGAAAAGAGCCCCGTAGAGATTGCCGATGATGCGTGGTCTGTACTCCAGGTTGGCTTGCAACTTGATGTCGCCCACCTGTTCGATAAACCGCCATTGTCTTTCCTCAGAGTGGTATTTTCCCGGACCTATGCTCCTCACGTTGAAAGCCCTGATGCTGTTGGCGCCACCGACCCAGAACTGTTCGGTATAGGGTATAGACTCAGAGTTTCCGAAGGCCCATGCATATCCTGCGCTGAGATGACCCACGAGTTGGGTATGGTCGCTGACGCTCCACGTCTTGGTGAAATCGGTCTCAATCTTGAAGAACTGCGCATACGGGTTCTTGAGCAATTTCTTGTTTTTCTCATCCCATTTCTTGCCGAAAGCCATATAAGCCACAGAAGAGAGGTTGCCCGACTCACTGATGGAGGTCTGCCAGAAGACGGGGTTCCTCGACCGGGAAGCATTGGAGAAAGTAAGGACATACTTCATCTTCGGGATAAACTGGTCGAGCATGATCGTCAAGAGATATGGATGCTCCCCCAACAGGTCGTAAAACCGGTCGGTTCCCCGTTTCAAATAGTTGTACTCCACCGACAACGGGGTAAACTGGTGCATCCAGTAGTTTCTGAACTGATATTTGTAGGTCACCTCACCCGAAACGATGTGGCGCTTGAAATAGCCCGATCGGTTGACGATGTTGCTGGAAACCTTAAAAGAGGTGGTAGGCGTGCTGAAGAAGCGCCTGCGCACCCTCCAGGGCAGCACAATACGCGGATAGTCGAGTGAGACGTCACCACCATACTCATAGGAGTTGATCTCATTGGCAGAACCATCAAAGTTGTGTCCGGTCTGCCACTCATACGACCCGTGCAGGTTGATATCCAGATTCTCCCCGCCATGGAAAGCGTTGCGCTTGGTGAGACCCAGGATCAGCTGTGGTCCGAGGAATCCCGTGGTTTTTCCTTTGAGGTTGGTCTCCAGATACACATCATAAGGCTTGTCGAAGACACAATTGACCGACAAGTCGAGTGTGTCGCATGTATCAGTGCTGTCTCGCTGGGTGAAATTGAAATCGACCGAACTGAACAAGCCATTGGAACTCAATCGGTTGGCAGACTCCACGTAGTCGGAGTAATTATACACCTGACCAGGTCTGAGTTTCATGTCCTTGGAAAGCACGCTCATCCTGATCGGCGGTTTCCGGCCCCTGAAATTGACTATCATCCGCCTGCGGTTTGTTCTGTCGTTCCCATTCGACCGCCTTCTCACGGTTTTTCCCTTCGCCTCAAGTTTCTCCCTTCTGCTCTTGGCATAATCCGCCATGGTGTTGTTGAGTTCCTCACGGCGCGTTTTCCTGAGGTTTACCTCCACCTCACCCAGATACCATTTCCGCATCACCCTCTCGGGCAGGCTGTCGGCCAGTTGCAGTCTCACCCACACTTTTCCCGGTACGGCAAACGTGTCGGCCAGATAGGAAGCATACCCAGGCTGGTAGTAGAAGTAGCCGTTGTTGCGGAACAAAGTGGAGATCCGGCTGCGCTCCGCATCGAGTGTCGAGACATCGAAGGGCACATCCTTGCCGAGATAGGACTCATGGCTCGTGCTGTCGATCAACGCCTGAGCCTCCGGCCCGAAATGCTCATACCGGACGCTGTCGATGGTGTAGAGATGTCCCATATCGATATTGTAGCCCACCTTGCCCTTCTTCGGATTTTTTCCTTTCACCTCGTATGAATTGACTTTCCCTTGGAAATAGCCATGCACATTGAGGGTGGACTGAGCCACGGAAGCCCTCAGTTCGGGATTGACGTTGCTCATCAGGACGGGAGCCTTACCAAACGACTTGGTCATCCACTCCGCGAATTTGGTCTTTTTGTCAGAATAAGCATTCCATATCCAGAGACTCAGCGGGAAGGGTGAACGGTAGGAAGAACTGCCAAAGAGGCTGCCGTTGGGAGGACAGGCGAGAGCAGCCTCGACCTCCTCCTGCGTGACATAGAAATGATCGTTCTTCTCATAGTTGGTGTAGGTGATCTTGTCGATACCTGTATAGAGGCGGTCGCCCTCAGGCACTCCACTGGTCGTGGAGCAAGCCGCCAAGGCCATCGTCAAAGCCAGGATGCCAACCGATATGTCAATGCTGTGTATTCTCATGCCTGTTGTTGATGGTAGTTGAGTCCGGCCGGATGGAGTCGGTGCGATGCTGGCTTCTTCCTGCCGGAGGAAGAGTCGGCGAACTATCATTTTTGAAGTTGAAGATGTCCTTGAAATGCTGGAGTTTTCTTCTCCAGAGGAAACCAGCGCCATACTCCCCTATCTCACCCTCAAGCCAGTCATAGGAATTGCGGTTGTAGAACACCTTGAGATACTTGTTGGAAGTGGGACTTAGTCGATACTCCATAGCCACGTCGGTGAAGAAAGACTGGTTCTGCGACTCGGAGCCTGTGGAAACCTTTCCTCCCAATACGACCCTCAATCTGTTGTTCCAGAAGCGCTTGGCGAACTTGAAGGAATAATCCGTGTGCATGGCACCTGAGGCATCGGTGGCGTTATCGACACCGACGGAGAGGTCGAGTGTCCGCAGTGCATTGCCCGTGATATTGTTGATCTCACTTTGGAGGAAGGAACTGAGTGCACCGTTCATGGTGAAACCACTGGTGTTGCCGTCGGCCAGATACATACCCGTTGTCAGCATGGTGACAGCCACCTTGGCCCTTTCCTCCTTGGTCATGGCAGCAAGTTGAGAGGCGATGCTCATATCATCCGTGGCACTGATGATAAACTCCAGTCCCATGTCATTAAGAGTCTGTGTGATGACCACTCCGCATTCGAAATCCACGCTCCTTGTGCCACCGCTCTCATCCTCCACTGCCGCTTTGCGGCTTTCCGTGGCCGTGATATGCAGCGTCGGGTTCATCGGGTCGCCCCGGAACTCGATATAGCTGCCATCCTCGATGGTGAAGGTCTTGAGCGGAATGATGGGCAGCGAGTATTTCATCTCGGCGTTGCTGAGCACATACCTTCCGGTGAGCCTGAGGTTGTCGATGGAGTTGTACTGCATCCTCAGGTTGCCACCGCCGTTGAGGTCGATGTAGTTGGAATGGTCCGCATTGAGGTCGCACTTGATTCTCGCCGACTCATCGATGCTCATGGTGAGGTCCATGTTGAATCCCGAGAGGACCGGACGGCTGACGACGGGCTGGATGGTGTCGTTGAAATTGACGAATTCCACCAGTTCGTCCAACCTGTTGTCGGTCGTGAGCGGGGAGTCGCGTAGGACATAGGTCATATCCGTAGATCCCAGCACATCGAGCCTGCCTCGCATGGAGATGGCGTCGAGGGGACCGCGCATGGTGCCATAGTAATTGACGAATGCCTTGCCGAAGGCTTCCGACTTGGCGTTCTCCTTGGCATTGATGATCATGAAGTTGCGGGTCCTCATCCTCAGGTCGAGTTTCATCCTGTCGAAATCCGAGAAGTCGAAATAGCCGGAGATATTGAGCGGTGTGTCATTGTTGTCTTTCACCTCGAAGTTCTCGAAAAGGATATTGCTGCCCACGATTCTCACCGGGTCGTCAGCCACGCGCATCTCCACGCCATAAGGAACACTCATGATATAGGTGTCGGTGAGGTAAATCTCGCCGTTGACATCAGGTTTGTTGAGACTGCCCTTGACCGACATCTCACCCTCGGCGAAGCCCTTGAAACCCAGGATCTGGTCGGGAATGAAGCCATTGACAATGGAGAGCGGCATCTTCTCCATGGTGAGTTTGGCATCAAGGTATCCTTCTCCCTTCGGATTATAGGTACCCACGAGAGCGCCCACCTCCTCACCATCGCTGATGAGGATGCCATCGACATGATGAGACCCATCCTCGTTGGGCATATAGACGAATTCCGCTCCCAGGTTGCCCATGGCGACATTCTCATAGGCCAGGTTCTTGACCGACATGGAACTGGACACAGACAAGTCATTGGGAGTCTGCACGATGTGGAAGTCGCCGTCGAGCACACCCTCCACCTTCGGCATATACGGGAGCATCGACAGGATCTGGGCAATGTCAATCTTGCCCACACTCACAGTGAGATCCTGCAGGGCATCGGTATTCTCGTCGTCGGTATAGACCTGGATATGCGTACCGTCATCCGACTTGAGTTTCAAGTCGGCCGAAAGTCTCCTGTCATCGCCCAGGAAGACATAATTGTCATCATTGACATCAAACGGGATGTAGCCGATAACGGGGTTTTTGTCCGTGAGATTCAGCATGACCCCGTTTTGTTCAATGGAAGCCATGGCACCCAACCTGAATCCCAGTTTATCGTTGCTGTCATACAGTTTCGCATTGACCGTGGCACCCTTTTCGATAATCGATCCGTCGAAGAGGGCATTGAAGGCATACTGCGGATGGCCCGGCGCGTTGCGCACCTGTCCGTTGTACTTGAATCCCGTACTGTCGGTGAGGATGGCAAAGCGGACGGAATCGATGCAGATGCTGTCATAGACCAGGTTTCCAACCTGCAAGTTGCCGTTCAGTCCATCCACATGCGAGGACCTCATGTCGATGAGGAGATGATCGAAGGAGATGCCCTCCTCTTCCGCCAGGTCGACGAAGAAATTGTCTTTCCCGCTGGACAGATAGATATTGGCATCGGGAAGTTTGTCGCGCAAGGTCATCTGATCGAAATGCTTGTCCTTCAACTGACGGGTCAGTTCCTCTGTGAAATTGTTGGCCTGGCTGAGCATTTTCTTGTATCCGCCCTTGCCGTTCATGTCGAGTTGGAAGTCGCCGCAATCCACCCTGGCATACGTGGTGTCTTTACGTGTCAGCACATCGAGCACCATGTCGTCGGGCCTGAAGAACGTATTCTTGTAGGTGATCCTCATGTCACTCATCGAACCCTGCACCTTATAATAATCACCGAAGTCGGTGTCGATGTCGAGATGGGCGCATCCGGAGGCCGTCAACGGCGTGTCGAAGAGCCTCAAGCGGTAGAAATCCGCCGTATTGAGGTCGCAGGCAAACGTACCCTTCAACCGTTTGGAGTTCATGAGGGCGTCGAAAGATATCTTTCCGTCGAGCAAGGGATTGTGGCTATCGATGTCAGCACTGAGCACACCTTTTGACAGCGTCGCATTGGCACTCATGCCGTCGAGGTCATACTGGTCGTAATGGAACTTGCCGATTTTAGCCCTCGCCCTCAGTGTGGTGGAAGGCGACATGAAGTCTGTCCCCTGGCCGTCGGCCTCGATATGCGCGGTGAGCGGACTCAGTCCCATCTTGGGCAGGAAATGCTGCAGGGGGAACTTGTCGGCATCCACCGTGGCGGAATATTTCATGATATCCGAGTCCAAGGCCACGCGTGCCTTGACCTTGCCGCCACCCTCCGATGCGACGAAGTCAGCCCCATACTGGTGGCCGTTGACTTTCACGTTGCCGTCGAGCGCGATATTCTTCGGGATGGTCACCTGATCGGTGACGGACTTGTCGAGCAGGGCTGTGACGAAACCGAGGTCGGCCGTCGTGCCCTTGACATCAACATCAGCCTTCAGATGGTCGGGGTCGCTGAGATTGCTGACATATCCGTCGGCCCTGAACTGCATCGCCGTGGGCAAGGAGACATTGAGTCCTTTGAATTCCAGACGGTTCATGTTTCCCTTGGCCCTTCCTTTGACCGAGAGAGGACGGTTGGGCCATTTTCTCACGAAATCGCTGGGCATATTGCCCATGAAACGCATCAGGTCCTGTTTGCCGAAATAACCGTCCACATCGGCGGCAAGTTGTCCAGGGTTCTTCGCATCAAACGTGCTCAGGTCCATGTCGAGGCTTGCCGTCAACTTGGAGTCCGGCGTTTCAAACCGCAAATCGGGCAAGCTCACAGAGGTGGAGTCGAGGGCGACTTTTCCCGAAAGATGGTCGATCTGGATACCGCTTTTCTCCTTCAGCGAACAAGAACGGACCGCCAGATTGAGTTTGGAGTCCACATACGAAAGCGAATCGACACTGAGATGGATGTCATTCAAATCGATATGACTGGTGTCGAGTCCGCTGACATGCGGGGCAAACCGGTCATCATACCGCAGTCTGCCGGAATTCCAGTCGAAGCTCGCCACCCGATAGGCTCCATCGGCCAAATTGAAATCCCCGCCCTTGATCTCAGCATCGCCGATATATGCCTGCACCTGCAGGGTGTCACCCGGCATACGGACGGAAACGTCGGCCCGCGACAGTTGCAGTTGCTGCAGCCGGATGCGCCAGTCGTTCTCCGTCTCTGTCGTATCCGGCGGCACGGTGTCCGACAGACAGATCTCGAGGCGGGCACTGTCGAGGCGCGCCTTGTCGATATTGGCCAGTGAGTTTTTGAGGTCCACGCCGTGACATTCCAGGTCAAGAGACTCCACATTGCCTTTCACCCTCACGTCGGGGATGAACCCGTTGGTGTTGAGTTTTACCTTTTCCAAACTGAGGGCATCGATTTCCACGTTCTTTTTCAGAAGAGGTTTCCACTGGACATCGACATGCACCCGTCCCACGTCGGCAATGGTGTCACGCAGTCCGGGTATGGAGTCATTGTCCTTGATGGCCTTCACCTCCTCGAGAGTCAAGTTGAGGGGAAAACGCAAAGCCACATGCCCCACGGAGATATCCATGCCTGTCTGCTCAGAAGCATAGGCAGCCGCTTTCTTCACCGCCCAGTTCTGCACAGGGGGCAGGTAAAGAAGCACAAACAGCAGCAGGAAGAGCACAATGGGCACCAATACGATGATAGCCACCCATTTCAACACCTTCTTCATGGTCTCATCACGTGATTGATGCTGCAAAGTAAACAAATTTTTGGGAATAACAGGTCACATCGGGTGGAAAAAAACACTCGATGCGCCTATTTTTGGGATGTTTTGGTGATTTCCCGCCACAAATTGTCATTCGGTACGGGAGCCTCCACCACGATTGACTCCTTCGACACGGGATGGATGAATTCCACGCGACGGGCATGGAGTGAGATGCTCCCATCGGGGTTGGAGCGCCTGGCCCCATATTTCAAATCGCCCTTGATGGGACAGCCCAGGGAAGCCAACTGGCACCTGATCTGATGGTGACGACCGGTGAGCAACTTGACCTCGAGCAGCGCATACCTCTCGGTAGCGGCTATCATCCGATAGGTCAGCACCGCATGTTTGGCCCCGGGCACCTCCCGCTGGTGCATATAACTCTTGTTTTGCTTCTCATTGCGGGTAATCCAGCCCTTCAGGGTGTCCTCCATGACCGGGGGCCTGCCCTGCACGATGGCCCAGTAGGTCTTGTGCACCTCGCCATCGCGGAACATGGCATTGAGACGGGCCAACGCCTTTGAGGTCTTGGCAAACACCACCACCCCACTGACGGGCCTGTCGAGACGGTGCACGACCCCGAGGAAGACATTCCCCGGCTTGTCGTGCACCCTCTTGATATAGTCTTTCACCACGTCGGAGAGCGGTGTATCGCCGGTTTTGTCACCCTGGACGATTTCCCCGCTCTGTTTGGAGACGATGATGATGTGGTTGTCTTCGTATAATACCTCCATGCGGTGGTATCCTACATATTCATACCGCCATCGACCTGTATCACCTGTCCGGTGACGTAGGAAGACATGTCACTGGCCAGGAAGGTGGCCACATTGGCGATATCCTCGACGGTACCTCCCCTGCGGAGTGGAATCTTGTTGATCCATTCCTTGCGGATATCCTCCGGGAGAGCCTGTGTCATGGCCGTGTCGATGAATCCAGGTGCAATGGCATTGGCGCGGATGCCGCGGCTGCCCATCTCCTGACCGATGCTCTTGGCAAGGGCGATGAGACCGGCCTTCGAAGCGGCGTAGTTGCACTGTGCAGCATTGCCGTGCACGCCGACGACGGACGACATGTTGATGATAGAACCGCTCTTCTGCCGCATCATGATGGGCGTGCAGGCATGGATGAAATTGAAGGCGGATTTCAGGTTGACATTGATGACGGCATCCCACTGTGCCTCAGTCATGCGGAGCATCAGACCGTCCTTGGTGATGCCGGCATTGTTGACGAGGATGTCGATGCGACCGAAGTCGGCATGGATTTGCTTGACGACCTCTTCAGTCTGGGCGAAGTCAGCGGCATTGCTGGCATAACCCTTGGCTTTCACCCCCAGGGCAGCGATTTCGTCCTCTGTTTGTTTTCCGTTCTCGTCGATGACGAGGTCTGTGAATGCTACATTTGCCCCCTCAGCGGCAAATTTCAGCGCGATGGCTTTTCCGATACCACGAGCCGCACCTGTGATCAGTGCGGTTTTTCCTTTCAATAATTCCATATTTTGTTGTTTAATGAATAAATAATCTCACTAAAGGCAGGAGGTGCTTATTTGAGCAGGCTCTTGCCCAGGGCGCCATAGACCACCTTGGCCACAAGCGGTTTGCTGGTCTCCTCGGTCAGTCCATGACCCAGACGGCCATAGATATAGGGCACTTCAAGTCCCTTGATGCAATAGTGGGTGATGTCGGCCACCAGTTCGACGTTCTCAATATCAAACTCGCCGTCAGCCTTTCCATCGGCATAGACTTTCCGGAAAAGCTCAATCTCATCCTCATCGAAATTTTTCCTGATTTTCTCCACCATCCAGATATTACGGAAGAACTCAGCCCTCAGGTTGCCGTTTCTGACCACGGTCTCCTTGATCATGCTGAGATGGGTGTAGATCAGTTCGATGATCTTGTCCTGGGGACGGATTTTCTTTGCCGCCACCTCGTCGAGCTTGTCAGAGAGCCGTTCCAGTTCGGAAGCGATGACGGCGGAATAGATATCCTCCTTGCTTTTAAAATAGGTGTATAGCGTTCTTCTGCCCTTCCCCGAAGCTACGGCAATGTCATTCATCGTCGTATTTTCCAGTCCTTTTTTCGCGAAGAGCTGTCTGGCGACATCCACCAACTTCTGTCTGGTCTTTGATATTGACATGATAACCTCCTATTTTTGCACATAGCCTTATGCGTGTGCAAAATTAGTTGAATTATTTGAATCGAACAAATTTATCCTGTATAAAAGACGATTTCAACCGCTAAAAAACGTGAAAATGCGGCAGTGCTTAAAAAAATCGCCGAAAAATTTGGAAATACCAAAAAATAGTATTACCTTTGCACCCGCAAATGAAAAAACATCGCGGAGTGGAGCAGTTGGTAGCTCGCCAGGCTCATAACCTGGAGGTCGCATGTTCGAGTCCTGCCTCCGCAACCAATTAAACCGCAATCCCATCACTTAGGGATTGCGGTTTTTTCATGTCCTGACTTTTAGCCTCTTAGAGAGGGTAATCCTCAAAAGCATAGAGGACGGTACTGAGATAGCGCTCACCGGTATCCGGGAGGAGAGCCACCACTTTCTTGCCCTTGTTCTCTGGACGTCGTGCGATCTCGGCGGCTGCGAAAAGCGATGCGCCGGCAGAGATGCCAACCAACAAGCCCTCCAACTGGGCAATCTCACGGCCGGTGCGGATGGCGTCGTCGTTCTCCACATCAAAGACCTCATCAATCACGCTGGCATCATAGGTATTGGGCACGAAACCCGCACCGATGCCCTGAATCTTGTGCGCCCCACTCTTTCCGCCGTTGAGCACAGGCGACGACTTGGGTTCCACGGCGATGACCTTCACCTGAGGATTTTTCTCCTTCAGGTATTTGCCCACACCCGAGATTGTTCCGCCGGTTCCCACGCCAGCCACGAAGATGTCGATCTCACCATCGGTCTGCTGCCACACCTCCGGTCCGGTAGTGGCATAGTGCTTGGCTGGATTGGCGGGATTCTCAAACTGCTGCAGGATGACCGAACCAGGAATCTGGTCGCGCAGAGCCTCTGCGGCGCGGATTGCCCCCGGCATGCCGTCCTTGCCCGACGTCAGGCGCACCTCAGCGCCGTAGGCCTTCACCAAATTGCGGCGCTCCACACTCATCGTCTCGGGCATGGTGAGTATGAGTTTGTAGCCTTTGACAGCCGACACGAGTGCCAGGCCCACGCCAGTGTTGCCGCTGGTCGGTTCGATGATGGTTGCTCCGGGGTTCAGCAGTCCGCGTGCCTCAGCGTCCTCGATCATGGCGAGGGCGATGCGGTCCTTGACGCTGCCGCCTGGATTGAAATACTCTATCTTGGCGATGACAGGAGTGTCGATGCCCTTGACTTGTGAGAACTTATTGAGCTCCAGGAGCGGCGTGTTGCCGATGAGCTCTGTCAGTTGTTTTGCGATCTTTGCCATAAGAATCGGATATGTTTATGATATATAATGTGATTACTAAATGGTATCCAGTGCCTGCTTGAGGTCGTCGATGATGTCATCGATATGCTCCGTTCCGATCGAGAGCCTGACGGTAGCCGGCGTGATGTGCTGTTCTGCCAGTTCCTCCGGCGAGAGCTGTGAGTGCGTGGTCGTATAGGGATGGATCACCAGACTCTTCACATCGGCCACGTTGGCCAGCAGCGAGAAGATCTGCAAGGCATCGATAAACTTCCAGGCCTCTTCCTGTCCGCCCTTGATCTCAAAGGTGAAGATGCTTCCGCCTCCGTTGGGGAAATACCTCTGATAGAGGGCGTGGTCGGGATGGCTCTCCAGGGCCGGATGGTTGACCTTGGCCACTTTAGGATGGTTGTTGAGGAACTCCACCACCTTGAGGGCATTCTCCACATGCCGCTCCACGCGGAGACTCAGTGTTTCCACCCCCTGCAATAGTATAAACGCATTAAAGGGCGAAATTGTTGCACCAGTATCCCTTAAAATGACGGCACGGATGCGAGTGACATAGGCAGCAGCCCCCACAGCGTCGGCAAAAACGATGCCATGATACGAGGGATCGGGCTTCGCCAGGGTCGGGAATTTGTCGGGATCAGATTTCCAGTCAAACTTGCCACCATCAACGATGACTCCTCCGAGCGAGGTGCCGTGGCCACCCAGGAATTTCGTGGCAGAGTGCACCACGATGTCAGCTCCGTGCTCCAACGGACGGATCAGGTAAGGTGTGCCAAACGTATTGTCGATGATCAGGGGGATGTTGTGCCTGTGAGCCACCTCAGCCACGGCCTCGATGTCAAGCACATCGGAGTTCGGGTTGCCGAAAGTCTCGGCGAACACCACCTTGGTGTTGGGCTGGATGGCTTTCTCCAATGCTTCGGTGTCATTGACACGTACGATCGTGTTGGAGATGCCCTGTGTGGCCAGGGTATGGGTAATCAGGTTGTAGGAGCCACCATACAGGTTGTCTGCAGCCACGATGTGATCGCCTGCCCCAAGGATGTTCTGCAGGGCGTAGGTGATGGCAGCGGCACCACTGGCCACGGCGAGTCCGGCGACACCGCCCTCAAGGGCAGCCACGCGGTCCTCAAACACCCCCTGCGTGGAGTTGGTCAGTCGGCCATAGATGTTGCCAGCGTCACGCAGTCCGAAACGGTCTGCCGCATGCTGTGAGTCGTGGAACACATAGCTCGTGGTCTGATAAATAGGTACGGCACGTGCATCAGTTGCGGGATCGGCCTTCTCCTGGCCAACATGGAGCTGCAAAGTCTCAAAACGGAAATTTTTCTGTGTACTCATATTGAATCGATTTTTAAATTAGAACTTTTGATGGTGCAAAGGTAAAACATTTAGAAATATCCACCAAATTTCTTTGCGAATTCAGAAAATACCACTATATTTGCAGCGAAATCAGAACAAATTTCCAAAACGGGCAAACAGAAGCCTGAGAAACGGAATAATTTTCCACAAAACCCATCAAAAATGGCAGAATCACTTGACCAAACCGACATGCAGATCCTGAAAACCCTGCAAAAAAACGCAAAATTGACCACCAAGGAACTCGCAGATGCGGTTCACCTGACCCCCACCCCGGTTTTCGAGCGTCAAAAACGGCTCGAACGCCAAGGGTACATCAAAAAATATGTGGCCGTGCTCGACCCCGAGAAACTGGGTCTGGGCCTGCTCGTCTTCTGCAAGGTGAAACTGAAGCAGATCAACCACGAGATTGCGGACGACTTCACCCGCAGCATCCTGCGCATCCCAGAGGTGACGGAGTGCTACAACACGTCCGGTTCGTATGACTATCTCCTGAAAGTCCGAGCCCGTGACATGAAACAATATCAGGAATTCGTGCTGACCAAACTGGGCGAGATTGACAGCGTCGGTTCGATTGAGAGTACCTTTGTCATGAGCGAGGTAAAACAAAGCAACGGCATCAACCTCTGAGGAACAGAATAGCGTTGAGGCAGCGGCGGCAGCCTCAACGCTATTCCAATATAATAAAGTAGTAGCGGGATATTCTGTATCATATCCCTACGGCCGAAGTGTGGAGGGATGCCTTACTTGTTCTTTTCCCGGATGTGCTCCTCGTACTCAGCCAGTTCACGTTCTCCGATGTGGGCAAGGCCATAGTGCTCATCATGCTGTGAGAAATCGAGGCCGACCTTCTCGCTATAGGTAGAAACGCGCATCGGGATGAGGCGGTCGATGAGTTTGTAGCCCAGCCAGCTCATGCAGAAGGTATAGACGAAGACGATGACGATGGCCAGCAGATGGTAGAGGAAAATGACAAAGCCGTCCCATGTGCCGGCAATCAGCCCCTCCTGAATAAAGATGCCCGTCAGTACGGTTCCGAAGATACCGCCCGTGCCATGGGTGGGAAACACGTCAAGAGCATCGTCGATACTTGTGCGGGAACGCCAATAGACGGCGATGTTACAGATGAGCGTGATGACGAAAGCAATGAAAATGCTCTGCCCGACTGTGACATAACCTGCCGACGGTGTGATAGCCACGAGGCCCACCACACAACCCACCGCGGCTCCCATGGCTGACGGTTTACGCCCCCTCAGACAATCGAAGAAAATCCAAGTCATCATGGCTGTCGCCGATGCAGTGTTGGTGTTGAGGAAAGCCTTCACAGCCTGTCCATCGGCATGGAGCGAAGACCCGGCATTAAAGCCAAACCATCCCAGCCACAACATGGCAGCTCCCAAAAGCACGAAGGGAATATTGGCCGGTTCGCTCTTGCGCGTCCCTGCCTTTCGGCGCCCCAGGTAGATCGCTCCAGCAAGAGCAGCCACGCCAGATGAAGCATGGACTACAATACCTCCGGCAAAGTCGATGACGCCCCAACGGCAAAACAGTCCTTCAGGATGCCACGTCATGTGGGCCAGCGGACAATAGATGACGAAAAAGAAGAACATCATAAAAAACATGTAGGCAGAGAAGCGCACACGTTCCGCAAACGAACCCGTGATCAGTGACGGAGTGATGATGGCAAACTTCATCTGAAACAGTGCGAACAGCGCCAGTGGAATGGTGGCACCGCCGAGTGTATTTCCTGCAGGCGTGGTATATACCGCCCCGCCGACATTATGGAACATCGCAAACGACAGCGGATGACCGATGACGCCCCCGATGTCATCGCCGAAACATAGCGAAAAACCAACGACGACCCATAACACAGAGATGAGTCCCATGGCGATAAACGACTGCAGCATCGTGGAAATGACATTCTTCGCACCCACCATGCCCCCATAGAAAAACGAGAGGCCCGGTGTCATCATCAGCACAAAAATGGTGGCCGTGATCAACCAAGCCACATCAGCAGCAGAAATCACCGACCAGTCACACTCAAATGTGGGCTCACCCACAAAAACACCAACGATGGCAATCAATGTCATTGCCGCCATCAGAATCATCCAACGTTTCTTGATCTTCATACTAACTGTTATTAGTTCGCTGCAAAAGTAGTGCAAAAAGAAAGGCCATCAAAGAAATCCCAAGCAATACGTTTTTACAAATCGCATTTTACTTTCATTTTGATAGAATTTTCAAAACAATAATATCAATTTGAAAGGCCTGGGGTTATTTTCCTGACATTTTTTGCACATTGTCCTATAATGCCAGAAAACGCTGTGAGTCTAAGTTGAACGCAAACAATATCTTAAGAACATCTATGAGAGCGATGAACTTCGTGTAGAAGCAACCACCGAGAAAATCTCGGTAGTTCGTCAAGAAGGCACTGCCTAACGAAGGAATCGATAGGCGCTGTCAATGGAGACGGAAAAGTCAACGTGGCTGACATCATGAGAATCGTAAACATTATCCTTGGCACGGACAATTAGTGAGGAGGAGTATCTCTTTTATCCTAAAAATATATACCATGACGTCCTTTTTATAGGCCGCACTGCCGTTTTTCGTAGGTTGTTCTGCCTTTTAAAGTAGGAAAGCTGCATGTTTTCCATGAAAAAACGCAGTTCCAATAAAAAAATAGCCGAAAAGTTTTGCTGTTTGAAGAAAAAGGCCTACCTTTGCACACGCAATTCGGAAATGACCCGAAAAATGCACCAGGATGCACCCGTAGCTCAGTTGGTAGAGCACCTGACTCTTAATCAGGGTGTCCAGGGTTCGAACCCCTGCGGGTGTACAAAAAAAGAAGATGAGAAAAGACCTCAATTAGGAAGAAAATTCCTTCGAGGTCTTTTTTATTTCGCTGAAAATCAAATAGATACAAATCTAATAAAGGTCTTATTTTTGAATCGTTACGACAGGGAATGGATCTTCGTCACTTTTGTTGCAAAATCGTCCTCTTTAATTGCTTGATTTTGTTTAGTTTTATCAAAATATAGATATTGCATTATTTAACTGATAATC
>CACYQD010000023.1 GCA_902776475.1 uncultured Prevotellaceae bacterium | reverse complement strand
TATAGGAGTGCAAATATAGCGTTTTGGGGGAATCCACAAACAAAATAGGAAAAAACAATTATATAATAAAATGAGATTTCATTCCATCAACTTGAGAATCGCGGCAAGTTTCTCAGGGTCCATAGCTTTCAGCTTTTCCAATATATCTTCCTTCGTCCCTTCCTTGCCATTATTGAGCAACTTGGAGTTATAGGCCATCATTGTGGCCATATTGTAACGTGAGAGGTAATTCAGTGTGGTGGCACTGCCGAAGGTCACAGTATGCCCCATCATCGTAGAGATATATTCCGTCGGTACTCCGGCATCACGGAGGTTGGTGGCGTAGGAATGACGGCACCAGGTGGGTGTCGGTTTTTCTTCCATACCAACCAATGGTGCGATGACCTCCATACGATTAGCGATGTTGGAGTTTTCAAGATAAACAAGAGCCTTGATGCGTTCCTCACTCATCCCTTCTTTGATGATATCTAATACCAATGCACCTTTATGGGGCTTGCAAGCTATCCTGTCAAGGATGACCTGCATCTGTGGCAATATGGGGAAGATGACCTCCACTCCGTCGGTCTCGCGCATGGTTTTCTGACGGATGAAACGCATGGCTTTCTGACCATTGCTGTAGTAGAATTCGTCATATCGTAGTTTGGCGATGTCGGCCATATTTGCGCCATTAGCAAGATAGGAGAAGAGAAAAAGTCCCAACGAGCGGAACAGCTTTACCTTGTAGAGAGGAGCAAACATTTCCTTTCCCTCCTGGTCTTTTGTCTCTCCCTTTTCGAAGAATTCAAATAGCCTGGTCATTTTTTCCACATTGAGCCACCATTCCTTCCGGTCACCTTTTCGGTTGACATCTTTCACTCCTTTGAACAAATCCATTTTGTCGGCTAGCAGCACACCCATCGAAGCTGCCCTGCGCACCACCACCCTGAAGGCTCTCAGGTAGATGCCAATGGTGCTGGCGCTTAATCCCCTGCCTTCTTGTGGATTCTGCATCCTTGCTATCCATCGGTCAACAAGAGCCTGATTGATGGAGATGTTGGAAACCTTCTTCCCCATATCCGCCTTGAACCTTTTCAATGCGTCGCGGTAAGAATTGCGGGTGCCTATTCGATTGGCATCTTCCAGCTCCTTAAGCAATTGTTCCCACACGTCATAGATAGTCATTCCCTGTGCCTCTTCTTCTTTCCTGATGCCGTTGATCCTCTCGGTCAGTATTTCCATAAAGTCCGATGAACTTAGTTCGCCAACCTCCACCAAGGCTTTCGTCTCGGTTCTGATTTTGTCAAAGAAGTCGTCAAACTCCTTGCGCTTCTTTCCCTGTTTGCGGTTATTCTCGTTGATGATGCTGGCAAAGTTTTCCGTGGTGTATCTTTCGTCGGGCAATAGGTAATACTTCTGAATATTCCCCACACGAACCCTAACGCATACGGGCATCTCCTTGTCGGTGCCCTTGCGTGGGTCGAGAGTCATAGTGAGCCGTACCTTCCCTTCTTTCGTGCTCTTATAAATAGGTGTCGCTGATGTCTTCATTATTTGGAATGATTCTATATAAATTTCAAATATGGTGAAACGAAAGTGAAACGAAAAATCGACATTACATTGAATTTCACCGCAAAGATATGAAATCTATTTAAATCTACAAAACATTGTATATCAATAATTTATAAACAATTCTAAAAATTCTTGAAAACACCCGAAAACACGGTTTTACAGACTCTTAATCAGGGTGTCCAGGGTTCGAACCCCTGCGGGTGTACATAAGAAAGTGAGAGTTACAGAGATGTAACTCTCTTTTTTTGTGCCTACTAAAATACCGGAGGAAGGCCGATTGCAGCCTTCCTCCGGTATTGATTTGATGCTTGGCTTCGCTTGAAGCCGGATCACTTCTATTTGATGAGATCGACAGTCGCTTATTTGATGAGATCGACGGAACGTTTCAGGAACGCAGCCAGACCGGGACCTTTGAGCATGCCGTTCTGAAGCAGTGCCAGGTCGATGAGCTGATGGATAATTTCATTGCCCTTGGCGTAGTCAGAGATCACCTGGGACTTCTTGTCTTTCTGCTCGCTGACTGACTTCTCCGTGTTCGACACGTCGTCCTTCTCCTCCTGGGTCACCTCTTCAGGCTTTTTCTTGGCCTGCTCCTGGCGCAGCACTGCCAGACGGGCCTCCAAGCCCTTGATCTCAGCCCGGATGGGTTTGAGGGCCTCATCACATTTGGCGGCCTCATCGTCGAGTACGCGCTGGATGAGCGGATGGTCGCTGTTGAGCACCATGCTGTAGGAATCCGGCATCCGTCCATAGAAAGCCATGCCACTCTGATAGCGGCTCATGTCCTTCATACGGCGCATATATTCGCTCTGAGTGATGACGACGGGCTGGCCTTCCGATCCGAGGGATTGGACCTCGACGTAGAAATTTGCCTTATCCATCGACGGAATCTGCGAGCGGAAAGCTTGTGACAAATTGTCAGTCTGCTCCTCGGTCAGTTCGGTCTTCTTCTGGTCTTCCTTGACGATGAGTCGGTCGATGATGTCGGCATCTACGCGGGTGAAGCGGCTCTTCTCGAATTTCTGCTCCAGCATCGATACCATGGGCACATCCAGTTCGCCGTCGAGGAGCAGCACGCTGTAACCCTTCTGCTTGGCAGCCTCGATATAGGCATACTGGTCTTCGAGGTTGTTGGCATAGAGATAGACGAGGTTGCCGTCCTTATCGGTCTGGTTGTCTTTGATCAGCGTACGGTATTCCTCATAGGTGAAATACTTGGCCTCGGTGTCCTTCATCAGCGAGAAGTCCTTGGCACGGTCGTAGAAGTCTTCCTGTGAGAGCATGCCGTAGTGGATGAAGATCTTCAGGTCATCCCATTTGGTCTCATAGTCCTTGCGGTCGTCCTTGAAGATGCTGCTGAGCCTGTCGGCCACCTTTTTGGTGATATAGGTGGAAATCTTCTTCACGTTGGAATCGCTCTGCAGATAGCTACGGCTGACGTTGAGGGGGATGTCGGGGGAGTCGATGACGCCATGGAGCAAGGTGAGGAACTCAGGGACGATGCCCTCCACCTGATCGGTGACAAACACCTGGTTGCAGTAGAGTTGGATCTTGTTGCGCTGCAGTTCGATGTTGGACTTGATTTTCGGGAAATAGAGGATACCCGTCAGGTTGAACGGGAAATCCACATTGAGGTGAATCCAGAAGAGAGGCTCGTCCTGCATGGGATAGAGCTTGCGGTAGAAGGTCTTGTAGTCCTCGTCCTTCAGTGAGCTCGGAGCCTTCGTCCACATCGGCTCGGAGTCATTGATGATATTGTCCTCCTCGGTGTCCTGCATCTTGCCGTCTTTCCACTCACTCTTCTTACCGAAAGCGATGGGCACGGCCATAAACTTGCAGTACTTGTCGAGCAGCGACTGGATGCGCTCCTTCTCGAGGAATTCCTTGCAGTCGTCGCTGATGTGGAGAATGATATCACTACCACGATCGGCTTTCTCCACCTCCTCGATCTCATATGACGGACTGCCGTCGCAGCTCCATTTGACAGCCACGGCGTCGTCGCGGTAACTGCGAGTGACGATCTCCACCTTGTCGCTCACCATGAACGAGCTGTAGAAACCAAGGCCGAAATGGCCGATGATGGCATTGGCGTTGTCCTTGTATTTGTCGAGGAAGTCGGTGACGCCTGAGAAAGCGATCTGGTTGATATACTTGTCGATTTCCTCAGCTGTCATGCCGATGCCACGGTCGCTGAAGGTCAGTGTGCCTTTGTCGGCATCGAGACTGACGCGGACGGTCAGGTCGCCCATCTCGCCCTTGAACTCCCCTCTCTCTGCGAGGGTCTTGAGTTTCTGGGTGGCATCCACCGCATTGGAAATCATCTCTCTGAGGAAAATCTCATGATCGCTGTACAAGAACTTTTTGATAACGGGGAATATGTTCTCAGTTGTTACCCCAATGTTGCCTTTCTGCATAATTGTGATGATTTATATTGTTTTTGTCTATTTCAAAAAACCATCTATTCAATTACAAATAGTGTGCCAAACACGTTTTGGCGACAAGAAAGGCTTTGTTTCCTCATTTGACAGCCGGGCCTCAACCGCAGGATGCAGCCAGAAGCAGGCGTGGCCTGTTCAGGAATCAATTTCAGTATTACACTGTATTTTATTGTATTTTACTGCATTTTTTTGCATTATTCATGAAAAAACACTATATTTGCACTCGGAAAGTAAAATAGGATTAGATTAAACAATACGTATAACAATATTTCAATAGGTAGTTTTTGAAGGTAAAGCCCCGGCAACAGTAGTGATACTATATTGCCGGGGCACTTTTTTTATCCTGTAAGGGAGTATTATTTCTCAGGGATGGTCTTGAGAATTTCGAGGAGATGATCCCACACCATCTGCACGGTGGGTATCAGCAAGCGCTCGTCGGGACTGTGGACGCCGCGGAGCGTAGGTCCGAACGACACCATGTCCATGTTGGGATAGCGCTCTGAGAACAGGCCACATTCCAGTCCGGCATGGATACCGAGCACGGCGGGTTCCTTGTCGAAGAGTTTCTTATAGGTATCGACGACGATCTTGGTGAGCTGGCTATTGGGATTCATTTTCCAGGCGGGATAGCCGTCGCTCTGTGCCACCTCTGCTCCAGCCAGTTGGAACAAGGCTTTCACCGTGTCGGCCATATTGCGCAGGTTGCTCATCACATTGGAGCGCTGGCTTGCGACCACCTTGATCTCCTCTGCCGACGACTGCACGCTGGCCACGTTGCTGCTGGTCTCGACGAGCCAGGCGATCTCCTCATCCTGGCACATGGCGAAGACACCATTGTCAAGGGCCTGCATGGCACGCACGAAACGGTCGGAGACCTCCTTGGGAAGGACAGCCTCAGCGGCACAGCTCTCCATGGCGAAGACCATGGCGGTGTCGGTCACATGGAACTCCTCCTCGACGTCACTGGCGAAGATGTTCCAGGCAGCGCGCACCTCCTCTTTCTTGTCCTCATCCACGCTGAACACCACGATACCGTCGCGCGGGATGGCAT
This sequence comes from uncultured Prevotellaceae bacterium, assembly GCA_902776475.1. Lineage (GTDB taxonomy): Bacteria > Bacteroidota > Bacteroidia > Bacteroidales > Bacteroidaceae > Prevotella. The sequence goes on along the minus strand of CACYQD010000023.1, from coordinate 45,415 downwards.
TGTGCATCTTGCCAGAGTTGAACTGTGCGAGGCGGATGCCGTATTTCTCGTTCATCGTATAGAGGAAGCGGGAGAGAATCTTGATGGCGTTGGCGCGCTTCTTGTTGATGTCGTCGCCCGAATGTCCGCCGTTGAGGCCTTTCAGCGAAGCCTTGAGGAAGAACTGTCCGGCCGGAGCCTCCTCACGGGTGAAGCGGAAATCAGCATGGGTGGTGATGCCGCCGGCGCAGGAGACAAAGATCTGTCCTTCGTCCTCGGAATCGAGGTTGATGAGCATGTCGCCGGTCATGAATCCGGCCTGCAAACCGAAAGCTCCAGTCAGTCCGGTCTCCTCGTCACGGGTGAACAGACACTCTATCGGGCCATGCTCGATGTCATCGCTCTCGAGGATGGCCAGTTCCATGGCCACTCCGATGCCGTCGTCAGCACCCAGCGTGGTGCCCTTGGCCTTGAGCCACTCACCATCCACATAGGTCTGGATGGGGTCGTTCATGAAATCGATCTCCACATCGACGAGTTTGTCGCAAACCATATCCATGTGGCTCTGGAGCACCACGGTGGGGCGGTTCTCGTATCCCGGTGTGGCAGGCTTGCTGATGAGCACGTTGCCGGTCTCATCCACTTTCGTGGGCAGGCCGTGCTGTTTTCCGAACTCCAGGAGATAGTCAATCATTTTCTCCTCGTGCTTCGAGGGACGGGGAATGGCGTTGATTTTCGCAAATTGCTGAAAAACGCTCTTAGGTGTCAGTTCTGTTTTGTTCATGAGCTTGTTTTTTATCGTTGAGTTTTTGGTTCAGGCATTATTTTGGCCATAAATTTTGTATTTCAAGTTTTTTTATGCTAACTTTGCATATTCACAGACATCACCATCGTGGAGCGATGTGACTGCAAAGATATGAAAAAATGATGGAATATCTGATCTTGACCGTGTTAATTATTGCTATTGCAGCAATATTGCTGAGTGTGAAAGTCATTTTGCGCAAAAATGGCAGTTTCACCTCACAGCATATCCACGACAGCCAGGCCATGCGCGACAGAGGCATCCATTGCGTGCTCGACCAGGACCGTGAGGAGCGGAGGCGCAAGCCTGCCGTCAGAGAGAAATCCACCAGATCGTAAAACCTTAAATATAAGATAAGATGAGAGAGAATGATATCCGCACCTATGTGGTGACTGCGTTGGTGATTATCTTCGCCATTTTGTTCGTTTGGCTCGTTTTGTAAGATAATTGTTAATTCTTGCAACTAATTTTTGATATTAGCGCAGTTTGTATTATCTTTGCACCGTTTTAGCGGTTTCCCGCGACAAAGCCATACTTTTGTTGTGGCTACACCTTATTTGTATATTAAAAAACAATTAAAATAGACTGATGAACAAGAAGTTTTTATTCCGCACGATGGCCTTCGCCGTCATCGCTGCGATGACCATGAGTGCTTGCAATGAATCCAACAAGATGGATGAGAAGCCCGCTGCTGCCCAATCCATCTCCAGTGATGGTTTGAAAATCGCCTTCGTGGAGGTTGACTCCATCATGACACAGTACAATTTCTGCAAGGATTATTCCAAGATCCTCGAGAAGAGAGGCAACAACATCCAGAGCGCCCTTGCCACCCAGGAGAAGAACCTCGAGGCTGCTGTGAGGAATTTCCAGAACAAGGCCCAGAACAACGGTTTCACCAGCCAGAGCGAATATGAGAGCCAGCAGGCTGCCATCCAGCGCCAGCAGGAGCAGTATGTGGCCACCCGCGACCGCCTGGCCGGCGAGTTGCAGGCCCAGACGGAGAAGTTCAACCAGGCTCTCCACGACAGCATCCAGCATTTCATCGACAAATACAACAAGGACAAGAAATTCTCGCTCATCCTCACCAAGCAGGGTGACAACATCCTTTACGGAGCCAAGGCCCTCGACATCACCGAGGAAGTCGTGGCTGGTCTGAACAAGGCCTATAAGTCGAAGCCTACTGACGACACCAAGAAATAATTCCTATCCAGGAAACCAATACGAAATATGAAGGGGCGGGCCGATGTGCCCGCCTTATTCATCTGACAACCTCCATGCCATGAACAGGAAACAACGATACGAGCATCTGCTCGACTACTTCCGCAGGCAGATGCCGGAAGTCACCACAGAACTGGCTTTCTCCTCCCCCTTCCAACTCCTTGTGGCCACGATGCTCAGCGCACAATGCACCGACAAGCGGGTCAACGAGGTGACTCCTGCCCTGTTTGAGCGCTTCCCGGATGTCCGGCGCATGGCGGAAGCCGAGGAAGGAGAGGTCTATGACTATGTGAAAAGCGTGTCGTATCCCAACTCCAAGTCGCGCCATCTGGTGCAGATGGCCCGCATGGTGGTCGAGGAATTTGGAGGAGAGATTCCCTCCGACCCGCAGCTCCTCGTCAAACTGCCCGGCGTGGGCCGAAAAACGGCCAATGTGGTGCAGGCCGTGGCATTCGGCAAACCCACGATGGCCGTTGACACACATGTCTATCGGGTGAGCCACCGGATGGGACTTGTGAGCCGCACGGACAACACGCCGCTGAAAGTGGAACAGCAACTGATGCGGTACATTCCCGAGGCGGACGTGCCGAAGGCGCACCACTGGCTCCTGCTCCACGGTCGCTATGTGTGCACCAGCCGTGCGCCGCATTGCGAGAAATGTGAATTTGAATCCATCTGCCCCAAAATCATGGAGGGGTCTAAAGCCCGCAAATAACCCATCATCACATGAACACCCGGCTCATCCTTTCTTTTCTGCGCGACGTGGCCGCCAACAACAACCGTCCCTGGTTTCAATCCCACCGTGAGGAATACCTTGCCGCCAAGGAGAATTTCGAGGCGGGAGTGGCAAAAGCCATCCTGCGCATCGCCCAATTCGACCCATCCGTAGCTCATCTCACGGTGAAAGACACGACTTATCGCTTCTACCGCGACACCCGTTTCTCTCCCGACAAGTCACCCTACAAGAATCACATAGGTGCCTACATCGCCGCCCATGGCAAGAAATCCATGCACGGAGGCTATTACATCCACCTCGAACCCGGCAACTGCATGCTGTCGTGCGGCAACTACGTCATCACCTCACCCGTTCTGACGGCCTGCCGCAACGAGATCATGGCCAATGAGGAGGAGTGGCTCCGCCGTGTGGAGTCACCCGCATTCCTGGAATTATTTGGCCGGCCCGGCATCCATACGTTTGGGGACGAGAGAGGGTTCGGACTGGAGTCGCTCAAGACCTGTCCGGCTGGTTTTCCGAAGGACTACGCCCATATCGAATACCTCCGCTTGAAAGACTATTGCTGTTGGGTGAAGGTGGAGGATGATTTCTTCGAAGGCGAGGCCTGGCTCGACCAGATGGCCAAAATTTTCGAAGTGGGTAAGCCCATGATGGATTTCGTCAATGCTGTCATTGACGATTATGAATGATTGTGGGGAACGCTTTCTTCAGCCGTTTGTATTCCTTTTTGGTGATTCGCATGAAAGAGCCGTGCTGCGGCCCCGTAACGCCCTGGATATCCACGGGTGAGTTGAAGTTGCGCAGATGCTCGTCGGCCTTGCAGATGCGGTAGTGCTTCGGTTTTGAGGAATACTCGATATAAGCCACCCGCCAGGTGTTGTCGCCGATGAGTTGGAAGGCGGAAGAGCCTTCGCATTTTTTATTGCCCTCAAAATTCACGTAGTCATTCTCCACGGGTTCGCTCCACGGACCCGTCAGGTGGGCGGCGGTGGCGGTATAGATGCCCGGCTTGCCACCTTCTTTCTTGATGAGCATGTGGTATTTGCCGTCGGATTTGAGGTAGTTGATGTCGGCGTCAATGGTGGCATATCCCCAGTCGAAGAGCAAACGCGGTTTGGTCAGCTGCGTGAAACTCTCATCGGCATAGGAATAATACATGCGGTCGTATTTCTCTTCCTCCCTGTTCCAGAGCGAATAATAAATCATATATCCCCCCTTGCGCCCGTCCTTCCACACGTATGCCGGATCCCAGAAAATCTGTGGAGCCCACACCCGGTTGATGGTGCTGTAGTTGCGATAGGGATCCGGCGACTCCGGGTCACAGAAGATCGAAGGCCCCTTGCGGAAGTCGAAGGTCACCGACTCCCAGGTAACCATGTCCTTGCTGCGGAGCAGGTCGATGCCGTAGTTGTCCCATTTGCCCGACTTGCGCACACACATGTCGGTCGTCACCATGAGATAGCCTTTGCCGTTGTGCATTCGGGTGATGTAGGCGTCGCGTGTCCCGCCCTCAATACGAGCATGTTCCACGGGGTTGAACACCGCGTCGCCGTTGTTCAGGTCTTCGTAATGGTATCCGTCACGGCTCAGGGCATAAGCCGTGTATTCACCGCGGTCGCTCATGTGGCAGTAGAGGTATCCATAGGTGCCTTTCTGCAGGTTCTGTGCCTGAAGGCCGGCCGACAGCATCAGCGCTACGGTCAAGAGAGTTGATTTCATCATTGTCATAGGAGATTAGTGGATTGTGGGTTATTGTAGGGTGTCGATCACTCCTGCACTTTTCAGGAATTGTCTGACACGGCGCTCATATTCCTCAGGATGGTTGCGGAAGGAATGGGCATGGTCGGTGTCCTTGGTCACCCAGAGTTGTTTGGGCTGTGGCTTGGCTTCATAAAGGGCGTACACCATCCGTGTGGGCACGAAATCGTCGGAGTCGCCATGGATAAACAGCATCGGAGCCTTGCAGCGGCGCACCATCTCAACCGGGGAAGCCTCGCTGAACGACCACCCATACCGCAATTTGCACAGGTAGCTGGCGGTGTGCATGAGAGGAAATGCCGGCAAGCCGTATCGGTTTTGCAGTTCGCTGCTCAGTTCGTCCCACACACTGCTGAATCCGCAGTCCTCGATGAAGCATTTCACCTGTCTGGGATAGTTTTTTCCTGACACATTCATCGTTGTGGCTGCGCCCATGGACACGCCGTCGATGACGATTCGGGCCTCCGTGCTGTCGCAGAAGAGCGAGGAGACCAACGGCAACCATCCCATCACGTCATCAGCGTCTTTCCATCCCATCTGCACCTCATCGCCGTCGCTCAATCCATGACCATGGAGGTCGGGCATGAAGATATTGAGTCCGAGATGGTCGCGCAGCATCCTGGCAATCTTCAGCGAGGAAAGATAATTGCACGTATAACCATGCACGATGACAATGGTGCTCTTCGTGGAGGAATCGGCTGGCGCAAAGACAGCATGCAGGCGGCGGCCGTCACTTGTCGTCATGAAAGTGTCGCGCATCACCTGAGCCTCACGCAGGCTGTCGGCCCATGCCACCACCTCAGGAGATTCCTCAAGCAGCAGTTGCCGTCTCGCGTTGATATCCTTGCCACTGAGATCACCGAGCGAGACACCAAGCATGTAGTGGCTGCCCCATACCGTGGCCACCACCATGACGAGCAGGATGCTCATCAGGCTGTAGAGCAGGATGCGCCACGTACTTGGCTTTTTCATGTCATTGAATGCTTGGGATGGGACGATAAAAAAGACGCACCCGCTGTCAGCTGACAGCGGGTGGCCATGGATTTAGAGTTTCTTTCTCAGTTCTTCCAATGAGGCTCGGAGCGATGCGATCTTCTCCAGTGAGTCGCTGCGCTTCTTGCGCTCGAGGGCAACGACAGCCTCCGGAGCATTGGCCACGAAGCGCTCGTTGGCGAGTTTCTTCTCCACTCCGGCCAGGAATTTCTCCTGATGCTGGAGCTGGGCTTCCTGCTTCTCAATCTCAGCAGCCACGTCGATCAGACTGCCGAGAGGCACGGCAAACTCATCGGTGCCCACCATAAACTGGGCGGCGTCGGCAGCCTTGCTGTCCGTGACCTCGAAAGAGCGCAGGTTGGCCATCTTGCAGATCACCTCGCTGTATTTCTTATAGCTGTCGGTGTTCACCACCTGCAGGTCGAGCGGTTCCTTGGGAGCAATGACCTTCTGGTTGCGCACCATGCGCACGCCGGTCACCACCTGCTTCACCCGCTCTATCTCGGCAATGAGTGTGGCGTCGCTGTCAGTGGGAGCTGCCACGTCCAGGCACTCGAGCATGATACTCTCGCCCTCTTTGCGGTCGTAGAGATGCTGCCACAGTTCCTCCGTGATAAACGGCATGAAGGGATGGAGCATCTTCAGCAGGGTGTTGAAGTAACCGAGCGTCTTATCCATTGTCTGGCGGTCCATCGGCGAGCCATAAGCCGGCTTCACCATCTCCAGATACCAGCTGGAGAACTCATCCCAGAAGAGTTTATATACGGCCATGAGAGCCTCTGAGATGCGGTATTTCTTGAACAGGTCACCGAGTTCGGCGTTCGTCTGACGGAGTTTGGCCTCAAACCACTCGGTGGCGATGCGGCACTCGGCAGGCTGCGGGATGTCAGCCACCTCAAGGCCTTTCACCAGTCGGAAGGCGTTCCAAATCTTGTTGTTGAAGTTACGGCCCTGTTCGCAGAGGGTTTCGTCGAAGAGGATGTCATTGCCCGCCGGTGCGGAGAGCATCATACCCATGCGCACGCCGTCGGCACCATATTTGTCGATGAGCATCAACGGGTCGGGAGAGTTGCCGAGACTCTTCGACATCTTCCGGCCGAGTTTGTCGCGCACGATGCCGGTGAAATACACATTCTTGAACGGGAACTTGCCCATGTACTCCTCACCTGCCATGATCATGCGGGCCACCCAGAAGAAGATGATGTCGGGAGCGGTCACCAGGTCGGAGGTGGGATAATAGTAATTGATCTCCTCGTTGCCAGGATTGTTGATACCGTCGAAGAGGCTGATCGGCCACAACCAAGAGGAGAACCAAGTATCGAGGGCATCCTCGTCCTGGCGCAGATCGCTCAACTGGAGGTTGGCATTGCCGCTCTTCTCGCGGGCCAGCTGCAAAGCCTTCTCTGCATTCTCAGCCACGACGAAGTCATCGGCCTCGTCGTAGTAGTAAGCGGGAATGCGGTGGCCCCACCACAACTGGCGCGAGATGCACCAGTCCTGGATGTTCTCCAACCAGTTCTTATAGGTGTTGACATATTTCGAGGGATAGAACTGCATCTCGCCGTTGAGAACTGGCGGGAGTGCGATGTCGGCGAAATGCTTCATGCTCAGGAACCACTGCAGTGAGAGCCGGGGTTCGATGGCGGTGTCGGGATTGCGCTCGGAGTAGCCCACTTTGTTGGTGTAGTCCTCGATGCGCTCCATCAGTCCGGCCTCGCTGAGGTCCTTCACAATCTGCTTGCGGCATTCGAAGCGGTCCATGCCGACATAAAGCGGTGACTGCTCGGAGATGGTGCCGTCGGCATTGAAGATGTCGATGGTCTCCAGGTTGTGGGTCTTGCCCAGCATATAGTCGTTGGTGTCATGGGCAGGGGTCACTTTCAGACAGCCCGTACCAAACTCGATGTCCACATAACGGTCCTCAATCACGGGGATGACACGGTTGACCAGCGGGACAATGACTTTACGTCCTCTGAGCCACTGGTTCTTGGGATCCTTGGGGTTGACACACATGGCCGTATCGCCCATGATGGTCTCAGGACGTGTGGTGGCCACGACGGCATAGTAACCGCGGTCATCGCAGTGGATGACGTTGCCTTCGGCACGGAGAGCCTCCACGTCGGCGATGTTGGCATCACCAGCCATATAATATTTGAGGTGGAACAGATGGCTTTGTTCCTCCTTATAAATCACTTCCTCGGTGGAAAGGGCCGTCAGGGCTTTCGGGTCCCAGTTCACCATGCGCAGGCCACGGTAGATCAGTCCCTTGTTGTAGAGGTCAACAAACACCTTGATGACGCTCTCGCTGCGTTTCTCATCCATTGTGAAGGCCGTACGGTCCCAGTCGCAACTGGCACCCAGGCGGCGCAACTGCTTAAGGATGATGCCACCATGCTCATGTGTCCAGTCCCAGGCATGCTTGAGAAACTCCTCACGGCTGAGGTCAGTTTTCTTGATGCCCTGCTCGGCGAGGCGCTTCACGACCTTGGCTTCCGTGGCGATGGAGGCATGGTCGGTGCCAGGCACCCAACAGGCGTTCTTGCCCTCCATCCTGGCCCTCCGGATGAGGATGTCCTGGATGGTATTGTTGAGCATGTGCCCCATGTGGAGCACACCGGTCACGTTTGGTGGGGGTATGACGATCGTATAGGGTTCGCGGTCATCGGGTTTTGAACTGAAAAGCTTGTTGTCAAGCCAATACTGATACCATTTCGACTCCACTTCCTGCGGAGTGTACTTGCTTGCTAATTCCATGTTTATCTTTGCTTGAAATCAATTTGGCTGCAAAGTTACGAATAAGCGAGCGAAATGCCAAATTTATTTGGGCATTTCCGAGCGGCAGTAACTTCGGTGAAACCAAAGTTACGAATAAGCGAGCGAAATGCCAAAAGAATTTGGGCCTTCTCATCATTTTTTGCCAGCATCAGGCAAGGTCTATGACAAAAAAGTTGTATATTTGCATTTTATTACAGACATCTATCTCAATATGGACTACAAGATGAAGACCTGGATGGCATGCCTTTGCATGATGGCAGCGATGACTTCCAGTGCACAAGACTCCAAGGTGGAAGCGACCGTATCGGCCGATTTCGTCAACCAGTATATCTGGCGCGGACAAGACCTCGGGCATGTTTCCTTCCAGCCCACCCTCGGTGTGGAATACAAGGGATTCTCACTCTCGGCTTGGGGCAATGTGGGTATCAGCGACGCTCAGGACACCAAGGAACTGGACCTCACGCTTGCCTATACCACAGGAGGTTTCAACATCGGGGTGACCGATTACTGGACGGATGCCGGCCTCGACCCCTGCAACCGCTACTTCAAATACGACGCCCATGGCACCAACCACGTTTTTGAGGCCAATGTCGGCTACGATTTTGGCGTGGCATCGGTGCAATGGTACACGAATTTCGCCGGGAATGACGGAGCCAACAATGAAGGCAAGCGCGCCTACAGCAGTTATTTGGAACTGGCAGCCCCCTTCAGTCTTGGAGGTCTGGACTGGACAGCCACGGTCGGCATGGTGCCCTATACGACAGACTATTATGACGTGAACGGCTTCTCCGTGACGAATGTGTCGCTGCAGGCCACCAAGGACATCGCCATCACCGATAAATTCTCCATCCCGGTGTTCGCTGCCATCAACACCAATCCCCGTTCTCAAAAGGCCTGGCTGGTATTCGGCTTCACATTGCAGCCATAGCATCAAAAAAAGTAAGGATTACCCAATGAAGACCAAATACAGAAGCAAAAGATTGATGAAGATATTGACAATACTTTCTGCCATGCTCATCGGAGGATGGTCAACCGTGTCTGCCCAAGAGGAGACAAGCATCATCCAGTGGCCGTCGGAAGGCTATTACACCCCTTTCGAGACTCAATACATGGTGCCCATCGACACGTTGGTTCATTTCCGAGGACTGGCACCCAACGCTTTTAACTCTGAGAACTGTGAATGGCACTGGCAACTGCCAGGAGCCACTCCTTCAGAAGCAGACACCCAAGAGGCCGCTGTGACCTATACCCAGGAAGGCATCTACGATGTCGGTCTGGATGTCTCAGGCACACAACAGAAATATGTGCAGGGACTCAGAGCAGGCGGAGCTTCCTTCGTCTGGAACATCGCCGGGGAAGAACGGTCAAAGCAGGAAGTCATCGCCTTGGGATGGTATGGCTACTACGGAGGGACCAACTGGTTGAACATCCGGAGATATGCCGAATTCTTCCATGCCGCAGGCAAGCCCGCCTGCATCGACAGTGTGGCCGTGTGGTTCGGAGCTTACAACGTGGCCACGACCGATGCGGAACTGAAAGTGAGCATCGCCGCCATAGCACAGGACGGCATGCCCGGTGACTTCCTGGGCAGCGCAGTCCTCCCCGCCTCCAGCATCACACGGTCAAGTACCGCCCCCACCAACTTCAGGTTTGAGCAGCCCATTCCCGTCGAAGGAGACTTCTTCGTGGTGATCGAAGGATTCCCCAACGGTTATGGTGATGACCTGGCCATGCTCTGCGTGCGGCGTGGACTCGGAGAGCCCTGCACAGCCTACCACCAACTCGAGGACCAAGGTCCTGACGACCATCCCATGGGTACATACTACTGGTATCAGAACGTGGACGACCCCACCTCTTTTGCCATCTCGCCCTGGCTGAGGTATGCCTCCACCAGCGGGGTGGAGACCTGCACCACCGCACCCGGGCGCAAGCTCACCTTCAATGGTCGTGAACTCCTTCTGAGTGGTGCTGTCAGCAAACTACGCGTATATCACGCCTCCGGCATCCTTGTGCGGGACATCAGCCATCCTTCCAACAACGTTGACCTCAGCGGTTTGACACGCGGCATCTATCTCGTCCAAGCCGATGAAACCTATCTCAAAATCCAAATCCCATAAGGCATGAAAAAGAGACCTGTCCTATCGCTTCTGATGATGGTTGTCATCACCCTGCCCCTGTCAGCCCAATCCCTCTCACCCAAGGAGGCGCTGAAAATGCTGCGCAAGCCATCAAAGAGATGCCCCCTGCCCTCTCTGATGAAAGATGACCGCACCTGCATGGATTTCATCTATGAGATGGGCAAGCTGGAGACAGCCCGTCTGGCAGCAATCGCCGACAGCGTGGAGGCCCGGCAATCACAGAACCAGCTCATCAAAAAGGCTTTGAAAAATGAGGAGACAGCCAAGGAGAAGTTTGCCTATGCCCTGGAGCAAATTGACCGTGAGGAAATCAGATACAACTTCTTCCAAGACCAAAAAAGAGAGTTGGAGGAAGACCGGAAGGCCCTCCAAAGGCCCGCTCCAACAGCCCAACTGGTGAATGTGGAGTACAGCTACACCGGGATGGCCTACAATCCCATCATGCCGATGAAGATTTCCCTGTCCAAGGAAGGAAAAGTCGTAGGCCGCTGTGGAAGGAGCGAAAAAGACCAGGAGATAGACCAGCAGGCCTTGAATCAGATCAACGAACTGGTCCTGAAAGAAAAACTCTACAAACTCCTCCCCAGATATGCCTCGATCAAGAGTCCGTTGCCCGACATTCCGGAAATCATGATGCTCGACGGCATGCACTGGATGCTGGAACTCGAATACAGCGACGGCACCTCCATCAGGTCGGGAGGGGAGTTCATGCCGTCGCAGAATACCAACGCCCTGGAGAAAATGATGACCGATTATCTCAAGGACCTCATGCCCAAAATGAGAGAATAGTATTATCCTAATTTCGCACTTGAATTAAACCTAAAAAGCCAACATGCATACCAGAGAAGAGAAACTTGAGGCCTTCGGCCGATTGCTCGACGTACTCGACAGACTCAGGGTGGAATGCCCCTGGGACCGGAAACAAACCAATGAAAGTCTCAGACCCAACACCATCGAGGAGACTTTCGAACTCTGCGACGCCCTGATGAAGGACGACAAGCAGAATATCTGCAAGGAACTCGGCGACGTGCTCATGCACGTTTGCTTCTATGCCCTCATCGGACAAGAGAAAAGCGATTTCGACATTGCCGATGTCTGCAACAAGCAAGCCGACAAACTGATTTTCCGTCATCCCCACGTCTATGGAAAGGAGAAAGCCGACACCGCCGAGAAAGTGCTTCAGAACTGGGAGCAGATCAAGCTCAAGGAGAAAGACGGCAACAAGACGGTGCTCTCAGGCGTGCCGACCGCCCTGCCCAGCATCATCAAGGCCTACCGCATCCAGGAGAAAGCCCGCAATGTGGGCTTCGACTGGGATGACCGCCGAGACGTATGGAAGAAGGTGCGCGAGGAACTGGACGAGCTGGAAGCCGAACTGGAAAAGGAAGACAAGGCCAAGTCGTCGCACGAACTGGGCGATTTCCTCTTCGCCGTCATCAACGCCGCCCGGCTCTACCATCTGAATCCCGACAATGCGCTGGAGCACACCAACCAGAAATTCATCCGGCGCTTCAACTATGTTGAGCAACATTCCATCCGCATCGGGAAACCACTGACGGAAATGACCCTTCAGGAAATGGACCAGTTATGGGAAGAGGCCAAGTCCCTGGAGAACGAACAAGATTAAGCCACAGCAACCAACCATAAACAACGATGAAAATCATAAGAACCACAGGAATCATACTCCTGGCAGCTGTCATCATGGCAGGCTGCAAGAAAAAAGAAGAACACAACCTGCCCACCGTGAACCTGAATACGGAGGAAGTCAACCAAGGCGACAGCACCGTCTATGGAGAGTGCGTCGATGCAGCCATGAACTCCATCTCAGTCCTCACCAGCAACGGCGACACCATCGAATACATCTTCGATGCTCCGGGCGATGATGCCGATGTGCAGGGCGGCGTGTTCCTGGGCGACAAAATGGCCATCATAGGCGTGAAAGGAGAAGAGGAGAACACCGCGCAGAAAGTCATCAACCTCACCTCACTTCTCGGCAAATGGGCCAGCCTTGACAAGAACTTCGAAATCAAAGACGGAGGAGTGGTGGAATCGAACGTGGCTGCGGAGTCCAACCCCTACACCTCCTGGAAGATATTCAACGGCCGGCTGGTCCTCTCCAAGGACACTTTTGACGTGCTCAATCTCGGGCCAGACTCCCTCTATCTGGAAAACGACAAAGGCATTTTCGCCTATAAGCGTCAATTATAAGATTGATGGAGCCCTTCAGAGTCCATGTCCTGGGCTGCGGCAGCGCCAAACCCACTACCCGTCATCTCGCCTCCTCGCAGCTGGTGGAGATCAGGGGCAAGTTGTTCATGGTCGATTGCGGCGAGGGTACGCAGGTCCAACTGAGGCATACCCATGTGAGGTTTCAGAAACTGGGAGCCATCTTTATCTCCCACCTGCATGGAGACCACTGCTTCGGACTGATAGGACTGATCAGTTCATTCGGTCTGAGCGGCCGCACCATGCCCCTGCACGTCTATGCGCCCGGCGAACTGGAGCGTATGCTCCATGCGATGTTGGAACTATGGGCACAAGGACTGGAGTTTGAGGTCATCTTCCATGCCGTGGACACCACGGAGGCAAAAGTCATCTATGAGGACAAGAGCCTCACCGTATCGACCATTCCCCTGGAGCACCGCACGGCCTGCTGCGGATACCTCTTCCGCGAAAAGCCCTCGCTCCCCCATATCCGGCGCGACATGATCGACTTCTACCATATCCCCGTCAGTCAGATCCTGAACATCAAGAACGGCGCCGACTGGGTCGATGAAGACGGAAACGTCGTCGCCAATCAGCAACTGGTGACCGAGCCTGACACCCCCCGGGCGTATGCCTATTGCTCAGACACCAGATACATGCCCCAGCTCCACCAGATGGTGGAAGGCGTCAACCTGCTCTACCACGAGAGCACCTATGACAGCCAATACCGAGACCTGGCCGACAAATACGCCCACAGCACCGCCGCCGAGGCAGCCACCGTGGCCCGTGATGCCCATGCGGGATGCCTCATGCTGGGACATTACAGTGCACGCTACAACGATGAAGACATCCTGCTCAGAGAGGCAGAGAAGATCTTCCCCCACGTCATCCTCGCCAATGAGGGCCTTACCGTCGATGTGGTATAGGCTCAAAGCATATTACTAATCACCAAAAAAATACTCTATGATTCGAAAATTATTCTTTGTTTGCACAGGTGTCCTATTATCTTTTTCCACCTTTGCCGGAGGACTGATGACCAACACCAATTATCACATCGCTTTTGACAGGATGTTCGCCCGAGGAGCATCCTACGGCATCGATGCAGCATACAGCAACCCTGCCGGACTCGCATGGACCTCGGAGGGATGGCAACTGTCATTCAACTGGCAGAGTCCACAGCAGAACCGTGACATCACCACCACAACAGCCATGCTCCAGCCCATGTATGGGTCAGCGACCCATAAATTCGAGGGCAAGGCCACAGCTCCCTTCGTTCCGGCTTTGTTCGCCGTTTACAAGCATGACAATTGGGCCATATCCTCGATGATCGGCATCGTGGGCAGCGGCGGTTTCGTGGAATATAAGGAAGGTGTGCCGATGTTCAATGTCGTGCTGGCCTCGATGCTGGCAGCCAAAGGCATCACCCCCGACCAATATACGCTCAACTCACAGATGAAAGGCAAGCAGTATATTTACGGCGGACAGGTCAACTTCACCTATAAGATCCTGGAGAACGTGTCGGCAGCCGTGGGTATCCGCGCCAACTACTACGACGGCTACTACAAAGGCCATGTCATCGCCGACCAGCACCCCATGCTGGGCGACCTGGCCAAACTGCAGCTTGACGTCGATCAGAAAGGATGGGGCTTCACTCCCCTGGTGAGCATCGACTACCACAAAGGTCCACTCACCCTATCAGCCCGCTATGAGTTCCGCACCAAGCTCAACATCCCCAATACCCAAAATGAACTCGTGGCCGAACCTGGTGCCAACTTAGCCAGCATGCTGATGAAGACCGACCCAGCCTCATTAAAGGCCATCGGAGATGCTCTTCAAGCCAAGATGGCACCCTATCAGGACGGTGTGAAGACCCGTTATGACATGCCCGCTCTCCTGTCGGTGGCCGCCGGATATGAGTTCACCCCCCAACTCCGCGCCTCAGTGGAATACCACTTCTTCGACGACAAGCATGCCAAGATGGCCAACAACCGTCAGGACGAACTGACCCACGGCACCCATGAGGTGCTCGCCGGTGTGGAATACGACATCAACAAGATGTTCACCGTGAGTGCCGGCGGACAGCGCACCGACTACGGACTCTCCGACAAATACCAGACCAATACCTCCTTCGCCTGCGACAGCTACTCGGTGGGCTTCGGAGCAGCCGTCAACCTCAATGAGCATATCAGACTCAACGCCAGTTATTTCTGCACCCTCTACAGCGACTACACCGTGAATACCGACAACTACCTGCAGACCGGCATGGCCGGCAAGGATGTCTATTCACGCACCAACGGAGTCTTCGGTGTGGGAATCGACTATAAATTCTGATTGTCTTCCAGCCATCTTCCGTTATTCAAGTAAGGTAAAATGGAAGTAGATACAAACAGAGACGCCGTAACTGCGACGTCTCTGTTTGTATTAAGGAATCACGCTGGTGATTTTGTTGGCGCATTCCCGAGCAGCCAAAGGGTTGCTCAGGAACAATTATTTGTGAAGGGCTTTGATTCCCTCAGAACCTACATTCCCGTGCCGAGGATGTGGTTGACCACCCGCATGATATCCGAGACCGTGATTTTCGAGTCACCATTGCAATCGGCGGCGTCATGGTCGTACCGATAAGGCTCCACGCTGTCTGACCCCAAGATAATTGTCACGATAGCCATCACGTCGGAGACGTTGATCAGTCCGTCGCGGTTGACATCTCCGACGAAGATGATGTTGAGGTCAGCGAACGGCACCCCTTCGACATACCATCTCAGCGGTTTCACTGCCCCACCCTCCTTGTAGGTGCCATGGATGGGGTATGCCACCCCCTCATACTCTGCAGTGGGCAGTACGGTGACACCCTTCAATGTGATGGAGGCATCCGAAAACAGTATGAGAGCCGGCCTATTGGCTTGGGAAGGAGACTCCTTCATGCAGCGCAGCGTGGATGCCTCCACGCCAGCGATTGCCGCCACTTTCACCTGCTCCGAAGAAGGTATGGCGAAGGGAACGAAGAGTTCGTGCCACTGCCCAGCCGCGTCATGGCGCACATACGACAGTTGGGCAGCCTCAAAGCCCTCATGCACATCAAGAGCCGCCTCATCGGTGATGACCAGGCGGGCACATTTCCCGTCCTGAATGATGTTATTCGGATTGTAATCGGAGTCCAGCGTCGCGCCCTTGGCGATTTTAATCAATGCATTGGCGGCAGTCTGGTCTATCTGCAGGCCGCGACAATCAGGGAAGGCAGACAAGTCGAGCCACGTATCGTCCATGCGCCAGCACTGATGCTGCAAGGCCCTGCCATTGTCGAGCTGCCCGCGAATCTCGGCAGAAGCCTCATCCTCCTGGCAGATATATTCAAGGTTGAAGTCAGCCACCTTGAACCAAGTGCCGTCGCTCCTTGCCCCCACGGTCATCCGATTGCCGGTCACCAGCACATAGCATTCGTAGGGATTGAAGTCATTGTCTCCCGTGCCGGTGATGTTGTAGGACCGGGAGATATTCCCTTGTCCTGCATTGGCATAGAGCGCAGTCCTTGAGGTGGTCCGTGAGTAACCATTGGTGGTGGCAAAGTCAGCCGTCAACCGATAAACGCCATTGGGAATATTGCGCACCTCCTGCGACAGTTCGGCATACGTGAAATTGCCCGCCCAAGCATTGAAGAACGTGCCTGTATGTCCGTCGCTCAGCTGTGCCGTGCCCACGAAGGCATCGTTCCATCCGTCGAACGTTTTTTGGAAGTCCCATCGAGCGGGATACTCGACCCTTCCGCTGCCCGATGGCGACCCCACATTGATGCCCCACGACAAGTCTGGATTGTTGAGGGTGTAGTTGGCAGCCGTGTGGTGATGATCGATGATATACCATTGATTGAAGTCCAGTTTGCGGATGATATAGATATCCAACTTATCAGCCGCCGCAAACGACATATTGCCCATCACCTCATCATTGGCGGCAGGGGTACCGCCCACACCGCAGTAGGAGCCATGAGCCGCGTTTTTGATCCTCCAGCAGTCGTTGGCAGCGTCATAGACCGGCAAGAAGGCACTTGTAGCCGTTCCGAGATGTGTTTTCCCGTCGGTCTGGAAGGCCGTGCCCGATGCGCTGCACAACACGTCATCATGTTGAGCCGGGCATCGGATGGCATATCCACCGGCGGCATTGGTCTCGAATTGCCAAACTTGAGCCAGATTGGTGCCTGGTTCGGAAGGAGTGGCATAATGCACGGCCTTGAAAGGCGATGTTCCGGCCTCTACCCCCTGCACATCACCAATGCGGGTGAGCGATTTGATCTGGATGCAGTGCCATCCTGTGACTTTGGCCTGATCGAGGCCAAGTCCCAAAGTGAGTTTGTTGTCGGTCACCGTGATGTCGCTGATGACACACTCCAGGGGTTCACCCGAAAGGAAACCCGGCGTCACACCAGAAGCGGTGAAATAAGTCTTTTGAGTCGTTCCTGAGGCTGTGGCGAAGACATAAGCCACGTCGTTGCGAGTGCCGTTGAGCGTGGCGCCATCCTCCCCCCTTGCATTGTGCGAGGTGGCATAGAGCACAGCCTTGTAGATGCCATTGGGTATTCCCGTCACCACCTGCTGCATCTTGACACCAGCCGAGGAGGAGTTGTAGAGTTCAACGAGGGCGACGCCATTGCCCGTCACCACACCGCTTGCCCCGCTCCACGCCTCCTTTGTCGTACCGACGAGGGCCGTATAGTCGTTGGTGGGCTTGGCATTGTCGAGGGTCCAGCAGAGGTCAGGACTCGCTTTCGAGGCAACAACGAAATAGAAATCATCCACGTTGTCGGGTATGGAGGTGATTTTCATGTATCCGTTGGGCATACTGGCATTGGTCAGATCGACCACATTGGTATAGCGGGTCTTGTCATTCGCATCGACGCACATCACCCGGAACACCTTGTTTCTCTGACAATCAGCCAGTGGAAGCGAGACCGTCCTCATCGTCTCGTCGCTGACACCGAGCGTGGCGACGGTGACCCAGTTGTTGCCGTCTGTGCATTGCTGCACCATCACCGATTTGGTCCAATCCGTGTTGGGGTCCCGCCACATCAGGTTGATGTGCTCCCCGTCCGTGCTGTAGCCCGCCGCGAGGTTGCCGGGATCACCCTGATCGTGCCAGTTCATCCACACGTCGGAGGTCTTCTTATAGGCGAAATCGCTGCGGTAACCACCGAAGACGACGCCCCCGTCCGTGAGACTGAAATCCCCGTTATCCTGATGGACATATCGTTTGGATTCCACGTTGTTATAAACAGCCATTCGCTCCAGCCATTCCGTATTGGTGCTGTAGTCTGCCCTTTTGAGCACATCCCTCAACCAGATGCCGTTCATCAACTGGTCGTTGCCGCTCCCCCACTGATACCAGGCATTGAGCGAATCCGTGTAGAACTGAGTCTCGGTGGTCCAGTTGGCTCCATTGTTCCACTCCGTGCACCACACGGGTAGTCCTGTTGCGTCGTAGAGTCCCTTGAGCGCACTGACACAAGCCTGAGGCGTCTGACCACCGATATAGTAGTGGGTGGCCACGAAATCGACACGGTAGTTGTGCTTCTCGCAGGAGTCAACATAAGCCTTCACCCAAGCCGTATTGGGGTTGCAGGCGGCGAAGGTGCCGATCCGCATGCCGCTTCTCAGGTAGTCGGCATGCAATTTGATGAGGTTATCCACCGTCATATACATCTCGCTGCCGCTGGTGTTGTCCGGTTCGTTCACGCCCAGCACATGAGCCGACTCCTGATTGTTGAGCACGCCCCACGACGGCCATGCCCAGGTCTGCCTCCCCGTGTAGGTCGAACCATTCTCGTGATGCCTCTGGGGCACATAGTCGAAGTTGGTCTCCTTGTAGTTCTCCGCATTCCACTGGTAGAACCATGTCATCCGCATCTGTTCCATGGGAGCGAGAGTCCTCCCCGCATATCCCTTCTTGCTGGGCCATCGCCACAGGAAGATACGCAGGAAACTGACGCTGTTGCGCATGTCCTTGGGCAGGGTGACGGTGATGTCGCCGTCGTTGGCGATGAAGCAATGGCTGTAACCCGTGCCGTCGGCATGGTTGGCCATGGTCACCATATAGCCCCTTTTGAGCGTGAAACTATTGATGGCATTGTCGAAGTCACCCAGTCGGTCGTAATAGGCATTCACCTCATATTGGCTGTTGGACGCACCCTGCAAGTTGACCCCCTTATAAACCGTCAGCGGATGGCATGACCGGCCATACGGCAGGACGATGGTGCCATGGCGGTAGATCTCCACGCGGCAGTTGCTGCCATCGACAGCCTGAGCGCCATTCACGGAGATGTATTTCAGCCATGAGCTGACCACCACCGACGGTCGGATGTTGCGGAAAATCACAACCGCCTGGTCGTTGGTGATGTCTATCCGGGCCGACATGGCCGTCTGTCCCTCTTCGGCGGTGATGACGTAATCGACGGCCGATGACAGGGTCTTGTCGGAAGTGTGTCTCACCACGCTTTGCATGTTGTTGACCGATGTGGAAAGGGTTGAGCCATGATAGGTGAGCGAACGGGTGATGGCCTGGCTATGCAGTGACATGCAACACGCAGCCAGAGCGCAGAGAAATACTTTCAACCAGTGTGAATGGATCATAGATGGGATGTTTTGGCGTATCGTTTACAAATATAGACAAAAAATCCGATTCTCGTCATTTCACGAACCAAGAAATTTAGCGAAAGCCCTTGCAAGACTGGATAATTGGCATTTCATTCTGTCCTGCACACGTTTTTTTCTATTTTTCCTCAAAGAAAAGTAAAATCTTCATCAGACAGGCTTTTAATTCTCCAAATTTTATCTAAATTTGCGGAAAAGAAGCGAAGACCATGAAAAAGACCATATCCCCTATGACCAACTCCCTTTTGTGCAAATCCTGCGCGCTCACCACTGTCATCTGTCTCATGAGCATCATGAGTGCCTATGGCGTGGAGCGCAAGCAACTGTTTGATTTTGGTTGGCAGTTTGCGCTGAATGACAGTACGCAATGGCGCCCGGTGGATCTGCCACATGACTGGAGCATCGAATGCGATTTCGACAAGAACGCTCCGGCAGGCAATGACGGCGGCTATCTGCCCACCGGCAAGGGTTGGTATCGCAAGGCATTGACTTTGGGCAAAGAGTACCAAGGGAAGACCCTGCGACTCTATTTCGAGGGTGTCTATATGAATGCCAAAGTGTATGTCAACGGCCATCATGCCGGAGGCCATCCCTATGGCTACTCCTCCTTTTTTGTGGATATCACCCCCTTTGTGAATACCGGCAACAACACCATTGTGGTGAGCGTGGACAATTCGCAACAGAAAAACTGCCGCTGGTACAGCGGTTCAGGCATCTACCGCCACGTATGGCTGTTGACCACTGAGAAGATCCACCTCGACGAATGGGGGATATATCTACAAAGAACCATCTCCAACGACCGGACCATCTGGGGCCTGACCATCGATGCGCCTTACGTCAACGACAGTCAAGCGGATGTTGCCCCCGTCATCCGCCATACCCTCTACGACCCTTCGGGAAAGGAGGTGACCCGGAGTTACAGCACGGATACGAGGCAGAGGATTGCCGTCACACGTCCGGAACTGTGGTCACCAGAGAGCCCTCGGCTATACCGTCTTCAGACCCAACTGCTTGTGAACGGGAAAGTCATCGACGAATTGAACACGATGACAGGATTTCGCACCATTACCTACACCAGCATGAGTGGAATGAAACTGAATGACGCGCCCTACTTGCTCAATGGAGGCTGTGTGCACCACGACAACGGTCTGTTGGGCGCCGCCGCTTACGACCGTGCGGAATACCGCAAGGTGGAGTTGCTGAAAGCAGCCGGGTTCAACGCCGTCCGCACTTCGCACAACCCACCATCGGAGACATTTTTGAGAGCTTGTGACGAGTTAGGACTCCTCGTCATCGACGAAGCCTTCGACGGTTGGCGAGACAAGAAAAACGACCATGACTATTCCACCCTGTTCAACCAATGGTGGGAAAGCGACCTGAGAGCCATGGTGTGCCGCGACCGCAACCATCCCAGCATCTTCTGCTGGTCAACCGGCAATGAAGTGATTGAGCGCAAACGAATAGAGGTGGTGAAGACAGCAAGCCAGATGGCCAAGCTATGCCGCCAACTGGATGAGGGCAGGCACGGTGTCACCTCTGCCCTTGCCTCCTGGGACGATGACTGGGACATCTACGACCCGCTGGCCGATGTGCATGACATTGTGGGCTACAACTATATGATACACAAGGCCGAAAGCGACCATGAGCGCGTGCGAAACCGAGTGATGATGCAGACCGAGAGCTATCCCCGCGATGCCTGGAAGAACTACCGCATGGTGAAAGACCATCCGTATGTCATCGGCGACTTCGTCTGGACAGCCATCGACTACCTTGGCGAGTCTGGCATCGGCCGATGGTATTACGAAGGCGATGTGGCCGGCGAGCATTGGGAGCGCCCACTCTATCCCTGGCATGCAGCCTATTGTGGCGACATCGACCTGACCGGGAAGCGGAAACCCATCAGCTATTACCGCAGCATGCTCTACAATGACTCCTTATTGGTCGGTCATGGCGGCATTTATCTGGCCGTGCGCGAGCCGGACGGTTACCATGGCAAGGTGAAGGAGACCCTATGGGGCACATGGCCCACTTTTGACAGTTGGAATTGGGCCGGCCATGAGGGCAAACCGATTGACGTAGAGGTGTATTCCATCTATCCTCGCGTCCGCCTTTATCTGAACGACCAACTTGTCGGAGAGCAAGAAGTGTCCGCGTACAAGGCCACCTTTACGCTGCCGTATCAGAAAGGCACCCTTCGAGCTGAGGGGGTGAGAGATGGCGCCATCGCCGAGACGATGACCCTCCAGACCGCCGGCGAGGCACGCACCATCCGCCTCACGGCCGACCACACTTCCCTTAAAGCCGACGGCCAAGACCTCGCCTACATCACCGTGGAACTGCTTGACGCCAATGGCATTCCAAATCTCATCGCCTCCCAGTCATTGACGGCTCAAGTGAAAGGACAGGCAACCCTCTTGGCGTTTGGCAATGCCGACATCAAAGACCTTGACCGCTATACAGACGCCGAGCACAAAACATGGAAAGGCCGCGCCCTGCTGGTTGTGAAGAGCAAGCGCAAGGCCGGCTCTGCGGAAGTGACGGTCACCGGCGGAGGTTTGACTGCCGGGAAGGTGAAGCTGGTGGTGAAATAGCAGAAAATCTACCCTTATGCCTATAAATAAGAACGCACTCATTCGTTACAAGTACCTGGACAAGCTGTTGTCTGACCGCCATCATTATTACACCATTCGTGATTTGACCGAAAAGGTGAATGAGATGATGGAAAAAGACGGACTTGACGTGCATGTCGTCAAACGAACAATCGAGAAAGACCTTTTGGCCTTGCAATGTGCTCCTTTCAGCGCACCCATCGATACCATAAAGAAAGATGGACGTAATATTGTTAGGTATAGCAAGGACTCATTCTCCATCTTCAACGAGGAATTAAGCATTGAAGAACGCCATCTGTTGCATGAAGTGTTGAATACTTTAGGCCAGTTTGAAGGTCTTGCCCATTTTGAATGGTTGGAAAAATTCAAAATCGGGCTTGGTTTTGGAGAACGCAGACAGATCATCAGTTTCAGCAACAATCCCTATTTGCAGAATTCCAATCTGCTTGGAATCCTCTATGACTATATCTCCAATGAGGTCGTCATCAATATGTCTTACCATACCTTTACCAACAAATCCATCAGGAATATTATCTTCCACCCCTATTTGCTAAAACAATATAATGACCGTTGGTTCCTGATTGGAGCGGCTGACGACAACAAGAAAATACTCACCTTTGCTCTCGACAGGATTGACAAGGTGGAGCCCTTGCCAGAGAAGAAATATGAAGAATGCCCCGATGACCTTTATGAACGTTTTGAAGATATCGTGGGTGTGACCTTTTTCGAAGACCGAACCGTGGAGCATATTCTCTGTTGGGTCAGTGACGCCTCAAAAGACTATGTCGATACCAAACCCATTCACGGCAGCTATACTCCAATAAAAGGTAAAGCAGAACAAAATCTGCGTTCTGAATATCCGCAACTACAAGGCGGCAGGTTCTTTACATTAGACTGCATCTATAATTATGAACTTATTCGCCTGCTATGTTCTTATGGTAAGGAACTGATTGTCCTGCATTCCGATGGGTCTATTGCAGACGATGTACGCAAAAGGATTTCTGAGATGAATGAAACATATTCCATATTGCGAACATAGAGTTCGCGCCTCCTCTATAACTTTGCACCGTCAAATTAAAAAACCACTTAAAATTATGAAAAACGAAACCGACTTCATGGTGCAACTGATGAGAGTGAAAGGCGATTTGGCACCGTTCGCCAAGGTGGAATATGTGGATCAGGATGCGAAGACGCATTCAGCATTGATGGTGGTTGACTCATGCAGCTGCCACAATATCCTTATCGGGGCACGTGCAGAGCAGCATGGAGTGGTATGGCAGGCAGAGGAAGGCACCATGAATATAGGTGGAGCCGGCAATGAAATGGTGACAACCCGTCTCGCTAAATTCCATTTCACGCTCGGAAGCAAACAGTTTCACGAACCATTCTGCATCAAAGACGGCGACATAGATATTCCATCTGAAATCGGCGGAACACCCATCATTGGCATTCTGGGCAACCTGTTCATGCAACAGTATCGGCTGGCGATCGACTACAATGACTACACACTCCACACGTCCAATGTCAGTCCAGAAAATCTCCGCATATCCGACTGTGATTTCTTCTTCCCCATGGAAATCGGGTTGGAGAGATACGGACTTCCAGTATTAGCGATCAGACAAAATGGGACTGACGTTGTGGTATTGGCAGATTCTGGTGCCACAAGCAATATCATTGCCTCACAAACGATCAAAGACGGTGGCTTTGACTGTCAGATCCTTGGCACCACAGACACGATTGCTGGAATTGCAGGAGGTACAGAAGTCAAGGATGCGATGGTCAAATTCTGTCTTTTGACACTGACTGAAGACGACACCGATGTGGTCCACCATGAGGACATTTTCAAGGTTTCACAGCATTACCTGATGACGCCCGAGCAGGGAAAGTGCGACAAAGACGGCGTGCAACTTCCTCCTGTAGTAGGTCTTATCGGTTCTCCGTTTATGGCCAAAGAGAAATGGGTACTCGATTTTGGCGTAAAATACATCTACAAGAAGAATCTAACAGCATAACGACATGTCGGATTTAGGAAATATTGACGGTACCTACAAAGAAGGTATGGTACAGAAGAAGAGAAAGAACTACTTGCGAGCAGCAAGGTGGTTCCGTATGTGTCAAAAATATTACGAATATGGGGAGTTACCTGTCTATTACAAATATTTGGAAGAATATGGATTGGACTCCTTTAATCAATATGAGTATTGCAAATCCAAGCTTACAGAAGAGACTCAACAAATGCTTGATCAAGAAGAGAAAGAACATTTCGGCTCTTGGAGAGAATTCGTAAAATTCGATTATATGAAAATAAAAGAAGAATACGACATGCCATCAGACAAGACATCAAGAACATGAATCAACAAATATGAGAATACTTCAAATATCTGACACTCACAGTCGCCACCGGAAGCTGAAAAGGCTTCCAGCGGCCGACGTCATCGTGCATTGCGGTGACTTCGCCGACAATGGCTCTGAGAAAGAGGTGCTCGATTTCCTCAACTGGTTTATCGAACTCCCCTACCCTCAAAAGATTTTCGTGACGGGCAACCATGACCTTTGTCTGTGGTTTGCGGATGGTATCGAAGACCTGCCCGACAATGTTCATCTCCTGCAAAACCGTGGCTATGAGATCAACGGGGTGAAGTTCTTTGGACTGAGATACAACGAATCCCCAGAATTGATCCCCCATGACGTGGATGTGCTCATCACCCATGAGCCGCCCATCATGATTCTCGACCAGTCGAGCGGCTATCACTGGGGAAATGAACAATTGTGGAACAGGGTGATGGAGGTAAAGCCACGTTATCATCTCTTCGGCCATGCCCATGAGTCAAACGGCATCACAAAAGAAGACGGCATCATCTTCTCCAATGGCGCCGTGCTTGATGATGTCATGAATATGCGGTATAAGCCGCGGGTGATCGATTATGAATCCGAACAACTGTAAATTTTAGCAAAAAATCCATCAATTTATCTCAAGAGATAGATAGAAGCATCCTATAATCACACTATATTATAATGAAAGAGCAACAACATCAGCTTAACGATGTTGCTTGAAATGACTTTATCCGCCCTGCATCATTAATCATGATGATGAAACAGGGGCGGATTCAACATATAACTTACGACCAATATGGCAGCAAAAGAATTCATCGTAGCAATAGAACTGGGCTCTACGAAAATCACCGGCATCGCCGGCAAGAAAAACACGGACGGGAGTATTCAGGTGCTCTCCGTCGTCAGAGAGGACGCCACACCTTGCATCCGCAAAGGGGTGGTTTACAACATCGACAAGACCAGCGCTTGTCTGACCAACATCATCAATAAACTGAAGACCCTTCTCAAATCGGAAATCACGCAGGTGTATGTGGGTGTGGGAGGACAATCCATCCGCAGCATCAGCAACAGCAGTGTGAAGACGCTCCCCGAGGACACCATCATCTCGCAAGGGTTGATCAACGAACTGATGGACAACAACCGCTTCACCGACTATCCCGACCTTATCATTCTGGATGCCGTCACCCAGGAGTTTAAGGTGGGGACACTGTATCAGATTGACCCTGTGGGAATCCAAAGCAGCAAAATAGAGGGCAATTTCCTCAACATCGTCTGCCGCAAGGCTTTCTTCCGCAATCTAAACAAATGTTTTGAGAAAGCCAAGATCTCCATCGCCGAGATGTATCTCGCACCCGTTGCCCAGGCGCAAAGCATACTCACAGAGAGTGAAATGCGCAACGGTTGCCTCCTCGTCGATCTGGGGGCCGACACCACCACCGTCTCCGTCTATTTCAAGAATATCCTCCGGCACCTGGCAGTCATTCCATTGGGCGGCAACAACATCACCAAGGACATCACCTCCCTGCTCATGGAGGAGAACGAGGCCGAGGAGATGAAAATCAAATTTGGTAAGGCATTTATTGAGCCCGCTGAGATTGACACCGAGGAGATGCTGCCCGTCAATGCGGAACGCTCCGTATCGGCAAAGGCATTCAACGAACTGGTGGTAGCCCGTATCAATGAAATCATCCAGAATGTTTGGTTCGGTCAGGTTCCCCCCAAATACAACGAAAAACTCATGGGCGGCATCATCCTCACCGGTGGTGGATCAAAAATGAAGGAAATCAGAAGAGCGTTTACGGAGATCACCGGTATCAAGAGAGTCCGCATCGCAGACACCATACAACAGAAGGTTATTTCCACCGACAAGGACATCAACGCCCATGACGGCATGATGAACACCGCGCTGGGACTGCTCGCCAAAGGTGACATGAACTGTGCAGGGCCGATCATCAAGCCTGTGCAAGACCTCTTTGACACCAGCGAACGCGCCATCAGTCAGACAGCAGACACCACAAAAACAAAAAACGGCAATCCTGACGTGTCAAGCCGGGTGGAGCCTCCCGCAAAGAAACCAGACCATGAAAAGAGACCTCAAGGTGATGATAAAGCCGTCAAAAATGGGCCGCAAAATCCTCACAAAAACGGATGGCTATCCCGAGGATACCATTTTCTGCAGGATCTTGGCACCAAAATCCTCTCTGCTGAGAACGAGGAGGACTACAACCGCTAATCCATAACCCCATTTATACACCATCAAACAAAAGATCCAATATGTCCAACGAGAATTACCCCAACATACATGAAGTCCTCGATGTCGTGGACCTGCCAAAAGAGAATTGCATCATCAAAGTCATCGGTGTGGGAGGTGGCGGCGGCAACGCTGTCAACCACATGTATCGCAATAGCATACACGATGTGACATTCGTGCTCTGCAACACCGACCGCCAAGCCCTCAACAACTCCCCAGTACCCGTCCACATCCAGTTGGGCAAAGAGGGACTTGGGGCAGGCAACATCCCTGAAGTGGCACGAAAGGCCGCCGAAGAGAGCATTGATGACATCCGCGGAATGCTCAATGATGGCACCAAGATGTCGTTCATCACTGCCGGTATGGGCGGCGGCACAGGGACAGGAGCAGCCCCTGTGATTGCACGCATATCCAAAGAACTCGGCATTCTGACCGTGGGCATCGTCACCATTCCCTTCTGTTTCGAGGGAGCCAATAAGATCGACCAGGCACTCGATGGTGTCGAGGAAATGGCAAAGCATGTGGATGCCTTGCTCGTCATCAACAACGAGCGTCTCCGCCAGATTTACCCCGACGTCTCCGTGCTTAATGCCTTCGCCAGGGCCGATGACACCTTGAACATAGCTGTTCGCAGCATCACCGAAATCATCACCTTCCACGGACTCATCAACCTCGATTTCAACGATGTGCGCACCGTGCTCAAGGACGGTGGCGTCGCCATCATGAGCACAGGTTACGGCGAAGGTGAAGGACGAGTGAAAAAAGCCATCAAAGACGCGCTGACCTCGCCTCTGCTCAATGACAACGATGTGTTCAACTCCAAAAAGATCCTGCTGAACATCTCTTTCTCCGAGGACAAGGAAAACGAAGGTCTGATGATGGAGGAGATGAACGAAGTCCATAACTTCATGGCCAAATTCGGCAGTGATTACAGAATCAAATGGGGACTGGCCGTGAATCCCGAGATGGGCAAGAAAGTGAAGGTGACCATCCTTGCCACAGGCTTCGGCATTGAGCATGTTGACGGTATGAACAGACATCTGAACAACAACACACAGGTGGACTCTGCCCGCATGGCTGATGAAGAAGATCATCTCATCAAACTGATTAAGCGCCGTGAGGATTATTACGGCAAAACGTCATCCACCCCCTACAAGCCACGTCCGTACATTTATATCTTCAAGCAAGAAGATTTGGACAATGAGGACATCATCCTGGCGGTGGAGAGCAGCACGACAGCGCATCGCTCACGTAAATCTCTCGAGCGTATCTGCCAAATTTCCAATGGTGATTTGGTCAGCGCCGCTTCGGTAGATGCGGAAGATATCAGGGGGACGGGGAATTTGATACGTTTTGTCTGAAACTAAGCTCTTAAGTTTGCTTAGCTAATTTGGGAGACGCCACAATGTGACGTCTCTACTGGTTTTAGCGTAGCGTGTATCAAGGGGATGCGTACTTCTTGACCCTCACCTAACCTCTCCCAGAGGGTGAGGGATAAATATGCTTCTCTCGTATCAGGGGCGTATCAGGGGGATGCATACTTCTTGCCCCTCACCTAACCTCTCCCAGAGGGAGAGGGATAAATATGCTTTGAGAGTGGGATTGGGTTCATAGCAGCAAAATTTGTCCCGCATCGTCTTTGGGATGCGGGACAAAATTGTTTTAATCATCGTCAAAGGTCCACGGGCTCGAAGGGCGTTGGGCTTTTTCAAAGTTACACGGGTTCGTAGGCGTTGGGCTTTGTTATAGTTCCACGGACTCGTAGGGCGTTGGTCTTCGTTAAAGCTCCACGGACTCGTAGGGCGTTGGACTTCGTTAAAGGTCCACGGGCTCGTAGGGCGCGGGGTTTTGTTAAAGTTCCACGGGTTCGTAGGGAAGGCCAAAGACGTCGGCCACGGCTTTGAAGGTGATCTTGCCCTCTACGACATTCAGGCCCTTGTAGAGTGCGGGGTCATCCTTGCAGGCCTTGCGCCAGCCTTTGTCGGCAAGTGCGAGGGCATATCGCAGCGTGGCATTGGTCAAGGCTGTCGTTGAAGTATTGGGGACGGCTCCCGGAATGTTGGCCACGGCATAATGCACGATACCGTCGAGGATGTATGTGGGTTCGCTGTGCGTGGTGGGCCTTGAGGTCTCGAAGCATCCACCCTGGTCGATGGCGACATCCACGAGCACGGTTCCAGGTTCCATCATCTTGAGCATGTCGCGCGTGATGAGGTGCGGAGCCTTGTCGCCGGGGATAAGCACCGAACCGACGACGATATCTACGTCGTGCAGTTCCTGCTCAATATTGTGTCGGTTGGAGTAGAGCGGTGTCACATTGGGCGGCATCTCTATCGACAGTTGCTTGAGTAAGGGAAGGGAGATGTCGGTGATGATGACGCGGGCACCCATTCCTGCAGCTACCCGGGCGGCTGCCTGTCCTACCGTTCCACCACCAAGGACAAGAACCTTGGCCGGTTTCACACCTGGGACACCGCAGATCAGTTTGCCTTTACCTCCTTTGGTCTTTTGCAGGTAATAGGCGCCATTCAATGTGGCCATACGTCCGGCGACCTCACTCATCGGGATGAGGAGAGGAAGGGAATGGTCGGCAAGTTGCACGGTCTCGTAGGCGAGGCAAACTCCCCCGCTCTTGATCATCGCATCGGTAAGGGGCCTGTCGCAGGCGAAATGGAAGTAAGTAAACAGGAGCTGGCCCGGCTTCACAAGCGGATACTCCGGTTCTATAGGCTCTTTCACCTTCACAATCATGTCGGCCACGGCGTAGGTCTCCTCTATCGTGGGGAGGATCTTGGCTCCAGCCTTCACATATTTCTCATCGGGAAAGTTGCTGTTTTCTCCGGCAGTATGCTGCACGAACACCTCATGTCCATGTCTTACAAGCTCCGAGACACCGGCTGGAGTCATGCCCACACGGCTCTCATTGTTCTTGATTTCTTTTGGAATACCAATTCTCATAGTAGTAGTAAATTTGGGGTTATAAACTACTGCAAAAATAGGAAAATAATTGAATAATTGTTCTGCTTGCACTTGATTTTTTTCAACTCTGGCGCAAAGAAACCGCAATTCTTCATCCCGACAGGCCCATATATCCATTTTTTGATGTAAATTTGCAGCAAGTTTTTTGATCACATGTCATTTCTAACCCGCACATATCCATTCAAGAAGAGTGTAAACTTGCTGAGAGACAGCATCGTCTATGGAGTCATCATCTGGGCCATCCTTTTTCTGTTGCAACCTTTCGGTTTCAGCATGTACAAGGGAAACAAATGCCTGGCTGCCGCACTTTTCGGTCTTGTCACGACATGCTGCTATGCTTCCTACGGATACGTGGTCGTCAAGCAGCTGCCCCAACGCATCAAGCCCTGGCGTATCTGGCATGAGGGATGTTCCATTCTTGGCCTCATCCTGTTTATTGCCATCGGCAATTTTCTGGTGTTCAGCCATCTCTTCCATTATCCCATCACCTTCATTGTTTTCCTCTTGTTCTTCTACTGGACTTTGATTATCGGAGCCTTCATCACCACTCTTTCAGTCGGCATCAGTTACAACCGGTTTCTCAAAGACAAGATGGCGGCATTGCTGAGCAACACCAAGGAGGAGCAAAAAGACATCTGCATCACCATTCACGACACCAATGTCCGGGGAAATGACCTTTTCATTCCCATCAACAGCCTGTTGTATATTGAAGCTCAGAAAAACAACATCTCGGTTTGTTACCTGAAGGAAGACAAGCCTACGAACGTGGAAGTGCATACCACGCTGAGCGCAGTGGTTGAGGAGTTGAGGGAATACGAAAACATCTTCCAGTGCCACCGTTCGTTTGTCGTCAACGTGAACAACATCACTGCTGCCCGCGGCAACTCCAACGGTTATCAACTGACGCTTGGAACATGCCCCAACACCATCCCCGTTTCCCGCTCTTATGTACCCCAGCTGAAGGCTTTCATCGCTTAGTCATTCGTCCTCGGAATTAGTCATTCGTCATTTGAAATAGCTGTCTGTCAGCGTTTTTAGGTGTCTGTCACGGGAATTTGGAACTTATCGTTTCATGCACTACATTTGCAGCATGAAACAACGACTGACACATATCATTTTCATGCTCATGGCCACCTGCAGCCTGACTGCACAGAGCATGGTTTCCGGTATCATCACCGACGGGAAAGACCCTCTCGCAGGGGCGAACGTATTTATAATGGGTACGATTGACGGATGCCTGGCCGACTCACTCGGACAGTTTGCCTTCCAGACGTCGAAGACGGGTGAAGTGACCCTCAAAGCCACTTTCATCGGCTATGAGGACTTCATGCTGACCACAGACATCAGCCAACTGACTCATTGTACCATACAGATGAAAGAGCAGGCCACGAACATCGACGAAGTGGTCGTCACGGCCAGCACTTTCCATTTTGGCAAAAGCGACAGTTTCAAGACCATGGATGCGCTCGACGTGGTGATGGCGGGCAACTCATGCGGTGACGTCGTGGCGGCACTGCAGACTTTACCAGGCACACAAATGGTGGGAGAGTATGGCAAACTGTATGTCCGTGGAGGCGAAAGCGAGGAATGCCAGACCTTTGTCAATGGGATGCACGTGCTGGTTCCCTACTCCACCAATACGGCAAACAACACCGTCCGCGGACGTTTCTCCCCCTTTTTATTCAAAGGCATCAGTTTCTCCCTGGGAGGCTATGGCGGCGAATACGGTCAAGCGCTGTCTGCCGTGCTCCCGATGGAGACGACCGACAAGGCAGAAAGCGACAAATACGGTGTCAGCGCCTCATTGGTGGACTGGAATGCAGGCGGCACCAAGGCGTTTGCCAACAGCAGCCTGTCGTTTAATGCCGCATTGACAAGCATGGGACTGTATAACCGGCTGTTCAGTGAACGATTCGACTTCTTCCGTCCCTACCGCAAGCTATCGGGTGAGGCCCAATACAAAAAGGAGTTCTCCACCACGGGAGTGATGAAATCCTATATCGGCTATGATCTGACTTCCGTGGGACAGCGCATCGACGGGAGAAATCTCTCACTCAAGGAGCACAACATCTATGCGAACATCACCCGGAAGGCCTCCATCGGACACGGATATTCTCTCTTCACCGGCATCGCCAACTCATCAGTAATCAGCGACATCAATAACGCGCGGACCGCGGGAGACCATTACCACAACTTCCGCAACGAAGTTCACTTGAAAGCCGAGATTCGTAAAGTCTGTTCCAGGGCGCTGAAACTGTCTGCCGGCATGGAAGACTATTTCAGACACAGCACGCTGAGCTACGAAGCCTCACAATACCATCTCGACTACAACATCCTGGCGACTCATGTGGACGCTCAGTGGCGCATCATTCCCCGTCTGTTTCTGAACCTGTCAGCACGGGCGGAGATGATGGAGACCGACTGGTCGGTCATGCCGAGAGCCACCCTGAGTTTCATTCCCAACAACAATCTGCAACTCTCGCTGGTGGCCGGCCGCTACAGTCAGGTTGCCGAGGACGACTATCTGGCACTAAGCCGCAAAACCTTGGGACAAAGCACAGCCGACCATGCCATCCTCTCTTTGCAATACAAGACAAAGGGGATACTCCTGCGCATTGAACCTTATTTAAAAAGTTACCACCATCTGCCCCTGTTGACCAATGGTAATTATCTCCCCCAAGGTCATGGCAGCAGCCGGGGTGTGGACCTCTTCGTGGAGAACAACACGCTCATCAAAAACCTGACGACCACCCTCTCCTACTCTTACAATGACGCCGAACGGTTGTACCTTGACTACACCACACCCCACATGCCCGAATACGCCTCCCGGCACAACCTGAGGCTGACGGCCAAATATGGTATCGGCAAGACCATCATCGGTTTGGCAGAAACCTACGCCAGCAAGCGCCACTTCGCCGAAGGCAAAGTGCCGTATTTCAACAGTCTGGATGCCAATCTCACCTATCTGCTGAGTCCTAAAATCATTGTCTATGCCTCGCTGAACAACATCCTGGGCCGCACCAATATCTTCGGAATCGACTCAAAAGGTCTTCCCGTCACAGCAACCCGCGACCGTTTCCTATACATCGGAATTTTTGTATCACTTAAAAATAATAAAGCTTATGACATCTCAAATTTTTAAAAACAGTATGACATCTCAGATTTTGAAAATGCGTATGACATCTCAGATTTTGAAAAACAGCTTGTTGGCCATTGCTCTCTCATGCATGGCATTTGTGAACATCCAAGCCCAAGAGTCTTCGATGCAAGAACTCATGGACCTGTCACTTACCAAACTCGAGCAGTCCAAGCCCGAGTCCTACCTCAACTGTATCGCCGAGCTGAAGCGCATCGACGCAATGTTCCCCGACAGTATCCAGCCGAAGTATCAGACGGCTCTGCAATGCCTCGTCTTCTCGGTGACGAATCCTCATGCCGCGCAGACCACACAATTTCTGGCCGAAGCAGAACAGGCCATAGGACAAATGGCGAAGATGAACCATGCGGACCCATCAGACCTCAACACACTTTACGGTTTCCTCTACATGGCACGCATCGTACAGGATCCTGCTCAAAACGGACAACGCTACTATCTCGACGTGATGAGGCATTTTGAAAAAGCCTTGAAACTCAATCCCAATAATGAACTGGCCCGTCAATTGCAGGAGAAGTTTTACGAGGGCATGAAACAAGCTACAGGAGAATGAATGGGGACTTATTGATTTCCCATGATTTGATATAAGGCGGAGATGCCGGGAGACGACCGGTGTTTCCGCCTTTTTTCACCCCTTTGCGACAGATTTTGGGAGCCTTTATCCCGTTTGTCGCATGTGGAGGCGCGTGTCGCAACGACACGGAGCGAAAAACTCGAAAAAGGTTGGAAACAGGGAAAAGCCGTCTTAACTTTGCAATGTCAAAAGGAACAAACAAGGTTTCTGGATGACATGAGATAAAGAAAAAAAACAATAATCCACATTAAAAAATAAACATCATGAAATTGTCAAAGCTTCTCCTCATAACGTTTGCAGGTTTGTTATTCGCCCTCATCGACGTCACCGTTGACACAAACGGTAGAAACAACATCGTCTCTGCAGAGCAGTTGACAGCCACAGCAAAGTCCTACCTCCACAAATTCTCCCACGAAGGAGCCGTAGCATTCAATAAGATGAAAGCCGAATTCAAAGATGCCACCTATGACACATATATGAACAATGGCAAGGAGTTGGCTTTCAACATGGAGGACCGGTTTGGTGAATTTGACAACTGATTCAGAATGTAATAGTTATAGTTGATAATAGTTTTAATTAGGTTAGGTTAGGTTAAATGCGCATTCGGGATGAATGCGCATTTTTTTTTGGTTCGCTTAGGCTTAGGCCCTCACCTAGCCTCTCCCAAAGGGAGAGGGATAAGTTTGCATTGTTTTCCAGAGGGAGAGAGATTGATTTCAAAAAGGAAACAGCCCCTCTCCCTGAGGGAGAGGCGGGGGTGAGGGGGCTGAATGACAATTAGAGTAATACCCTCACCTAACCTCTCCCAGAGGGAGAGGGATAAGTTTGCATTGTTTCCCAGAGGGAGAGGGATAAGTTTGCAGTGCTTACAAGAGGAGAGGGATAACGCCCCTCACCTAACCTCTCCCAGAGGGAGAGGGATAAGTTTGCTTTTTTCCCGGAGGGAGAGGGATAAATTGCCGGTAGAGAAGCTACATTTAAAGCTCTGTGGGATGGCGATCAATTGGAGAGGATGATGTTGACCATCGCCATGATGTCGGAGACATTGACCCTGTTGTCACCATTGAGGTCGGCGTCGTTGATCAGGAACTTGGTCGCTTCCGGGAAGCCTAACAGACGGTTGACGACAACCATGATGTCGGAAACATTGAGCTTGCCGTCGTCATTGATGTCGCCCACCACCTCTGGTTTGATGAGGACGTTGGGATAACTGCTGGCTGCCATATCGGCTTTCACACGGAGCAAAGCCTCACTTTGAGGAATGTCGGCACCATCCTCTACCGGATAGAATCCGAGTGCCTCACCCTTCATTGTCAACCGATAATAGGTGTATTCTTCAGAAGCGGCATTGCACTCGCTGGCCTTGACCATACAGATGTCATTTCCCTGCTCGACGGTCACTGCAGCATCGTAAAGGGTCGTGCTGAACTGATACTCTCCGGGGGCGCCTTTCAGCAGAACAGCAGTTCCGCTGGGCAGCACTTGTCCTGCTTTATAAATGCCATTGACAATGGGGGCGCCGCTGCCATTGGCCTCGATGGAATAAGCCGTCAAACCCTCAGGAATCGTCACCTTGTGATTATCCATCACCAAGTTGGAGAAAGTGGCGAATCCGCTTTCCGGAATGGTCAAGGTCTGGGTATAGATGAGTTCAAGATCGTCAACCAGGAGTACATCGCCTACAGAACCTTTGCCAGGCGTTGCATTGGTCGAGATTGTCACCATGATGGCTTGTGGGTTATCGGTCTTGTTGAAATGCTCAGAATCGTAGCGGAACGGGACATAAAGATGCTGCCACTGTCCGTTGTTGGTTTCAATTGTGCCGTTCTTCGCATAGCCGATGACCGCCGAACTGTCGTTATTGGAAGTGGGCTCCTGATAATAGTTGCCATTGGTGATGGCGGCGCTTATCGTCGCATACGGATTACTGTTCTGAGGCGTTCCCTGTGTGAACTTCACCCACACCGACAGGGCCGTCGGCCTTTGGGTCAGAATGGCATAGAAGGGAGAACCGTTGCTGGTCTCTGTCTCCGAAATGTCCATCTGAGCGTGGTTCTTGGGATCGCTGGCACTCATAGATCCAGCATACATCCTTCCTGTGGATATCGTGCCGTTGGCAAGGGCGAGGCCCAGGTCTCGAGGTACAAGTTTGAGACATGATCCCCCTATGGTGCCCTCGTGCAGGTCATCGGTTTTCTTACTGGTGTGACCGGAAGACTTCGCAAAACCCACATATAGGGCGTTACCGGTGACCGACTCAAAACTATGCCATCCTACGGGAACATTGCTGTAATTGGGACCGCTCCAGTCCTCGAAGTCAGAGTTGACGACCTGGGAACCGCTGTATTGTGAGAAATCGACGGCGGTGCTCTGTGCCTTGATGCCCATTGGAGAAACCGTGAGCAAGGATGCTATAATGAATGGGATGATTGCTTTCATATCTGATGTCTTTGGATGCTTGATTAACGGATGATTCTTTTCTTGCCGTCGATGATGTAGAGCGAATGGCTTTTGAGCGTGCGGACCTGACGGCCCTGCATGTCAAAGATGGGTGTGGCGGCAGACTGCGAAGAAGCGGCTGAATCCATAGGAATTTCTTTCACGGCAGAAATGGGTTCTGTGCCGAAGACCACGACGATAACCTGCTGGAGAGCTTCCAGATTGATGTGGATCTCGCAATAGAGCTGTGTTTCATTGAAACGGGCCACCAATTCGATGGGTACAGGTCCGAAGACGGCCAATGTGGGGCCCATCCAGAAGTCGATGTCAGGGTCATCGCCTGCAGCGATGTTGATACCGTCATTATAAGTGATGGTGGTGATGCCGTCAACGGTTGTTCCTTCGATATCGGACAGAACGATATTGCCCACGCCAATGCGTGTCACGGTGCCATCCGGTTCCACCGACTCCAGGCAGAAGTTATTGAGCGAAAAAGTGTATTTCCCGTCTTCATTTTGTATGACGGTAATGGTTGCCTGCTGCTCCATGGACTCCCCATTGACAGTCACCGTGAGTTTGTCGGTGTATTCGTTGGCCATGGTGCTCAACGCGCATAAAATCAGGCAAATAAAAAAAGCAAATCTTTTCATCTTCTTAAAAAATCCATATCTAAATATACATTTCGGGTGTAAAATTAAGAAATTATCGAAAAAAAACGAAACGAAATCTCCAAAAAACGCATTAAACCTCTCAAAACGGACGGAAAATGCGTACTTTTGCACACTATTCCCATAAGGATCTTACCCAAAAACAAGAAAAGAATCAAGCAGATGATCAGAGACTTCGTAGCGATAGATTTCGAGACAGCCAACCAGCACCCGTGCAGCGTCTGTTCGGTGGGTATCGTCATCGTGCGGGATGGCAAGGTGGTGGATTCCTACTACAGTCTCATCCATCCCGAACCGGAATACTTCAGCTACTTCTGTCAACGGGTGCATGGCATCACGGCCATGGACACCGACGACGCCCCTATTTTCCCTGAGGTATGGAAAGAAGTGGAGAAACGCATAAACGCCTATTTCCCACAAATCGAGTCGGTGTCTTTCGTGGCTCACAACGCCCGTTTTGACGAAGGCTGTCTGAAGGCGGTCTTCAGAGTCTATCAGATGGATTATCCCGACTACCTGTTCTTGGACACGCTGGCAGCCGCACGCCGGCAATTCGGCCATTCACTTCCCAATCATCAACTGCAAACCGTGGCTGCCGCCTGCGGCTATTCACTCACCCGCCACCACCACGCACTGGCAGACGCCGAAGCCTGTGCCGCCATCGCACTCGATTTGTTTTAGCCAGATAAGGAATGTGGGCTGCCATCTTGAGCAGAAGACAAAGACAGTCATACAAGGAAGAGGCCGGCTACCATTGAGTAAGTTTAAATGCTGGTCGTCAGCCTTGAAGTTGGATGCTCTCTATGCGAAGCCGCTGCATGCCCGCCGGCACACGCACTTCCACCACATCGCCGACTTTCTTGTTCAGCAAGGCCTGTGCGATAGGTGATTTGATGGAAATTTTCCCCTCCCGGATATCCGCCTCGTGCGGACTGGCTATCGTATAGGTCATCCTGCGGTTGTTGGCCAGATTCGTCATCTCCACCCTGCTGAGCAGTTGCACGCTGTCGGTGGCGAGTCTTGACATGTCGATGACCCTGGCGTGAGCCAGTACCCTCTGCTTGAAGCGAATCCTGCCAAGCAGCCTTGATTGTTCGCGCTTGGCGGCATGATACTCGAAATTCTCGCTGAGGTCGCCCTTATCGCGCGCCTCGGCAATAGCCTCTCTCACTTGAGGCAACTCCACGCTCTCCAACTGACGGAGTTCGGCCACAAGTTTATCGTAGCCTTCCTGGGACATATATTCCATATCGCATCATCGTTTTAACTCACATGCCAAGACCTGTTTTCAGGCCTAATGCATCATAAATTTAGAATAATGGCTGCAAAAGTACTAAAAAGCTGGTAAAAATGTGTAACTTTGCATACTAAAATCAATAACACATGAAAAAA
Organism: uncultured Prevotellaceae bacterium; assembly: GCA_902776475.1. Taxonomy (GTDB): domain Bacteria; phylum Bacteroidota; class Bacteroidia; order Bacteroidales; family Bacteroidaceae; genus Prevotella. The sequence goes on along the minus strand of CACYQD010000023.1, from coordinate 7,776 downwards.
CTGATATCCATCACCGCCCTTCTGTTCTTCATCATCACTGCTGGAGCGCAGGACAAACTGTATCCCAACGAGTTTCCGATCAGCGACGTGACACTGCTCGACGGCCCATTGAAGAAAGCCCGCGACCTGAACATCGAGGTTCTGCTGAAGTATGACTGCGACCGTCTGCTCGCCCCCTACCGCAAGGAAGCCGGTCTCACGCCCAAAGCCAAAGCATATCCCAACTGGGACGGACTCGACGGGCATGTGGGTGGTCACTATCTGACGGCCATGGCCATCAATGCCGCCACGGGCAATGAAGCATGCCGCCAGCGGATGGAGTATATGATCAGCGAACTGCAGCTGTGTGCCGATGCCAACGCCAAGAACCATCCTGAGTGGGGCAAGGGCTATGTGGGCGGCATGCCCAACAGCGAGCGGATCTGGAGTACCTTCAAGAAAGGCGATTTCAGCGTCTATTTCGGTTCGTGGGCACCTTTCTACAATCTCCACAAGATGTATGCCGGCCTGCGGGACGCATGGCTCTACTGCGACAACGAGCAGGCGAAGTCGCTCTTCTTGGGTTTCTGCGACTGGGCTATCGACCTGACGAAAGGGTTGAGCGACGCGCAGATGGAGCGCATGCTGGACAATGAGCACGGCGGCATGAACGAGGTGCTGGCTGATGCCTACGCCATCTCCGGAGGCCAGAAAAAGTACCTCGACGTGGCCAAGCGGTTCTCTCACCGCCGTCTCCTCACACCGATGCTGCAGCGGCAGGACCGTCTGGACAACATGCATGCCAACACACAGGTGCCCAAAGCCGTGGGCTTCGAGCGGATATCAGAGTTAAGCACCGACGATGAGACCTACCATGACGCCGCACAGTTTTTCTGGGATATCGTGACAGGTCAGCGCTCCCTGGCCTTCGGCGGCAACTCCCGCCGGGAGCACTTCCCCAGCAAGGATGCCTGCATGGACTTCATCAACGACATCGACGGTCCGGAGACCTGCAACACCAACAACATGCTGAAACTCACCGAGGGTCTGCACCGCCGCAACCCGGAGGCCCGTTTTGCCGACTACTATGAGCTGGCCACCTTCAACCATATCCTCTCATCGCAGCATCCTGAGCATGGCGGCTACGTCTATTTCACGCCAGCCCGTCCGCGCCACTACCGCAACTACTCGGCGCCCAACGAGGCCATGTGGTGCTGCGTGGGCACGGGAATGGAGAACCACGGAAAATATGGTCAGTTCATCTACACCAGAAAGGGTGACCATCTCTTCGTGAATCTCTATGCCGCTTCAGAACTCAACTGGAAAGAGAGGGGCATCGTCGTGCGCCAGGAAACCGGTTTCCCCTATGCCCAGACGAGCCGCATCACCATCGCCAAGGGAAAAGGACTGTTCACGCTGCAAGTGCGCTATCCCGGTTGGGTAAAACCCGGGGAGTTTCAGGTGAAGGTCAACGGCCAGCCCGTGGACCTTGTCACGGGACCCTCATCCTACGTTCCCATCACCCGCAAATGGAAGAAGGGCGATGTGGTGGACATCGAGTTCCCCATGCACAACAGCATCAAATACCTGCCCAACGAGCCCCAATACATCGCCTTGATGCATGGTCCCATCCTACTCGGCATGAAGACCGGCACGGAAGACATGGCACACCTCATTGCCGACGACAGCCGTTTCGGACAGTATGCCAGCGGCAAGAAACTGCCCATCGACCAGGCGCCAATCCTGATCAACAACCATATAGAGGATATCGCCAATCAGTTGAAGCCTATAGAGGGCAAGCCGCTGCACTTCACCCTCTCCACAAGGATGGAGAATCCCATCCGCCAGGAGATACAACCCTTCTTTGAGATTCATGATTCCCGATACATGATGTACTGGCTTGCCCTCTCAGAGGACAGCTACAAGGATTATCTCGACGGTCTGGCCAAGGCAGAACAAGAGCGCCAGGCACTCGAGGCCCGCACCGTTGACAAAGTGCAGCCCGGCGAGCAGCAGCCAGAGACCGACCACAAGATGGAAACGGACCAGTCGTATGTGGGCAACTCCAACGACGTGTTCTACCGTGATGCCAGCGATGGCCATTATTTCAGTTACCTGATGCAGACGGATGGTCAGACCGACCTCAGCCTGCGCCTGAAATACTGGGGCGTGGGCGAATGGAAGTCACACGAGTTTGACATTTTCGTTGATGACGCCCTCGTGCAGTCTGTCAACAACACCGGAAAATACCGTATCTCTGAGTTCAAGTACGAAACCTATCCCATTCCTTCCGAACTGCTCAAGGGGAAGACACAGGTCCGCGTGAAGTTCGTGGCCAAACCACGCAAGCAGATTGGAGAAATCTATGAAGTAAGACTTGTGAAATGAAACGAGGCATCCTCATTTATCTGCTACTGTCGTCGGTCTCATGGGTCATGGCCGAAGACGGGAAACTGACCGGCACGGTCATCGGCACCACGGAGTCCGTGGACTACACGACATTCCAGAAATCGACGACTGTCAATACCCGTGAGATGGCCTTCGATGGAGACTTGAGCACCTACTTCGCCTCGTGGGATCGCAGCTACACCTGGACGGGCCTGGACCTGGGCAGTCCGCATGTCATCACCAAGGTGGGCTGGTCGCCACGCAACGACGTGCATGGAGAAGACCGTGTGGTCCTGGGCGTGTTCGAGGGGTCCAACCGTGAAGATTTCATGGATGCGCTGCCGCTTTTCATCATCAAGGAGCGGGGCACGATAGGCATGATTTCCCACGCCGCCGTCGACTGCTCAGCCGGTTTCCGCTATGTGCGCTATGTGGGTCCATCCGATGCCCGCTGCAACATCGCCGAGATAGAGTTTTACGGCCATGAGGGCGAAGGTGACAACAGCCAACTCTATCAACTGACCAACCTCCCCACGGTGAGTGTCCACACCCTCGACGGCAGGATACCATACGACAAGGTGACCGACATCGAGGCCCAGATCTCCATCATCTCAGACGACGGACAGAGTCTGCTGTCAGAACCCGGAGGCATCCGCGAGCGAGGCAATTACTCCCGCAGCTTTCCCAAGAAGCCCTATCGCATCAAGTTCAACAAGAAACAGCGTGTTCTCGACGCTCCTGCCAAAGCGAAGAAATGGACCCTCATCAACAATTATGGAGACAAGACGCTGATTCGCAATCTCCTGGCCTTTGAGTTGAGCCGGCGGATGGGAATGCCCTACACCCCCTATGGTCATGCCGTAGATGTCCTGCTCAATGGAGAATACAAAGGATGCTATCAGTTGTGTGACCAAGTTGAAGTCAACAAAAACCGGGTAGATATCACTGAGATGACACCTCAGGATATCTCGGGAAGCGCGCTCACCGGAGGCTATTTCTTTGAGATCGACGCTTATGCCGACCAAGAGACGTCATGGTTCTGGTCTGCTCAAGGCAATCCCGTGACCATCAAGTCGCCCGACGAAGACTCTATCGTCTATGAGCAGTACAACTACATCAGGGGGTATTTCAACAAAATGGAGACCCAGTGGAGAACCTATCTGGACCTCAACACCTTCCTCCGCCACTTCCTCGTAGGAGAACTGTCGGGCAACACCGACACTTACTGGAGCGTCTTCATGTATAAGGAGCGTGATGATGACCTCATCTATACCGGACCCGTCTGGGATTTCGACCTGGCCTTCAACAATGACAACCGCACCTATCCTGTCAACTCCAAAAGAGACTACATCTACCGCAGTGGCGGCAGTTGCGCAGGCAATATGCGCAGTTTTGTGGACCGTATCGTGATCAGCGATGCCCAGGCCAAAGCCCGGTTGGTGGAAATCTGGGACGAAGCCCGCCAGAATGGTCTGAGTCAGGAAAGTCTGGTGGAATGTGTGGACCAGTTGGAAGCAGAACTGGCGCAGTCGCAGGAACTGAATTTCAAGCGCTGGCCCATCATGATGGACTATGTGCATCAAAATCCCACCATCTGGGGAAGTTATAGTGCGGAGGTGGAGAATGTGCGCCGTTTCATCAAGGAACGCGTGCAATGGATGGACAACAGACTGAACTACACCTTCATCCCCTCCTCCATCGCAGATGTGGACATCCATTTCGACGAGCCTTATCAAGTATTCACCATCTCGGGCAGTTATTGCGGCAAGAGCCTCTCCGGCCAGCCCCGCGGCGCATATATCGTGCGTCAAGGCAACAAGACGCGGAAGGTCATCCTCTAAAAGCATCACGACTTCCCGCTAAGACAGCGCAATGCCCTCTATGATATCACAACGCCCCCACTTTCAGGAAGTGAGGGCGTTGTCGTATCTGGTCTGACAGCAGACGGCGTCATTTCTTGACTTTCTTGTCGATCAAGGCGTTTTTCTCAATGGTCCAGTCCTTTCTCTTGGAAAGTTCGCAAGCCTTGCCTTGGAACATCTTCGCAGCCTTTGCATCACCCTTCAGTTGCCAGTTGAGCCATGCCAATGCTACCACGGAGAACTCACCGCCATGAGCCTCACGATAGGTTCCACCGTGTCCCACCGGGAAATTGGCGGCAAATGCCGGCACATGGCTGATACGGTGGAAATCATCCATACCATTGTTGTAGGCGATGTCTTTCTCGCCACCGAGGATGTAGATGATGGACGTGTGGATTTCCTTGAGTTTGGACTTCGGGGGCATCGGCATACCACCTACGGCACTTCCTGCGTTCTCCTGATTGAAAAGGCCGCTGTTGCAGATCATCAGGGTTTTGATACGCGGGTCGGCACAGTTGAAGAGGGTCTGCAATCCGCCGCATGACATTCCGGCCACACAAATGTTCTTGACATCGATCTTCTGGTAATAAGGAGAGTTGGGGTCGGCATTCTGAGCGATGGCCCAGTCAATCGACTCGATCTGCTGTTCTGTTCTCGACATAGGGCCTCTGAAAGGCTGCTCATCCATGGGGATGAATCCCGTAGCCAGGACGATGTATCCATAGGACGCGATTTCGTTGAGGAACTTATAGTGCTCCCAAGGAGAGTTGGTGCAAGCGCCATTGCCCCAGACGAGCACGGGCAAGGGGTTCTTCGCATTGAACGCAGAGAGATTCTGAGGCACGAAAACCGTATGCTCACTCAGCGATGTCTCCTCTTTCATGACGGCCTTGAAGGGACCCGTTCCTCCCTCCTCCACGATGCGAGCCTTGGGACCTCTGGCGGCATTGAGGAAATTGACCATTTTCTGAAGGTTCTCCTCCGAATACATGCCCATGCCATGTCCACCTTCCGGCACGAATGTGGCCTCTGTCTTCACACCAGCAGACTTCAAAGCCTCATAGAACGATTTGCCTTGGCAGCAAGGCACCACATTGTCTTTCTCTCCATGGAAAATGATGATGGGCGGGTCGTTCTTGTCAATATAGGTGTTGGCACTGAGGCTGCGGAAGGCATCGGGGTTTTCCGAGAGCTTCGCATTGAGCAATTTGGCTTCCGGACTATCAGGACCGAAAGACATGTGGTCGCCGCAATCCATATTGGTGAGATCGATGGGACCCGACCAGTCGCAGGCGGCGTTGACGGCGCTGCTCTCACGGGTGAATTGGCCGAGTTGTCCTTCGAGGTCGATGTTGACGCTTCCCACGGTAGCAGATTTCTGTCCACTGGTCATGGCTGTGACTGAAGAGAGGTGACCGCCGGAAGAGAAACCGCTGGTGGCGATGAAGGACGTGTCAAACTTATACTTTTTGGCCTCACCGCGCACGAATCTCACGACGGCCTTGATGTCATGGAGCTGAGCCGGCCATTGAGCGTCCATGCTCGAACGGTGGTTGGGACAAACGACGGCATAGCCAGCGTCGAGCAGAGCCTTGACGATGGTACCCAAGTCGGCCATTTTCTTACTGTTGTTGCTGAACCAGGCACTTCCATAGATATGGATGACCACAGGATAGGAAATCTTTTCCACCTTGGGAAGATAGATGTCGCAGGTGTGGTAGGCCATATCATCGCCTGCATAGTTGACATCCTCCCATTTCTGCGAGGTCTCGAGATTCACTTCTCTCTGGAAGCCGCCAAAGCCACCTTGAGGCTGTGCCATCATGACAATCGAGGCGCACAGCATCACTGCTGAAAGCAAAAATTTTTTCATATAGTTGATATTTAAGTTAGATGAGATGTTCAGGTTTCGGTAGCGGTCAACAGCCTATTGTCCAGACATTGGCCGCAAGAACTTCTAATTCGCTCACAAAATTACGAAAAAAACTTGGAATGCCACACCAAACAAGGGCGTTTTTTCGTAACTGGGATGCGGCGCATCGAAGTTACTTCGTCTCGGGATAGGAAAATACGACTTTCTCAAGTTGAAAGGAGTGGAGTTTGGGAAAATAGGAGTTTGGGAGTTTGGGAGTTTGGGAGTTTGGGAGTTTAGACATTACCTTTGCAAGTCATATCCTATTACTGCAAACTTATCCCTCTCCCTTGGGGAGAGGTAATCTATATTAAGAAGCAAGGGAGAGGTAATCTATATTAAGAAGCAAGGGTTTTAACGTTTTTAACACTTGTGTCAAATGTAAAAAAATACTCCTTGTCAAACTTTTGCTTATTCCTGACCATGGCGGTAAGTATGTGTATGATCTTGTTCTTCACGTTGTTTTTTGCTATCATGGGGCATTTCCCCCTTTCGAGAAGCCTGTTGTAGTATGCATTGATGACAGAATTGTATTTGATGGCCACTGTTGCCGCATTACCGATGAGTGCCTTTAGTTTCTTGTTGCAGAATCCACTTACATGAGGTGATGTGTGTACAGACGTTCCCGACTCTCTGTGGAAAGGAGCCACTCCCCAGTAGGTGGCGATTTTCCTGGCGTTGAAGTCGAATTTGGTGAAGTTTTCCGTATATACGATGAATGCGAGCGTGTTGATTCTTGCCACTCCTGTGAAAGAACAGAGAATGTCGTAGTTTTCCTTGATTGCCTCTACGCTGTCAATAATCTCATCCATCTTATCCTCCAGCTTCTTGATCTCATCGTCGATTATCCTGCAGACCCTCTTGTTGGCCGACTTGATCAGGCTGACGGCACTTCCCTGGACCTTCCTTTCTGGTATTTCCGAGGTGCTGTTATGGAGTTTTGTCTTGGCACTCACAAGCAGATCCCTCTGAGAGAGCAGCATCTTGAGGTCCTCGAGTTCCTTCGGCGGCAACTTGTACCTTACAGCCTTGTCCTCAAACCTGCGTGCGTACTCGGCGATACAGCGGGAGTCTGCCTTGTCGTCCTTCCCTCTTCTTATGACACCCTCAGACCTCTTGATGCTGTATGCATTCTGCAGCCACATGAAGTAACCCTTCTCCGTGAGATAACGGGTGACTCTCTGACTGTAGTATCCCGTGTCCTCACCGCAGAACATCCAATCCTCAGAATCGATGCCGCGCGCGAATTTCCTCACGGCGCGCAGCATGTCCCTGGCCCCCATGGGGGAGTTCTTGAACTGTCCGTGCACAGACGTCCTTTCTACCACGTTTATTGCCGTCATGTCAAACTTTTCTTTGGCGAAATCAATGCCCACTGCGATTTTTTTCATAACTTTGCATTTGAATTGTAAACTGGCCATCAAGCTGTATAGGCTGAAACTCTAATTAGGATCTATGTCCTGGCAATCTATCTTGCCTTTGCAGCTTGCCTGAAGGGGACGGTTACCTCTCATAGCCTTTAAGGCTTCCTGGGTGCAATAGTTTCCCCCTTCAGGAGGTCAGTTGTTCCTTTATACAACAAAGGTATACAACTTAACCCGTTTGTGGAAGTTTTTCATTGAGATTTCATTCATC
>CACYQD010000022.1 GCA_902776475.1 uncultured Prevotellaceae bacterium | reverse complement strand
ATCCCGAACAGAGAAGTTAAGCCCGCCTGCGCCGATGGTACTGCAATGCAATGCGGGAGAGTAGGTCGCCGCCTCCTTTCGAATCCTCCGGGTCATCCCATATCGGGAAGGCCCGGATTTTTTTGTGCCCTGCCGCCGCCTCCCCATCCCGGATAACCGCATTGCAAATGCTTCCCTGAGGGATAAAGATTGATTCCATAAAGGAAACAGCCCCTCTCCCTTGAGGGAGAGGATGGGTGAGGGGGTACTCCCAGCATGCAAGAAATATCGTCCCTCACCTAACCTCTCCCAGCGGGAGAGGGATAAGTTTGCATTGTCTCCCTGAGGGATAAAGATTGATTTCAAAAAGGAAACAGCCCCTCTCCCAGCGGGAGAGGGGTAAGTTTGCATTGTCTCCCTGAGGGATAAAGATTGATTTCAAAAAGGAAACAGCTCCTCTCCCTTGAGGGAGAGGATGGGTGAGGGGGATTTCCCAGCGTGTAAGAAATAACGGCCATCACCTAGAGACGCCCCGATGTGACGTCTCTACATATCTGAATTTTATGTTAACATCTTTTTGCAACTCCTCGGTCGTATAATTCAAAAAATAGCCTTACCTTTGTTCTCCCTTTATAAATGTAGATCAGAATGATAAAATGTCAGCATTGTGGGAGACAAATCCCATACGACGCCAACCTCTGCCCTTACTGCGGCAGATCTATCAAGACTTTTCAGCAAAAAGATGTTTTGGAGAACGATACTCCTGCCGATGAACCACAACCTGTCATGGAAGAAGACAGGACCAATAGACGCCCAAAGATGGCCAACGACCGCAAGTTGTTGTTTTTCATCATCGCCGTCCTTGCTCTGCTCCTGATCGTGGGTGCGATATACCATTATTCCTCCAACAGCTACGTGGAAACGGTGCCCCGTGATACCCTAACAAACGACACTGCAGCAATAGCCGCGCAGACCGAGGGTGAGAAAGCCCAGCCCCAGAAGGTGGCCTACAACCCCAAGAAGTCGCAGCGCGTGGTGGTCAATGGCGAGGGCGTGCGCCTCCGATTCGGTCCGAGTCTGAAGGCCGAATACCTCAAGGACGAGAAAGGCGCCACGCGTTCGGTCAAGAAAGGCACCCAACTGGAATGTGTGGGAGAGAAGGGCGACTGGTATCATGTCGTCTATCTCGACAAGCGCTACTATATCTCCAAACAGTATAGCTATCTCGTTGAGTAGCAGCCTCCTATGAAATAATATTAACAATGAAATATATTAATACCTTGAACAGTTTGATTTGTTTGGGAGCATCTCTGGCCATGTTAGCCTGCGTTGGCTCCGCCACAGGTAATGATGGTTCCGCCGTTGAGCCGTCAAAAGAGTTTGTTGACACCGCTGGTCTCTTGGTTGGTCATGACAATGCCGCCGCTACGGAGAAAACCCTGCCCTTCTCGGGTGATGACATCTATGAGCATGTCGTGATGGACTATGGCAAGAGAGCCGTCCGCATCGACCCGGACGTGACCATCAGCCGTCCCGAACTGATGAAGAAGCGTGAGAACTGCTTCATCGTCATGTCGAAGAAAGACTACTACCTCTATGTCTATGAGGCACAGGGCAAAGACACCGTGATGCTGGCCCGCTACGACTGCTGCTTCGGACTCAAGAAAGGCAACAAGGAGCGCAAGGGCGACATGAAGACCCCCAACAGCACGATGGGCAATCCCTTCAATATCTCACAGATCGCCGACGCCTCGACCTGGCACCATGACTTCGGCGACGGCAGGGGCAGCATCAAGTCCTACGGCGACTTCTTCCTCCGTCTCGTGACCCCCGGTCACTCAGGCATCGGCATCCATGGCAGCACCAACAACGAGGAGAGCGTGCCCGGCCGCGCCAGTGAGGGCTGCATCCGGTTGAAGGACGCCGACATCATCAACCTGCGCAAGAACTATGCTTTCGTCGGGATGAAAGTGGTCATCAAGTCGGAGATGGCCGATGACCTGCCCTTCGAGATCCATGCCATGACCAAGCAGAAAATCGAGCGCAAGCGCCATATCAATCCCGACAAGGCCCTGACCAACGAGCAGATACAGAATGCCAAGGCCGAACAAGGACGGGTGGCCAAGGCACGGAAGACCACCAGAAAATAACCGTCGATGGCACTGAACTATATCTGGATAGCCCTCTTCGCACTGGGGTTCATCGTGGGAGTCATCAAGCTTTTCCTGGGTGACTTCGAAGCCCTCCCGGCCATGATGGACTCCACCTTCACCATGTCGAAGGACGGCTTCGAGATGTGCCTGGGACTGACCGGGACGCTTACCCTGTGGATGGGCATCCTGAAGATCGGCGAGGACAGCGGTCTCATCAACCGCCTCGCCACCTTCCTCAGTCCGGTGCTCACACGGCTCTTCCCGCAGATTCCCAAGGGGCATCCCGCGCTCGGCGCCATCTTCATGAACATCTCCGCCAACATGCTCGGGCTTGACAATGCCGCCACGCCCATGGGACTGAAAGCCATGCAGCAGTTGCAGAGCATCAACACGCAGAAGGACACGGCGAGCAACTCGATGATCATGTTTCTCACGCTCAACACCTCGGGAGTCACCATCATCCCCGTCTCCATCATGGCCTACCGCGCCAAGGCGGGGGCGGCAGACCCCACGGATGTCTTCCTGCCGCTGTTGCTCACCTCGATGTGTTCCACCATCGTCGGACTGATTGTCTGTTCGATCTATCAGCGCATCAACCTTTTCAACCGCTACATCCTCCTGATGTTTGCCGTGATCGGCGCCTTCGTGGCCGGTCTTTTCACCCTCATCCTGGGCATGGACAACGAGCAGATGCAGACTTTCTGCCGCGTGCTGACCAGTCTGATGATCCTCGGTGCCATCATGATCTTCATCTATTCGGGATGGAGAAAGAAACTCAATGTCTATAACTCCTTCATCGAAGGGGCGAAGGGAGGGTTCAACGTGGCCGTCAGCCTGATCCCCTATGTCGTGGCCATCCTCGTGGCCGTGGGCATTTTCAGGGCTTCGGGCGGTTTGCAGATGCTCCAGCACTATGTGGAGGCAGGTGTGGAAGCCCTCGGGCTGAACTCCGATTTCGTGGGTGCGCTGCCCGTGGCGCTGATGAAACCCCTCAGCGGTCCCGGTGCGCGGGGCATGATGCTCGAGAATTTCTCCCACTTCGGCCCCGACTCCTTCATCGGCCATCTCTCCAGTGTCCTCCAGGGGTGCACAGACACCACCTTCTATATCCTCGCCGTCTATTTCGGCAGTGTGGGTATCAAGAAGTACAGATATGCGGTGAAATGCGGACTGACGGCCGATATTGCCGGCATGATAGCTGCCGTATTCATCAGCTATTTCTTCTTCGGATAATAAAATGACCACTTCATGCGTTATATTCTTACATGAAGTGGACTGACAGAATCCGACAGGTAAAAATAATCCTCGTGGTGACGGCTGTGCTCATAGCCGTCGCCTCTCTCTTTGTCTCCCATTACCTGGTCCGTGACCTGTCGATCGAGGAGCGCCACAAGATGGAGGTGTGGGCCGAGGCCATGCGCTCCTTCAACATGGCCGACGAGAACACCGACCTCAACCTGGTGCTCAAGGTCATCGACGAGAACAACACCATTCCCGTCATCGTGATGGACAAGAACGGCAATGCCACCACCTTCCGCAATATCAAACTGGAAGGCGCTGACTATGAGGACAGCCTGCGCAACGCCGGCATCCTCGGCCAGAAGATGCTCGCGGCCGGCAATGCCATCAAGATCTACCTCGACGAGGAGGGCAAAGGCGAATTCATCAATGTCTGCTACGACGACTCGGTGATGATCAAGCGCCTCTCCTCATGGCCCTATATCCAGTTGGGCATCGTCATGGTGTTCGTGGTCATTGCCATTTTCGCGCTGCTCACCTCCAAGCGGGCCGAACAAAACAAGGTGTGGGTGGGACTGTCGAAAGAGACCGCACACCAGCTCGGAACGCCCATCTCCAGTCTGATGGCCTGGACGGAGATCCTCAAGGAGACTTATCCCGGCGACGAACTGCTGCCCGAGATGGACAAGGATGTCAAACGCCTTCAGCTCATCGCCGACCGCTTTTCCAAGATCGGTTCACTGCCCGAACTGGTGCCGAGCAGTCTGAATGAGGTGATGAACCATGTCGTGGACTACATGAACCGCCGCACGTCGGCCAAGGTGAAGATGGTGACCGACTTCCCCGACGAGGACATTATCGCCGACATCAACGCGCAGCTTTTCGAGTGGGTCATCGAGAATCTCTGCAAAAACGCCGTTGACGCCATGGAGGGGCAGGGGAGGATCACCCTCCGCGTCAGGAAGGAAGACAACAAAGCCGTCGTCGAGGTGGCCGACACTGGCAAGGGCATCCGCAAGAAAGACCTGCGCAATGTCTTCACCCCCGGTTTCACTACCAAAAAACGAGGATGGGGACTTGGACTCTCACTGGCCAAGCGCATCGTCGAGGAATACCATCGGGGAAAGATTTTCGTGAAAAACTCAGAGTTGGGCAAGGGCACAACGTTCAGAATTGAACTGAAGTTGTAGATTTTTTCACGAATTATATAGCCTATTCAAAATAAAATTTGTAACTTTGCAGCCCAAATGGGTAATTTAGAAAGGTTTAAGATCGATCTGAAGGGCCTGAAGAGCGAAGAGACCTCTTTCGACTTTGGACTCGACGATGACTATTTCCAGGCCATTGGCGCTACCGAGGTGAAGGGTGGCAGCCTGAGCACCACGCTCGTGGTAAGGAAGACTGCCGGCGTGTTCGAGCTGACTTTCCACACCGAAGGGATGGCGACAGTGACCTGTGACGTATGTCTTGACGACATGAGTCAGGAGGTGGCCACTGACAACAAGGTCGTGGCACGCTTCGGCGACGAATTCATGGAGAATGGCGACGATGTCATCGTTCCCGCCGAGGAAGGCATCATCGACGTGTCGTGGCTCATCTATGAGTTCATCGTCCTTGCCATCCCCACCAAGCATGTGCATGAAGAGGGTGAGTGCAACCCTGCCATGTTGGAGAAACTGGAGCAGCTCTCCTCGACACAAGCCACTGATGACGACGCTGAGGCACCTATTGATCCCAGATGGAGCGAGCTTGAGAAATTAAAATCAACAATCAAATAATCACAAAAAATGGCACATCCTAAAAGAAGACAGTCAAAGACTCGTACACTCAAGAGAAGAACTCACGACAAGGCAATAGCACCCACACTGGCTCTCTGCCCGAACTGTGGCGCTTACTATGTGTATCACACTGTGTGCTCAGCCTGTGGATACTACAGAGGTAAAGTCGCTATTGAGAAGGAAACAGTTGAGTAATGAGTAAAACAAGAGCAATAATCACCGGGGTTGGCGGCTATGTCCCCGACTATGTCCTCAACAATGAGGAACTGTCGAGGATGGTGGAGACCAACGACGAGTGGATTATGACTCGCGTGGGCATCAAGGAGCGCCGTATCCTGTCGGAAGAAGGTCTCGGCACCTCCTATATGGCCCGTAAAGCAGCGAAGATGGTGGTCAAGAAGACGGGAGTCGATCCTGACACCATCGACGCCTTGATCCTGTCCACCTCGTCTGCCGACTACCAATTCCCGTCCACCGCTTCCATCGTCCTGGGCAAGCTGGGCCTCAAAAACGCCTTCGCTTTCGACTTCTGGGGCGCATGCTGCGGATTCCTCTATGCTCTCGACAATGCTGCCTGCATGATTGAGAGCGGCCGATACAAGAGGATTATCGTCATTGGAGCCGACAAGATGTCGTCGATGGTCGATTACACCGACCGCGCCACCTGTCCGCTCTTCGGCGACGGTGCGGCCGCTGTCTTGGTGGAAGCTACGGAAGAGGAGGGCGTGGGCTACATGGACTCCCATTTCCGCACCGACGGCAAGGGACTGCCTTTCCTTCACATGAAGGCCGGCGGTTCGGTTTGCCCGCCGTCTCATTTCACGGTCGATCACCGCTTGCATTTCCTCTATCAGGAGGGCCGCACGGTGTTCCGCTACGCGGTGACCAACATGAGTGATGACTGCGCGCTCATCGCCGAGAGAAACGGACTGACCAAGGACAACATCACCTGGGTCGTTCCACACCAGGCCAACATGCGCATCATCGAGGCCGTGGCCAAGCGTCTTGAGCTCCCCATGGAGCAGGTGATGGTCAACATCGAGCATTTCGGCAATACGAGTGCCGCCACCATCCCCTTGGCATTGTGGGAGTATGAGAACCGGTTGAAGAAGGGTGACAACCTCATCCTGACCGCCTTCGGCGCCGGTTTCGTGCACGGTGCGTCCTATTTGAAATGGGCTTACGACGGTTCCTCCGTCACGGCACCAAAGAAATAATCCTAACGCATCAGATACAGAACGCATCCTTCCAGCAAAGATGCGTTTTTTTGTCTAAAAACAACATCCGATCATGAAACATAAGGCAGGATTCGTGAATATCGTGGGCAATCCCAACGTGGGGAAGAGCACGCTGATGAACCAACTCGTCGGCGAGCGCATCTCCATTGCCACGTTCAAGGCACAGACCACCCGTCACCGCATCATGGGCATCGTCAACACCGACGACATGCAGATCGTGTTCTCCGACACGCCGGGCGTGCTGAAACCCAACTACAAGTTGCAGGAGTCGATGCTCGCTTTCTCGGTGTCGGCCCTCGCCGACGCCGACGTGCTGCTCTACGTCACCGACGTGGTGGAGAACCCCGAGAAAAACCTCGACTTCCTCGAGAAAGTCAGGAAGCTCACCATTCCCGTGCTGTTGCTCATCAACAAGATTGACATGACCGACCAGAAAGGTCTTGTGGCTGTTGTCGAGCGCTGGCACGCCCTCCTGCCTGAGGCTGAGATCCTCCCCATCTCGGCCCTCAACAAATTCGGCACCGACATCCTGCTCAAGCGCATCAGTGAGCTGTTGCCCGACAGTCCGCCCTATTTCGACAAGGACCAGCTCACCGACAAACCCGCCCGTTTCTTCGTGAGCGAGATCATCCGCGAGAAGATCCTGCTCTACTACGACAAGGAAATCCCTTATTCCGTGGAGGTGCGTGTCGAGCAGTTCAAGGAGGAGGAGAAACTCATCCGCATCAATGCGGTCATCTATGTGGAGCGTGATTCGCAGAAGGGCATCATCATCGGCCATCAGGGCTATGCCCTCAAGAAGGTGAGCACCGAGGCCCGCAAGGCCTTGGAGAAGTTCTTCGGCAAGCGCATCTATCTCGAGACCTTTGTCAAGGTCGATAAGGACTGGAGGAGTTCGAAGCGAGAACTCGACAGTTTCGGTTACAACCCCGAATAACGCAAACAATCAATCATCATGGCATTAGTAGCAATAGTCGGACGCCCCAACGTGGGAAAGTCCACCCTTTTCAACAGGCTCACCAAGTCGCGCAAGGCCATCGTCAGTCCGGAGGCCGGCACCACGCGCGACCGCCAGTATGGCAAGTGTGAGTGGAACGGACGGGAGTTCTCCGTTGTCGATACCGGCGGATGGGTCGTCAAGTCCGACGACATCTTCGAGGAGGAGATCCGCAAACAGGTGATCGTTGCCACCGAGGAGGCCGACCTCGTGCTCTTCCTCGTCGATATCTCCACCGGCCTCACCGACTGGGACGAGGACGTGGCATTGATTCTCAGACGGGCTAAGCTGCCTGTGTTGCTGGTGGTCAACAAGGCCGACAACTTCGACCAGTATTATGAGGCGGCAGAGTTTTATAAACTGGGTCTCGGCGACCCCATCTGCATCAGTGCGGCCACGGGCAGCGGCACCGGCGACCTGCTCGACATGGTGATCGACAATCTGAAGTCACCCACTGCTGAGACGATAGAGGAGGGCATCCCCCGCTTCGCCGTGGTGGGCCGTCCCAATGCCGGCAAGAGCAGTCTGATCAACGCCTTCATCGGCGAGGACCGTCATATCGTCACCGATATCGCCGGCACGACGCGCGACAGCATCTACACCCGTTACGACAAGTTTGGCTTCGACTTCTATCTCGTCGATACGGCAGGTATCCGCCGCAAGAACAAGGTGACGGAGGACCTGGAGTTCTATTCCGTCATGCGGAGCATCCGCGCCATCGAGAATTCCGACGTGTGCATCCTGATGATCGACGCCACCCGCGGCATCGAGGCCCAGGACATGAACATCTTCCAGCTGATTCAGAAAAACTACAAGTCGCTGGTCGTGGTGGTCAACAAGTGGGATCTCGTGGAGAACAAGGACCAGGTGGTCATCAAGACCTTTGAGAATGCCATCCGCGAGCGCATGGCACCCTTCACCGACTTCCCCATCATCTTCGCTTCCGCCCTCACCAAGCAGCGCATTTTCAAGGTGCTGGAGACCGCCAAGCAGGTCTATCTCAACCGCAAGGCCAAGGTGGGAACGTCGAAGCTCAACGAGGTGATGCTGCCCCTCATCGAGGCTTTCCCGCCTCCATCGGTCAAGGGCAAGTACATCAAGATCAAGTATTGCATGCAGGCTCCTGACACGCAGATTCCCACCTTCGTGTTCTATGCTAACCTGCCTCAGTATGTCAAGGACCCCTACCGCCGTTTCCTGGAGAACAAGATTCGCGAGAACTGGCAGATGACGGGTTGTCCTATCCATGTCTTCATCCGCCAGAAATGAGTGCGATGAGGCAATTTTGCTGCATTTTCTGTGCCGTGATGGCCATGATGCTCTTCTCTTGCAGCGACAAGGTGTCGTCGGAGGAGGTCGTGGCCAACACGGCGCAATTGTATTACAGCTATTTGCTTGAGGGCAAGTATGAGGATTTCGTGGCTGGCATAGACCATCGCTTGAAGGGAGGTGCTGACTACGACGCCCAGTTGGTCGCCAATGCCAAGATGTTTGTCCATCAGCAGAAGGAGCGTCATGAGGGCATCCGTCAGATCAGCATCGTCAATGCCGTGGTCGATGCGGAGGCCCATGCCGCCAATGTTTTCTTGCTCCTGAGTTTTGCCGACAGCACCGATGAGCAAATCGTCGTCCCCATGGTGGAGCGTGACGGCATCTGGTACATGCGCTGATCAGCCTGCGGCCGAAAATTCAAATTTATCCCTCTCCTTTCCATCCCCCTCACCCATCCTCTCCCTCAAGGGAGAGGGGCAGTTTCCTTTTTGAAATCAGTCCTTTTTCCTTTGGGAGAGGCCACAAACTTATTCCTCTCCCTTTGGGAGACACCGCAAACTGATCCCTCTCCCTTTGGGAGACACCGCAAACTGATCCCTCTCCCTTTGGGAGAGGTTAGGTGAGGGACAATTACTCCCATGATTTAAAAATGAAGCCCATAGATTTGGGACTTTGACTTTATTTCCCTAATTTTGTAATCTATTTGTAAATGCCAATGACATCGTGAAGAAGAATTGGCATTTGTTTATTTGAATGCATTTGACTATTCATTATACAAAACTCATGGAATTATGAAAAAGAATGTTCTTTTTGTTTTGCTGGCGCTTTTTGCAAGTGTGGCCATGGCACAGACCAATCCCCAACCAGGATATATCATTACCAACAAAGGAGACACTGTCAGAGGCAATATCGACTTCCGCACCAATGAGAGGATGTCAAAACAGTGTGTGTTCCGGGCTAATGGGGGTAGTGAGAGCACGACCTACAAGCCTGGTGACATAGAGGGATTCAGGTTCGATAATGGCGGAAAGTATTTTGTCACACGCCGGCTGAATGTCACAGGCGAACCGGAATTGTTTTTTGCCGAGTTCATGGTTCAAGGAAAGATGAACCTGTATTGTGTCGCGTATAATCGTGATGAATACTTTTTCTTTGAGCGTGAGGATGGTGAGATGGCCCAACTCACCAACAGGGCATTTTTCACGTCATCCTCTCTTGAAGATGAAAGGAGCAAGCTGGAAGAGAAGAAGGAGCAATACGGCAAAGTGAAGATCCTGCTGCAGGATTCATGGAAAGCTGCTTCAGAAATGAATGAGAAAGACATCTCGAGAAAGAAGCTGGTGAATGTTGTGCGTGATTATCACAAAGACGTCTGTACGGATGGCAGTTCGTGTGTCGTGTATGAATACAATGAGAAATCCGACAAGTCGAAAACTCATTTCAAGGTATTCACGGGTTTTGCATACTACTCGAAGGAGAGAACGGTAAAGCAGGATTTGCCGGATGAGAGTTACCATGGTTGTGCCTTCGAAATCGGTATTGGCGTAGAGACCGATATTGACCGGGTGATGCGGGGCGGCAGCGTGGAGATAGGGCTTGCCTATACGCCCAAAACAAAGTTCGAGCACGATGTGATGGTTCTCGGTGGCCACGAACCGTCACATACGGTATATGAAAGGAGCAGGGCATCGGCTTCCATAGGTCTGGTGAAGCGCTTTGGCAAAGGGAAAATCCAGCCACTTGTCCGTGTTGGAGGATTCTACGTGCTGCATTTCGGAAACAAGGAATCCAGGTTCTACGTGTCAAAACAGATTGTGGACTTGAGTTGGGATAATACAGCCTTTTTTGGAGCTTATCTCGGTGCTGGTGCTCAGATGGCATTAGGCAAGCACTCTGTCAGACTTCATGGCGACCTTTACAAGTCTTTGGAGAAGTCAAGTACTGGTAACATGGTGAAGTGGGGCGTGACCGCAGAGTTCATTCTGTAATGAACCGCAGAACCCAATGATTTACAGATTGTTATAAACAGTAGAGACGTCACATTGTGGCGTCTCTATGATTTAGGCGGCAACGATTAACGATTCTTTTTCAGCAGGCAGTATTTTGCGGAAATGTAAAACTGAGTTCCGTTGAACCTGGTCTTGTAAAAACCATTCTTTTTGCCCAGATAAGGTAATCTGGTACCCTTTGGAAGGTAATAAGGCACCCACTTGGCCGTGAGACCCCAATCATCGGTCTTCGGTTTTTTGTTGTCGCGGATAAACTGGTTGTGATACACAGAAGCCGTGTTTTCCTCATTGTAGCAGTAATATCCGTAATTGGTGGAGGGACCTTCTCTTAACCTTACATTCGTCCCGTTAATCTGAAGATATTGTTCACCGTTGGAACCTGGCAGACGGGTTTCTTCTTCGGGTATCTCGACATCAGCTGCGGGATATGGCCAATAGTTGTAACTGGCGCTGCCGTCACTCATCACCGTTATCGCTTGACCCTTCTCCAAAGTGACAGGCTGTGACCAACGGGGATCTTCATACGTGTAATCTCTCTTCATCACAACGACGATTTCCTTTGGTTCGCCTTGTGCCATGACATTCACCGTCTGGCAGAAGAAAGCGATGACTGATAAGAGAAGAATTTGGGATTTTTTCATGATAGATGTTGTTTTTTTCATTGTTTGTGGTGTTGTTCGTTGACCACGCTGCGCATTTCTTTCAGCAAGTCGCTGGCGAAGATGAAGTCGGTGAGCCGTTTGTTGGTCGATCCCATGATCTGACTGCTCTCTCCCTGCCAGTCTTTATGACCCTCGTAGATGAAGATAATGTTCTCGCCGATGCCCATCACGGAATTCATGTCGTGGGTATTGATGATGGTGGTGATGTCGAACTCCTTGGTGATGCTGCTCAGCAGGTCGTCGATGACGAGTGAGGTTTTCGGGTCGAGGCCGGAGTTGGGCTCGTCGCAGAAGAGGTATTTGGGGTTGAGGGCGATGGCCCTGGCGATGGCCACGCGCTTTTGCATACCACCGGAGATCTCTGCGGGATATTTGCTCTGAGCCTCTATCAGATTGACACGGTCGAGGCATTCACGGGCGCGCTTGACACGGTCGCGGTAGTTTTTGGTGGAAAACATGTCGAGGGGGAACATGACGTTCTCGAGCACCGACAGGGAGTCGAAGAGGGCTGCACTCTGGAAAATCATGCCCATCTCACGCCGGAGCATGATTTTCTCGCGCTTGGTCATGGCCACGAAGTCGCGGCCGTCATACAGCACCTGTCCGCTGGTGGGGTCAAGCAGTCCCACCAGGTTTTTCATCAGCACGGTCTTGCCCGAACCGCTCTGGCCGATGATCAGGTTGGTCTTGCCGTCTTCGAAGACAGTGCTGATGTCGTGCAGCACTTCCTTGTCTTCAAACGACTTGTATAGATGCTTGATTTCTATCATTCTTGTTGGATTTGAAGGGTGTGGTCTCACCCTGCTATGACAGCAGTTGGGTGAGGAAGACATCGGAGAAGAGGATCAGCACGCTGCTTGACACCACGGCGTCGGTGCTCGCCTCGCCCACTTCCACCGATCCGCCTTTCACGCAGTAGCCGTAATAAGACGACACGCTGGCGATGATGAAGGCGAAAAAGAGGCTCTTGATGATACTCATCCACATAAACCAGGAATTGAAGTCGTGCTGGAGGCCTATGGTGAGGTCCTCGGGGCTGAGCACATGGCCGATGTAGGCGGTGGCATAGGCGCCGAGGATGCCGGTGGCGGCACTGAAGATCACGAGGAAAGGCATGATGGTGATCATGCCCATGATTTTGGGCAGGATGAGGTAGCTGGCGGAATTGACGCCCATGATCTCCAGGGCATCGATTTGCTGGGTGACGCGCATGGTGCCCAGTTCGGAGGCGATGTTCGACCCCACCTTTCCGGCCAGGATGAGGCACATGATGGAGGAGGAGAACTCCAGAAGCATGATCTCACGGGTGGTGTATCCCGTCACGAATCTCGGCATCCAGGGGCTCTGGATATTGAGCTTCATCTGTATGCAGATCACGGCTCCGATGAAGAAGGAGATGAGCAGCACGATGCCGATGGAATCGACCCCCAGGGCCGACATCTCTTTCACGTATTTCTTGAAGAACATCCTCATGCGCTCAGGCCGTGAGAAGGTCCTGCCCATGAGAAGAAGG
The DNA here is from genome assembly GCA_902776475.1 of uncultured Prevotellaceae bacterium. Taxonomy (GTDB): domain Bacteria; phylum Bacteroidota; class Bacteroidia; order Bacteroidales; family Bacteroidaceae; genus Prevotella. The sequence goes on along the minus strand of CACYQD010000022.1, from coordinate 56,666 downwards.
TATTCTCCGAATGTCTGCAGAGAGTGGATGATGAACATGAGTCAAGTGAATTGATGTGCAAAAGTAATCAAAAGGATTGAGAATCGGGCATTTTTTATTCCCAAATAATTGGCCATTCCGTAAAAACTGAGTAACTTTGCAGAATCTTGTCTCGGCAGGGGGACTGAAATGATGCAGGCACTTTGCGTGACAAGGCACTAAGGTAAGAAGAAACAACAAGCATTATGGAGTGGAAAAATCAGTTGAGAAGTGCTGTCTGCACCGAGGGGCGCAAGATGGCTGGAGCAAGGGCACTATGGGTGGCCGCAGGCATGAAGCATGAGCAGTTTGGAAAGCCGATCATCGCCGTGGTCAACTCTTTCACGCAGTTTGTGCCGGGTCATACCCACCTGCATGAGATCGGACAGATCGTGAAGCAGGAAATCGAGGCCTTGGGGTGCTATGCCGCAGAGTTCAACACCATCGCCATCGACGACGGTATCGCCATGGGGCATGACGGCATGCTTTATTCCCTGCCTTCGCGCGACATCATCGCCGACTCCGTGGAGTATATGGTCAACGCCCACAAGGCCGACGCCATGGTCTGCATTTCCAACTGCGACAAGGTGACTCCGGGCATGCTTATGGCAGCCATGCGGCTCAATATCCCGGCTGTGTTTGTCAGCGGCGGTCCCATGGAGGCCGGACGGTGGCATGGCGAGAATGCCGACCTCGTCACCGCAATGGTGAAAGGTGCCGACCCGACGGTGAGCGATGAGGACATGCTGCAACTCGAGGGCTGCGCCTGTCCGGGTTGCGGCAGTTGCTCGGGTATGTTCACGGCCAACTCGATGAACTCCCTGACGGAGGTCATCGGCCTGTCGTTGCCCGGCAATGGCACCATCGTGGCTACTCATGCCAATCGCGTGCGCCTCTTCAAGGACGCGGCCCGTTTGATTGTCGACAATGCTTTCCAATATTACCGTGACGGCGACGACAGCGTGTTGCCGCGCAGCATCGCCACCAGGCAGGCATTCCTCAACGCCATGACCCTGGACATCGCCATGGGCGGTTCCACCAATACCGTGCTGCACCTCCTGGCTGTGGCACAGGAGGCCGGAGTTGACTTCCAGATGCGTGACATCGACGCCCTCAGCCGCCGCGTGCCCTGCCTGTGCAAGCTGGCCCCCAACACCCAGCGTTACAGCGTGCAGGAGTGCGGACGTGCCGGCGGCATCCTCGGCATCATGGGTGAGTTGACGAAGGGCGGCCTGATTGACGGCAGTGCCCTGCGCGTCGATGGAATGACGCTGGGTGATGCCATCAGCAAATATGATATCACGGCAGGAGAGGACATCGACGACGAGGCTCTCCGGATCTATAAGAGTGCTCCAGGTGGAAAGTTCTCCACCAAGATGGGCTCGCAGGATGCGCAATGGCCGCAGTTGGACACCGACCGTGCCACGGGGTGCATCCGCGACATCGACCATGCCTATACCCGCGACGGTGGACTGGCCGTGTTGTTCGGCAACATCGCCCAGGACGGTTGCGTGGTCAAGACCGCCGGCGTCGATCCCGAACTGTGGAAGTTCCGCGGACCAGCCAAGGTGTTTGACTCCCAGGAAGCCGCCTGTGACGGTATCCTCGGCGGACAGGTGAAGAGCGGCGACTGCGTCGTGATCACCCACGAAGGACCCAAAGGCGGTCCGGGCATGCAGGAAATGCTGTATCCGACATCCTATATCAAGAGCATGCACCTCGGCAAGGAGTGCGCCCTGATCACCGACGGACGGTTCTCGGGCGGCACATCGGGCCTAAGCGTCGGCCATATCTCGCCGGAGGCCGCTTCCGGTGGCAACATCGGCAAGATTGTGGACGGCGACATCATTGAGATAGACATCCCCAACCGCAGCATCCGTGTCGAACTGACCGATGAGGAGCTGGCTGCCCGCAGCCAGCGGCCGCTCACCCGTCAAAGGGTGGTGAGCCGTGCGCTGAAGGCGTACGCCCAAAGTGTGAGTTCAGCCGACAAGGGCGGTGTGAGAATCATAGAAGATTAGGCGACATGAATGAGATGATCACTGGCTCAGAGGCCCTGATGAGGGCCTTGCGCGATGAGGGCGTGAAGACCATCTTCGGTTATCCCGGAGGAGCCATCATGCCGGTTTATGACGCGCTGTATGATTATACGCGAGGAGAGAAGAAGGCTTTTGAGCATATCCTCGTGCGCCACGAGCAGTCGGCGGTGCATGCCGCAGAGGGCTTTGCCCGCGTGAATGGCGAGGTGGGTGTGTGCCTTGTGACCAGCGGTCCAGGTGCCACCAACACCCTCACGGGAGTGGCCGATGCCATGATGGACTCCACCCCGATCGTGGTGATTGCCGGACAGGTGGGCGTCAGCGGCCTCGGGACGGACGCCTTCCAGGAGGTGGATCTCGTCGGCGTCTCCCAACCGATCTCCAAGTGGAGCTACCAGATCCGCCGGGCCGAGGATGTGGCCTGGGCCATCAGCAGGGCTTTCTACATCGCCCGCAGCGGCAGGCCGGGTCCCGTGGTGATCGACTTCCTCAAGAATGCGCAGGTGGAGAAGACGGAATGGAAACCCAATCCTGTGGATTTCATCCGCAGCTATGTGCCATACCCCAAGATTGACGACGACTGTGTGCGGAAAGCCGCAGAACTGATCAACCAGGCCAAGCGCCCTCTGGCACTTGTGGGACAAGGTGTGGAACTGGGAAACGCGCACCGTGAGTTGCTCGACTTCCTGGAGAAAGCCGATATCCCTGCCGGGCGCACCATGCTGGGACTCTCGGCGCTGGCTTCCGACCATCCGCTCAACGTGGGCATGCTGGGCATGCACGGCAACTACGCTCCCAACGTGAAGGAGCAGGAGTGCGACGTGCTCATCGCCATCGGCATGCGCTTCAGCGACCGCGTGACGGGCAACACCAAGACGTATGCCCGACAGGCCAAGGTGATCCATCTCGACATCGACAAGGCAGAGATTGACAAGAACGTGAAGACCGACGTGGCTGTGATCGGCGACTGCAAGGTGACGCTGCCTGCCATCACCCGTCTGCTTCAGAAGGGTGACCACCGGGAGTGGCGGGAGAGTTTCGCCGCTCCAGCACAGAAGGAATGGGAAAAGGTGGTCATGCCGGCCATACACCCCTCAGAGGGTCCGCTCCTCATGGGCGAGGTGGTCAACGCCGTGGCGGAGGCCACCCGTGGCGAGGCGGTGCTGGTGACGGATGTCGGACAAAACCAGATGTTTGCCTGCCGTTATTTCAAATACAAGCATCACCGTTCGGTGGTGAGCAGCGGTGGACTGGGCACAATGGGATTCGGTCTGCCGGCAGCCATCGGTGCCGTGTTCGGCGCACCGGAGCGCACTGTGTGCATGTTCACCGGCGACGGCGGCCTGCAGATGAGCATCCAGGAGTTTGGCACCATCATGGAACAGCAGACACCGGTGAAGATGGTGCTGCTCAACAACAACTACCTGGGCAATGTGCGCCAGTGGCAGGACATGTTCTTCAGTCGCCGCAAGTCGTTTACGCGGATGCTCAATCCCAAGTATGGGACCATCTGCTCGGCCTACGGCATTAGTTACCGGCGTGTGGCCGACCGCGAGGAATTGGGCGAGGCCATCAACGAGATGCTGACCACCGACGGTCCCTTCCTGCTGGAGTGTGTCATCCGCGAGGAGGACAACGTGCTCCCGATGACACCGCCGGGAATGAGCGTCGATGAGATGTTGCTCGACATAGATTGTTGAAAATATGGAAAAGAAACTATATACATTGTTGGTTTATTCCGAGAACATCGCGGGTATCCTCAACCAGATCACGGCGGTTTTCACCCGTCGACAGGTGAATATTGAGAGCCTTAATGTCTCGGCTTCCAGCATCGAGGGAATCCACAAATACACCATCACGGCATGGAGCGACCCCGATCAGATCGAGAAGATCACCAAACAGATTGAGAAGAAGATCGATGTGGTCAAGGCCAAGTACTATACCGACGACCAACTCTTCATCCGCGAGGCGGGACTCTACAAGCTTTCCACCCAGGTGGTGCTTGAAAACCCGGAGATCTCGCGCATCATCCGCCGTTACGAGGCCTGGATCACGGAGGTCAACCCCACTTACGTGGCCGTGATGAAGAGCGGCATGACCAAGCACATCGTTTCGTTGTACGAAGAACTGAATGCCTTTGGGTGCGTCCTGCAATATACCCGCAGCGGGCGCATCGCCATCACGCGAAGCACCGAGGAGGAGGTGAGCGCGTTTCTTGAGGAACGGGAAAAGAATATTGAGAATGGAAAAGGATAAGATAGGCTGCTATGAGTTCATGGCGGAGCCCTTCCACTGCGACTTCTCCAAACGGTTGTTTATGGGCCATCTGGGCAATCACATGCTCAACGCCGCTGATTTCCACTCCTCCCACCGCGGATTCGGCATGGCCTATCTCAATAGCATCCACAAGACGTGGGTGCTCTCGCGGCTGGCCATCGAGATGGACGAGATGCCGCCCATGTACGCCCGGTTTCATGTGGAGACCTGGGTGGAGAATGCCATGAGGTTCTTCACCAACCGTAACTTCATGGTGACCGACGTGGAGACGGGCAAGGTCTATGGCTATGGGCGCTCCATCTGGGCCATGATCGATACCGACACGCGGCAGCCGGCCAACCTGTTGGATGTCAACGACGGTGCCCTGGTCAACTATGTGGAGAAAGAGAAACCTTGTCCGATCGCCAAAAGTTCAAGGGTCAATGTGTCGGGTGAGGCCGAACTGGTCTCCACCATCGTGGCCAAATACAATGATGTGGATATCAACGGCCATTTCAACAGCGTGAAGTATATCGAGCATGCGCTGGACCTCTTCCCCCTCACTTGGTATGAGACGCATCCCATACACCGGATAGAAATCGCCTATGTGGCCGAGGCACATTGCGGCGACACCATCCGCCTCTACCGCGAGGCCTGCGACGATGGCCTGACCTTCCATGTCAAGATGGTCAAATGTGACCCGGAGACCCAAGAGGAAGTGGAAATCTGCAGATGTTTGGTTAATTTTGTAAAAGATTGATAGTAGATTTGGCTATTCCACTTTTAATTTGTAATTTTGCAGCCGCTTTAAGCGAACAATCCTTGAAATGAATTTTGGTGGCGTCATCGAGACCGTGGTCACCAGCAAGGAGTTCTCTTTGGAGAAAGCACGTGAGGTATTGAAAAACGAGACCATCGCCGTGATCGGATATGGCATCCAGGGACCTGGACAGGCTTGCAACCTGCGCGACAATGGCTTCAACGTCATCGTGGGCCAGCGCGAGGGCAAGACCTACGACAAGGCCGTGGCCGACGGATGGGTGCCGGGAAAGACGCTCTTCTCCATTGAGGAGGCTGCTGAGAAAGGCACCATCGTATGTATGCTTCTTTCGGATGCAGGCCAGATCCAGGTGTGGCCGAGAATCAAGCCCTACCTCACTGCAGGCAAGGCCCTGTATTATTCTCATGGCTTCGCCATCAACTGGAACGACCGCACCAATGTGGTGCCGCCAGAGGATGTGGATGTCATCATGGTGGCTCCCAAGGGTTCGGGCACATCGCTGCGCACCATGTTCCTCGAGGGACGTGGACTCAACTGCTCTTATGCTGTCTATCAGGATGCCACGGGCAAGGCTGAGGAGCGCACCATCGCCTTCGGTATCGGTATCGGCGCAGGCTATCTCTTCAAGACCACCTTCCAGCGTGAGGCTACTTCCGACCTGACGGGTGAGCGCGGTTCGCTCATGGGTGCCATCGAGGGACTCCTCGAAGCACAGTATGAGGTGCTCCGCGAGCACGGACACTCTCCTTCAGAGGCTTTCAATGAGACCGTGGAGGAACTGACCCAGAGCCTTGGCCCGTTGTTTGGTGAGAAGGGCATGGACTGGATGTACGCCAACTGCTCCACAACGGCTCAGCGCGGTGCCCTTGACTGGGCTCCCAGGTTCCGCGAGGCCATCAAACCGGTCATGGAGTGGCTCTATCTCTCTGTCCAGACGGGCAATGAGGCACAGATCTCCATCGATTCCAACTCAAAACCCGACTACCGTGCTGGTTTGGAGAAGGAACTGGAGGCCATGCGCAACATGGAGATGTGGCGTGCCGGTGAGACCGTGCGCAAACTTCGTCCGGAGAACAACTGATCCTCCAGGATTGGGAAGGAGGAAGATCCTCCCGAGTTGGAAGGACGGCAATTCCTCCGATTCATCAAGAACATTCCCCCCACAATTCATAAAAAAAGGTAGAGACGTCACATTGTGGCGTCTCTTTTTTGTTGCCCCTCTCCCCGAGGGAGAGGTGGGGTGAGGGGGCTGCGCTCATTCAAATCAAATGACCCCTCTCCCTCCGGGAGAGGCGGGGTGAGGGGGCATATGATGTGCAGAGACGACGCAGGGTAGAGGTATTTTTGCCCTCACCTAACCTCTCCCCGAGGGAGAGGGACTGGTTTGCGATACTTCTCTCTTTGAGACGCCACAATGTGACGTCTCTACTTTTGCGCTCGACCAAATCAAATGGCCCCTCTCCCTCCGGGAGAGGACGGGTGAGGGGATTGCGCTCGACCAAACAAATGGCCCCTCTCCCTCCGGGAGAGGCGGGGGTGAGGGGGCATATAACGATTCGGGAGGCTTCCTTGAGATAAATCAAGAAAGACGCTAAAATGAACGAAAAGTGGACAAAATGCTTTGCTGTGTGCGCAAACAGTCGTATCTTTGCATCGTCAAAAGGATAAAAGATCACAGAAGGATCAGCATTTAAAGATCAGCCAAGGTGTTGGTTTAGGTAAAAAAGATGTATTCAAGGATAACATTAGTATTAGTAAAAAGAAAAGATTGTTTTAGATTTCAGGTAACCGCTCATGCCGTGAGGCACCGCGAATTGTTTCATTAAAAGTTAAGAAAGGGTAAAAAGATGATTACAACAATTGTATTGGCATTTGCCACATTGATCGTTTCAGGAATCCTGTTCGAGAACTCTATAGAGAAGAAATAATCCTCGGACAGTAAATGTAGAGAAAGAATAGAAATAGATAGTAAGCGGGTGGAACCGGAAGAGACCGGTGTCCACCTGTTTTTTTGCTCTTTGCAATTTTTGGTTGTTATAATGCTAAAAATCAAATGATTTTGGCTAATTTTGCACTTTCATGAAAGTGTTTGGAGGCAAAAGCGATGAACTGCTTGGTTTTATTCGAGAAGGAAAACCGTTGACCAGCAGAGACAAACTCAACTTGATCATCCAGTTGAGTATCCCGTCTATATTGGCGCAAATCACCAGTGTGGTGATGTTTTTCATCGACCAGGCCATGGTGGGACATCTGGGTGCTGAGGCTTCGGCAGCCTGTGGACTGGTGGAAACCTCCACGTGGCTCCTGGGAAGTCTCACGGGTGCTGCTTCCATGGGCTTTTCCGTTCAGGTGGCTCATTTCATCGGTTCCAACGACTTCGTCAAAGCCCGGCAGGTTTTCCGTCATGCACTCATCGTGACCACGATACTGAGTCTCCTCTTGATGATTGTGGCTGTCGTCATTGCGAAACCCCTGCCATACTGGTTGGGTGGCGGTCCTGACATCGCCCACGACGCATCCATCTATTTCATGATTTTCTCCCTCGCTGGCCCCTTTTTCCAACTCAACAGCCTTTCCGGGGCCATGCTCAAATGTTCGGGCAATATGCGTATCCCCAGCATGGTGAGCGTGGCGATGTGTGTGCTCGACGTGGTGTTCAACTACCTCTTGATCTATCAGGCGCATCTGGGCGTGATGGGAGCTGCCATCGGCACCTCGCTGTCTATCGTGATTTGCAGTCTGGTACAGGCCTACATCGCCATTTTCCGCAGTCCGATGCTGTCGCTGCGGCGGGTGGGGGAACCGTTTACGTGGGTGGGTGACTACCTGCGTAATGCGGTGAAAATCGGTGTGCCGATGGCCATGCAGTCGGTGCTGATGAGTGGTGCTCAGATAGTGAGTACGATGATTGTGGCACCATTGGGCACGATCGCCATCGCCGCCAACACGCTCGGCATCACCGCTGAAAGCCTGTGCTACATGCCGGGATATGGTATCGGTGAGGCCGCCACCACACTGATCGGACAGAGTATTGGTGCGGCGCGCAAGGATCTTTGCAAGAGTTTTGCCCGGATGACGCTCTACAGCGGTATGATTGTGATGGCTGTCATGGGCGCGGTGATGTTTGTGCTGGCTTATGAGATGATGGGTGTGATGACTCCTGTCGAGGAAATCCGCACGCTGGGAGCGCAATGTCTTCGTATAGAGGCATTTGCCGAACCGATGTTTGCGGCCTCCATCATCGCCGTCTCCGTTTGTGTGGGTGCTGGCGACACGCTCAAACCAGCCCTCATCAGTCTGGGAAGCATGTGGTTTGTCCGCCTCACCTTGGCCTACGCTCTCTCCATCCCCTACGGTTTGGTAGGGGTGTGGATTGCCATGGCTATCGAACTGACGTTCCGCGGGCTCCTGTTGTCAGCCCGCCTGTTCCGTGGCCGTTGGATGAATACGAGGGTAATGACGGCGGCGGCTTAGAACCCGGCCACGCGTTCACGGGCCTGGTCAAAGCCTTCCACCAGTTCCTTCATGACCTCGCTCACGGGTCGGATGCTCTTTACGGCAGAGGCTATCTGTCCGATTTCCAGTTCTCCGTTGTCGATGTCGCCTTCAAAGATGCCCCGTTTGGTGGCAGCCTGACCGAGGATGGCACGGAGTTCTTCCACCGTCGTTCCTGCTTTTTCTGCTTCGGCGATGCGCCCGAAGAGTTCGTTTTTCACCAGTCGGGTGGGGGAGATGAGCTTCAAGGCCAGCATGGTGTCACCTTCCTCAAGGTTGGTGCAGCACTGTTTGAACGCCTCTGAGGCGCTGCTCTCCTCAGTGAGGGCGAACAAGGTGCCGATCTGCACACCCTCTGCTCCCAAAGCCATGGCGGCGAGTATCGCCTCACCAGAACCGATGCCGCCGGCGGCGATGAGCGGGAGCGTGGTGGCTTTCCTGACCTGTGGGATAAGGGTCAGCGTGGTGGTCTCCTCGCGGCCGTTGTGGCCGCCGGCCTCGAAGCCTTCTGCCACGATGGCGTCCACTCCGGCTTCCTCGCATTTCCTGGCGAATTTCGAACTCGACACCACATGGACCACTTTCATGCCGGCCTCATGGAAGCGCTGTGTGAATTTCTTGGGACTGCCGGCGGAGGTGAAGACAATTTTTACACCCTCCTCGATGAGGATATCGACAAGACGGTCGATTTCCGGATACATCAGCGGCACATTGACGCCCCAGGGCTTGTCTGTGGCTTCGCGCATCTTGTGGATATGTTCCACCAGGGTTTCGGGGTGCATGGATCCTGCTCCGAGGAGGCCGAGGCCACCAGCGTTGCTCACTGCGGCGGCCAGTCGCCAACCGCTGATCCACACCATACCGCCCTGGATGATGGGATACTGGATACCGAAGAGTTCGGTGATTCTGTTGCTGTTCATCGTCGTAAAAAGCTTTTTTGAGTTTATCTTCTGCAAAAATACGCTTTTTCTTCGTAATTCCGTACGAATGCCCCATCTTTAGTCCAAAAAAACCGGCCATCTGGGATTTCGTTCCCCCAGTGGAGAATCGTTTTTGGGGGCGTTTTTTCCCAAAGCAACGCCCTGGGATGAAAGCTTTTGGCCCTGCAGGCCAGTCTGCCCCTCACCTAACCTCTCCCTGAGGGAGAGGGATAAGATAGCTATGGCTTTGTTATCTCTTCGAAGTCCATGAGCTCCCGCCTGAGCATTTAAGGGTATAAATCCTCAGTGTTATCTCTTCGAAGTCCATGAGCCCCCGCCCTGGAGAGGGCGGGGGACGGGGGGTGGGTTGAAGTCCTTCCTTACGATAAGGAAGGGTTGGGATGGTTGGGAACCTTACGATAAGGATGGTTGGGATGGTTGGGAAAATCTTCCCTATGTCTGAGTGCTTTTGGGGTGGAACATTGCGTGTGGTGCCCTGCAGGCCAGTCTGCCCCTCACCTAACCTCTCCCGAAGGGAGAGGGATAAGATAGCTATGGCTTTCTCGTTCGGAATTGCCAAATTTATTTGGCATTTCCCTCACTTAATCGTACTTCGGCTTCGCCGAAGGTACTTTCGCTCGGAAATAAAAATGAATAAATTCATTTTGTATTTCTCTCACTTAATCGTACCTTTGACGCTATGCGTCGAAGGTACTCTCGCTCGGTAACAAAAATATGTGAACATATTTTGTGTTACGCTCACTTAATCGTACCTTTGTACCCAGAAAGAACAATCAAAAAAACTACTATGGTATATAATGAAATAGGAAAGACAGGCATGAAAGTGTCGAATCTCAGTTTCGGCGCTTCATCCCTCGGAGGTGTGTTCCACGGAGTGCGTGAGGACGAAGGAATCAGAGCTGTGCATACAGCAGTCGATCATGGCATCAATTTCATTGATGTCTCCCCCTACTACGGCCATTTGAAGGCTGAGATGGTGCTGGGAAAAGCCCTCAAGGAAATCCAGCGGGACCGCTATTTCCTCTCCACCAAGGTGGGGCGCTACGGTAAGGATGGCGTCAACACCTGGGACTATTCCGCTAAACGGGCTACAGCCAGCGTCTATGAGAGCATGGAGCGCCTGAATGTCGATTACATCGACCTCATCAACGTGCATGACGTGGAGTTCGCCGACTTGCAACAAGTGGTCAGCGAGACACTTCCGGCCCTTGTCGAACTGCGCCGGAAAGGGGTCGTGGGACATGTGGGCATCACTGACTTGCAACCCGAGAACCTGAAATGGGTGATCGAACATTCCGAGGAGGGCACGGTGGAGAGCGTGCTGTGCTTCTGCCACTACTGTCTCAATGATGACCTGCTCCTGGAGTATCTTGATTTCCTCGAAGAGAGAGGCATCGGTGTCATCAATGCCTCACCGCTGTCGATGGGTCTGCTCTCACAAAGAGGCGCTCCCGACTGGCATCCCGCTACTCCGGCCTTGCGGGAGGCTTGCCGCAAGGCAGCCGAGTATTGCGCCCAGCAGGGTTATCCTATTGAGAAACTGGCCATGCAATACTCCACCGGTCTCAACCCGCGCATTGCGACAACCTTGTTCAGCAGTGCCAACCCGGCCAATGTGCTCAAGAACATCGAGTTTGTCAGCGAACCGGCTGACGAAAGCCTTGTGGCGGAGGTGCGCCGCATCATCGGTGACCAGATGTATGTCAGATGGAAAAACAGTTAAACAAATATACATGAAAGCTATTCAGATTTTGGCCGAGAGGCAGATGGCGGTCGTAGAGATCGAAGAACCCGTTTTGGGTGCCGAGGAGGTGCTCCTCAGACTGGAATATGTGGGATTTTGCGGTTCAGACCTGAACACGTATCTGGGACGCAATCCTATGGTGAAAATGCCGGTCATCCCCGGCCATGAGGTGGGTGCGGTGATTGAGAAAGTGGGCGAGAAGGTTCCTGAAGGTCTCAAACCAGGTATGGTGGTGACCGTCAACCCCTACACCAACTGCGGCAAATGTGCGTCGTGCCGCAACGGACGTGTCAATGCCTGCCAGCACAATGAGACGCTCGGCGTACAGCGCAACGGTGCCATGCGCGAGCGGATTGTGCTGCCCTGGGAGAAAATCATCCCAGCCGGAAGGTTGGACTCCCGCACATGTGCGCTGGTCGAACCGATGAGCGTGGGCTTCCATGCCGTGTCGAGGGCACAGGTCACCGACATCGACGTGGTGGTGGTCATCGGGTGCGGCATGGTAGGCATGGGTGCCGTGGTGCGCAGTGTGCAGCGTGGAGCCACCGTGGTGGCCGCTGACATCGATGACGACAAACTGGCCTTGGCCAAGGAGATGGGTGCTTCCTATACCATCAATACCCTCAAGGAGGATGTCCATGAGCGTCTGATCGAGATGACCTCGGGCTTCGGACCCGACGTGGTGATCGAGGCTGTGGGCAGTCCGGTGACTTATCAGATGGCGGTGGATGAGGTGGCTTTCACGGGCCGCGTCATCTGTATCGGCTATGCGAAGTCGGAGGTGTCGTTCCAGACCAAGTATTTCGTACAGAAGGAGTTGGACATCCGTGGTTCGCGCAATGCACAGCCCTCTGATTTCAGGGCCGTCATCCATTATCTGGAGAAAGGCACTTGTCCGGTGGATGCTCTCGTCTCCTGCGTGGCAGCGCCCGAAAAGGCAGAGGAAGCCATGCAGCAGTGGGCAAGCGCACCCGGCAAGGTGTTCCGCATCCTAGTGGATATGAGATAGGCATCTCCTAATGAAACAAGCAAAGACATGAACAAGACTTACGCTTTCAGCCTGTTGGCTCTCCTGATGACAGCCCTGGGCAGTTTTGCCCAGAAAAGCATCTATATCCCTGATGAATGGAGAAATCCCTGGCCGTCGGACTCCCTGCTCTATGCGGAGAATGACCCCGACAACAAGTACACCTGGTCGCGCTCGCGGTCGGTGGAGTCTGACAATGTGGTCATCTTCTGGGACAAAGGCTATGGCTCCCAGCTCCCGTCGCAGTCGCCTGCGGCCTACCGGGTGGATGAGCAGGACCTGCTCAACAAGTGCGAGGCTTTCTACGACCTGGAAATCAACCAACTCGGATTTGTTGATCCGGAGACCACCAACCTGCGCAACTACAAGGTGATGGTGCTGCTCAACCATACCACCGACTGGGTGTGCTATGGCGGAGGCTATGATTTCGAGGTGTCGGCGCTGTGGCTCGGACCGTCGGCTTGCCAGCCTGTCGGTCACTCCGTGGCCCATGAGGTGGGACATTCCTTCCACTACATGTGCTATGCGGATGCCTCTGGCAACAAGCACACCTCCTCGTCCGTCCTCGGCACGGGGTTCCACCTGCCTGTGGGCAACGGACAGGCCATCTGGGAACAGACGGCACAGTGGCAGGCCAACCAGTCGTATCCTGAGTTGATGTTCTCGCAGAGCATCAATGTGTTCCGCGATTCCCACAACCTGGCTTTCTCGCATGAGTGGCACCGCTACCAGTCTTATTGGTTTCTCTATTTCCTCTGCCAGTATTATGACAATATCCAGACCGTCGGACAGGTGTGGCGGCAGCCCATGACGGGAGCGAAAGACTTCAACCAGGCCCTCATGGCCCTGAAAGGACTCGATGCCGAGGGACTCTTCCGGCTCTATTATGATTATGCCGCCCGATGCGCCACATGGGACTTCGACGCCTGCGTGCCTTACCATGATGCCTATATCGGCGATCTCAACTACCGCTGTGCCGCCATCGGCGACCATCAGTACCAGGTGGCCTTGTCGAGTGCCCCGCAGTCTTCGGGGTTCAATGTCATCCCCCTCCAGGTGCCGGAGACCGGCACAGAGGTGATCGTGCATTTCACGGCGCTGCCAGGGGGGAGCCCGTTGGCGGAGGCTGACCCAGCGGAACTGATGAACGGCGAAGCGCATTTGTCAAAGGTCAACCGTACGTCCTACATCCGCAATACCATCTCCACACAACGCGCCTTCCGACTGGGGTTCGTGGCCTTGATGAGCGATGGCACCCGGCGGTATTTCCAGGAGGACTCGCTCTACTGCAAGACCAACCAGGAGGTGACAGAAGACGTGGTGATGACGGTGCCGCAGGGCACTCAGCGCCTGTGGATGGTCGTCGTGCCTGCTCCCAAGCAGTATGTGCAGCACCAGTGGAAGGAGAGCCAGACCAATGCCGAGCACTGGCCCTATCGTTTCGAGATCGAGGGAACGGACATCAGTGACCGGGCCACGGTCTATATGTCGCCTACTCTCGACGGACGTGAGGTAGGCGACATCACCTTGGAGTATGATGTCTATATGCCGGTGAGAGGCGATTATACAGCAACTCCGGTGACTGTGTCCAACCGCGCACTGGCTACGTTGGGGACGGCATTCCAGATGCAGCCCTCCGACATTGCCGGCAAGATGCAGGACTACGCCTCGACGGGACCTTCCGTGGGTCGCATCATGTTTTATCCGATCAATCCCACCTCGCAGATTCTCATCAACCGCAAATCGACCGCCAATGGTTATGGACATTGGTTCAACGCCAGCGGCGTCGTCACCGAATATGCCAGCGGATATGTGTACAGCGAGTTCTATCCCTCATCGATGACGTTCAATATCGGTCAGTATCCGGGACGGATGACCAACGGAAAGGAGGTGACCATCGGTCAGGCACTGCGCTATAAACAGTCCGACAGCAAGGAGGCCGTTGCCCGCTTCCTCTTCCATATCCATATCGACAACAGCCGCAATGAGACTGTTCTCCGCAGCATCCTCTATGAGGATCCGAGCGCTATCCGTCCGACGGTGACGGGCAGCAGTCCTGTCGTCCGCAAGGGAATCTATACGGTCGGCGGCCAACAGGTGGACGCACCGTCGCAGCATGGTGTCTATGTCATCGACGGTGTGAAGAAGACCTATTAAGCTTGTTGTGCGTTTAAACTACGAATCGGGGGAGGTTTCGATGATGAAAACCTCCCCCGATGCGCTACGAAACAAGCGCCTGACGTCATAAAAATGGTGGAAACAGGTCAGAACACGACTTTCTGGGTGATCACACGACCATCAGAAAGGGTTTGCCGACGGAGGTAGAGACCCCGTGAGGGTGTCGTCACCTGTTTGCCGTCGATGGTGAGATAGTCGGTGCGGACGGTTTCGGCAGCCGACACGTGATGGATGCCGTCGGGAATCTGACAGACGGGGTAATACTCTTCCACCGTGCTCTGGGCATCGGCGTTGCCGGCTTTCATGATATCTTCCACGAGGGAGTTGAGATACACCTCGAGATTGCAGTACCATCCCTTCTCCTGGTCGATGGTGAAGAGCTTGGCGTCGTTGGCATCATTAGGATTCAGACCGTTGATCGTTTCCCATTCGTCGGGCATGCCGTCGTTGTCGGTATCAAATCCGGCGGGACGCGTTCCTGTGCCGAAATTGGCTTCTGTGTAGCCGTTCACGTCGGCCACCACATCGACGATGCCGGGCTGGTGGGTCACACTGCCGGTGTAGGTGGCCGTGCCGGTCTCAGCCTCTTGCTGGTAGCGGGCATCGACATCGTCACGGTGGAGGGACGCTCCGGCGTAGTTGATGACCTTGACAAAGGCATCCTCGGCTTTATGTGTGGTCACCTCGCCCGTGGGAGAGGGCTCATCGACCTTGATGCTCACGCAGTCCACATTGCTGCCGTTCTTCACGTAAGTCACGTCGTTGCCGTAGAAATGATTGGGGTCTGCGCTGTAGCGCTCGCCGTTGATGGTGAAGGTGCCGCTGTCATAGACCACGCCCTTCCAGTCGTAGTTCTCGCGCTGGTTGGCCGCAGCTGCGGTCACGTAGTTGCCGTTGATGTAGTAGCGGCTGGTCATGCCATTGAGCTCAGAGGGCGTGGAGTTGCCTGAGGCTCCCACGGTGACCTGGGTCACACGGGTCTTGTTGCTGGTGGCAGGACCGGCCTTGTAGTAGTTGTTGACCATGTTGATGTAGCCACCGCCAGGACCGCCGTAGCAACCACCGGTGCCCCAGTTGTAGATGACGCAGTTGCGGAAATCCACAATCTCGGCCTGCACGTAGTTGTCCCACTTGTAGGTGTTGTATTCCGTGTTGTTTTTGTAGCCGTCCCACTGGTAGCGTGCGCCATTGAAGCGCGGTGTGCGGTTCTGCAGGTGCTGGAGCAGGTTGTGGTGGAAGGAGGCGAGTTTGCCGCCCCAGATGCCGCCGTAGCCATGGGCACCCTTGTTGTGGCCGGCATTCACCAGACTTTCAGCGATGGTGCACCACTGCATGGTGAAATTGTTGTTGTCGTAGAAGGAGGCTACCTCGTCGATGCTCCAGCTGAAGGAGCAGTGGTCGATCATGATGCCGTTTTTCTGGCGCTGCCAGAAGGCATCGGCACCATCATTGACATCTTTCTCCTGTCCGCGGCGGATGCGGATGAAGCGGATCACGTTGTTGGCACCGGGTCTCATCGTGCGGTAGCGGATGGTGATGCCGGGCGCAGGGGCAGTCTGTCCGGCGATGGTGGTATTGTCGCCGATGACGAGGTCGCTGTTGAGGGCGATGACGCCGCCCACGTCAAAGACGATGATTTTCTTGGTTGAGCCTTTCACGGCATCACGCAGCGAACCTGTGCCGCTGTCCTTGAGGTTGGTGACGTGGATGACCTTGCCGCCTCTTCCGCCTGCGACGTATCGGCCGTGACCTTCCGCGCCAGGGAAGGCAGGCACTTGAGCCATGGTCAACAGTGGGAGGATAATAGCAGCTATCAAAAACAGTGCTTTTTTCATTTTCTCGTTTGTTTCAGTTGATGTTAGGAGCAGTTGATTCATTCAAATGCAAAATTAATGGAAAAAAATGAATTTTGAAATGATTTCCATCATGCAAGGTCATTTTTTGATGAACAAATCCCTTTTTTTTGAGGTTTTTCTGCTGTTTTTCAGCGTTTTATGACTTCAATCATCGTGAAATCGTCGTTTTTTTCGTATTTTTGCACACTATTTCGGTCAAAAAAAGAGGATACGATGAAAAAACATTTTGATATGAGTTGCGTGAGACGCATGGTGCTTTCACTGCTTGTTTTGATGATGACGGTCTCGGCCAGTGCCATACCTGCAAAACCAGGTCTTAAGCGTCATATTACCCTTGCCGACGGCACGACAGTGGAAGTTCGGCTTGTGGGAGATGAGCGCGGCCATTTTTGGATGGCTGCAGATGGCAGGGCTTACCGGGAGGAAAGGCCTGAAGTCTTCAAAACCGTGGACCTGGAGGAGGTCAGGGCTCATGCACAGACCCGGCGCACCGCTTATCAAGAGGCGCAGGGCCGTCGCCTCGGTCCGAAGCGTGTCGGCGAGGTGGGCAGCTATTTCGGTCAGAAGAAATGCCTGATCATCCTGGTCAATTTCGCGGATGTCACTTTCAAATCCTCCAACAACAATGCTCTCTATCAGCGCATCGCCAATGAGGTGGGTTTCACCGAAGGCAACTTCAAGGGTTCGATGCACGACTATTTCTACGCACAGAGTGGAGGGCAGTTTGAACTGACCTTCGATGTCGTAGGACCTGTCACTGTTTCAAAAAACCAGTCTTATTATGGCAGCAACAAATCCAATGGCGATGACCAATATCCCGCCACGATGGTCATTGAGGCATGCAAGAAGGCCGACCAATATGTCAACTATGCCGACTACGATTGGGATAATGACGGCTATGTGGACCAAGTTTATGTGGTTTATGCCGGCAAGGGTGAGGCCGACGGAGGTGCTTCCTCCACCATCTGGCCCCATGCCTTTGATTTGTATTCCGCTAATTATTATGGTGATGGCAGCGGTCCTGTAACCCTCGACGGAGTGACAGTGAATTCCTATGCTTGCGGTGGTGAGCTGAACGGACAGACGAGTGAAGTGGCCGGTATCGGTACGATGTGCCATGAGTTCAGCCACTGTCTGGGATATCCCGATTTCTACGACACCGACTACAGCGGAGGCCAGGGCATGGGCAATTGGGACCTGATGGATAGTGGCTCATACAATGGTGATGGTTACCAACCAGCTGGCTATACCAGTTACGAACGTTGGTTGGCAGGATGGGAGACGCCGATGGAACTGCTCAAAACCAAGTCCGTGACCAATATGAAACCGCTTCAGGAGGGTGGCGGAAGCTATATCATCTACAACAAAGGGCATAAAGATGAATATTATCTCCTTGAGAACCGCCAAAAGGTCGGATGGGATGAGAGCTTGCCGGGCAAGGGGCTGCTTATCCTCCACGTGGATTATAATGCCACAGCATGGAACAACAACCAACCCAACGATGCCCCGAGCCATCAACGCATGACCTGGATTGCTGCAGACAACAACTACCAATACACCACTTATCAGGGCACCAAGTACTATACGTTTGATGGTATGGCTAACGACCCATTCCCTTATGGAAGTAAAAATGCATTCAATAAATCCACCACTCCAGCCGCCAAGTTCTTCAACAAAAACAGCGACGGTACTTACTATATGGACTCATCCGTGGAGAGTATCACCCAGAATGCGGACGGCACGATCTCCTTCAACTTCATCGGAGAGAGTGGAATCGATGCTCCAGTCTTCTCGCCCAAAGCAGGGTCGTATGACGAGGCCCAGACGGTCACCATCACTTGCGGTACGGAAGGTGCTGTGATCCATTACACTTTGGATGGTTCGACACCTACGGCCAACAGCCCGATATACCAGCAACCCATCCAGGTCAGTGCGGCCACGACCATCAAGGCCATTGCCGTCACGGATGAAGAGGAGAGCGCTGTCATCACAGCCAACTATGTCATCCGCTCAAAAGTTACGCTCTCGTTTGACAAACCCACGGTGACCGCCATGATGGAGGAGGATTTCGAGATACCGACACTGACAACAGACCCCACAGGACTGAGCGTCACCTATAGCAGCAGCGACCCCAGTGTGGCATCTGTGAACGCTTCAACGGGTGCCGTCACCTTGTTGTCAGCAGGAACGACCACCATCACGGCCACTTTCGCCGGCAATACCAACTATTCCGCCGGCAGTGCCTCCTATACGCTGGTCGTCAGGAATAATCCATACGCTCCGATTGTCAAATATGTGCATGTGACGAATGCCTCCGAACTCACTGATGGTGGTGAAGTCATCTTTGTGGGCGAGAAGAGCGGCACCACCTATGGCATGGGAGCTCAGAGCGCTAACAACAACAATCGAAGCGCAGTCGTGGTGACCAAAAATGCTGATGGCAGCATCCAGGCCAACAGTTCTGTACAGGACGTTACCTTGGAGGTTTCAGAAGACTATTGGTATTTCAATGTGGGTACTGGGTATCTGTATGCGGCAGGATCAAAGAAAAGCAATAATTATTTGAGAACGGAAACGAGGAAGGATAGCAACGCCAAGGCTTCGATAACTCTTTCTTCGAATGGTTCAGCTACTATTGTGTTCCAAGGTGGGAATAATAATCGTAATCTTAAATTCAACACCTCCAACATCTGGTTCTCTTGTTATCCTTCTTCAACAACTTCAGGTGTGACCAACGTCAAACTTTACCGCAAAGTGAAGACCCTTCCCGGCGACGCCGATGGCAACGGAAGGGTGGATATCATGGATGTCTTCGTCATGGCCAACAAACTGATGGACCAATCTGTGGAGAATTTCGTATTTGAGAATGCTGACCTTCTTCCCGACAAGGCCATCACCATTACCGACTTGATGGGTGTGGTGGATATCATTCTGAGAAAAACAGGAGAATGATATGATGACGATCATGGTTCGGAGTGGTTGGGCTCTGCGTGGGCTTTTGCTGTTGCTGTTGTCTTTGATGACAATAGCAACGGAGGCTGTTCCGGCCATGCCTGGCATCAAACGGCAGATTTCCCTGTCTGATGGGACGACAGTCGAAGTGCAACTCGTCGGCGACGAGCATGCCCATTGTTGGGTGGCTGCTGACGGAAGGGCTTTCCAGGAAAGACAGCTGGGAGTCTTCGAGAGCGTGGATGTCAATGCGCTTAAGCTTCGGGCAGATCAGCGAAGACGGGAATTCAACGAAGGGTTTTCCCATCGGCTTGGACTGAACAGGGTCGGTGAGGTAGGGAGCTATTTTGGTCAGAAAAGAGGTCTCATCATCCTGGTCAATTTCGCTGATATCACTTTTACCATGGAAGATGCCGATGGACTTTTCGAACGCATCGCCAACGAGGAGAATTTCTCCTATGACAGGTTCAAAGGGTCGGTGCGTGATTATTTCTATGCACAAAGTGAGGGACAGTTTGAACTGACTTTCGATGTTGTTGGACCCGTCAATGTTTCCAACAATAGGGTATACTATGGCGGCAACAAGAGCAATGGCGGTGACAGTCATCCGGCATCGATGGTCATCGAAGCCTGCCAACAGGCCAATAGTCAGGTCAATTTCGCAGA
Source organism: uncultured Prevotellaceae bacterium (assembly GCA_902776475.1). Classification (GTDB taxonomy): domain Bacteria; phylum Bacteroidota; class Bacteroidia; order Bacteroidales; family Bacteroidaceae; genus Prevotella. The sequence continues at coordinate 36,713 of CACYQD010000022.1, read as the reverse complement.
CTATGACTGGGATGGCAACGGTTACGTCGATCAGGTGTATGTGGTTTATGCCGGGAAGGGCGAGGCTGACGGCGGGTCGGCGGACACCATCTGGCCGCATACGTGGAAACTCTCTTATGCGAAGTCGAGAGGTGACGGCACTGGAGCGCTGAAACTCGATGGCGTGACCATTGACACTTATGCCTGTGGACCAGAACTCAATGGGTTGAACCTCGTCTCAGGCATAGGTACGATATGCCATGAGTTCAGTCATTGTCTGGGCTATCCTGATTTCTATGATACGGATTTCAGTGGCGGTCAGGGCATGTGGAACTGGGATTTGCTGGATCATGGGAACTATAACGACCGGGGTTATCAACCTGCTGGATATACCAGTTATGAGCGATGGTTGGCAGGTTGGAAAACTCCTGTGGAACTGCTCAACTCACAGTGGGTGAAGAATATGAAACCCCTGCAGGACGGCGGCGAAGCCTACATTATCTATAATAAGGGCAACAAAAACGAGTATTTCCTGTTGGAAAACCGATACCAGACAGGTTGGGATACGAGTCTGTCGGGCGGCGGACTGCTTATCGTCCATGTGGACTACAACGCTACCGCATGGAAGAACAACAAGCCCAACGATGATCCTAACCATCAGCGCATGACATGGATTCCCGCGGATAATGAATACCAGTTGAATCCTAATACAAAGAAATACTATGATTATGGCCTGGCACAGGATCCCTTCCCTTTCGGTGATATCAATGCTTTTGGACCCACGACGACGCCTGCAGCCAAACTCTATAACAAAAACACCAACGGCACGTATTTTTTGGATTCTTCCGTGGAGGAGATTACGCTGAATGACGATGGCACGATATCCTTTGTGTTCAGGGGCATTGGTGAACTCCCCCGTGAGATTTTGTTGGGTGATGTCAATGATGATGGGCTGGTGAATGTAGCTGATGTCATGGCCATCGTCAATCACATTCTTGGGAATGAGGTGCAGACTTTTGTCTTTGAGAATGCTGACCTCAATGCCGACCAAGCCATCAACGTGTCTGACGTGATGAGGGTGGTCAATATTATCCTAAACCTGAACCCGGAAGCAGAAGAATAGTTTTTTAGGGACAAAACAAAGGCACCCGAGAGTCCCTCGGATGCCTTCAATGCTGATTCTTCAAATGTCGTGGAGATTACCAAAGACTTTGTTTGGAGGAGCGAGCGGGCTCGTCTGTGCCTTGGCTTTCCTCGTCAATCTCCTGATCCCATTTGTCAGTACCCTCGCCACTGGGGGTAATACTTGTCGTGCTCATGAAATACTTCATCGACATTTTCCTCTCCTTGATGGCTGGTGATGAATAAATCTTCTTCATAATGGTTTGTATTTAATGGGTTTCAGATTATTCGTTATCTTGATCCTCCCGGAAACCCGGAGGCATCCGGGAGGAAATCAAGGTTACTTACTTCACGGCAACCTTCTTGCCATTGATGATGTAGATGCCCTTCTGGGCCTTGTTCACCCGCTGGCCGTTGAGGTTGTAGATCTCGCTGTTGGTCAGGCCGGCAGCCATCTCGATGGCCTCGATGCCGTCAACAAACTCACCGTCGATGCAGAATGTCGGTGCGGGATCGCCAGCACCCTTCTTCAGGTATGCACGGTAGGCAGCGATGGCGTTGCCGCCATTGGCTTTCACGAAGCCCTTCTCGCCGGCGATGAAGTCGCCTGCTGCAATGGGAGACTCACCCTTGGCATAAGCGGTGTAGGTTCCCACGAAGCTGTAGTTGTTGTCAGCTACGGTGAGGTCGGTCGGTTCAACAACGGTCTTGTTCTCGAAGTCAGCCAAGGTCTTGTCGGCATCCATGAAGACGCAGTACGGAGTATTGGCAGCAAGTTCGGTCACGGTGCTGAAGTTGATCACCTTGCCGTTTTCAGTTGTGCCGTCATATTTCAGCACTCTCTTGGCGCCCAGTTCAGCAGCAGTGGTGGTGAACGGCAGCACGAGGGTGTTGAGGCCCTTGAGCAGTTTCACGTCGCTGGTGATGGTGGGATATACACCGGCAGCTGGAGCTTCCTTGTCCTTGTCGCTGATAGCGGCAGTTTCTGCAACCTTCGGGCCGAGGTAAGTCAGCTGGAAGTTGTCGAAGATCACCCACTGCCAGACAGCGGTCTCGTTCTTGATACCGACAGTGATGTCACCATCCTCGTCGAGCACGAACTCGATGGGCTGTGGAAGTTTGTAACTACCACCCTCAAACGCAATACCAGCTTCCGTCATGTTATTCTCCGTGCCTGTACGGGCAAGTACCTCAGCGGTCTTGTCGTTGGCGAAGAAGAGTGGAGTCGGTTCAGTGATCGACTCGAACACATCTTTAGCTACTTCTTTTTTATCTTGGCGGAAGAAACCTTGTGCTGTCAACTGGTAAACACCGGCAGGAGCATTCTTGATGGTCTGGCTGATGGTGAAAACACTGTGATAACTCTCAGCGCAACCATTGCCATTGTTTCCATCGCATCCGCCGCCAAGGTTCACGTTGGTGCAATCATCGCTCACCGTCCAAGCCTCCCAGCGGTGGTCGTTGCGGTTGAACTGAGGATCCTTCAGCAGGAAGGTGGCATCAACAGGTTTGTTCTTTGTGGCTTCCTTCATGGCCTCCAGACCTTCTTCCTTAATCGTCTTTTCCCACTGGTCGGCATAGAAGAATCCCCATGCGTAAGGAGCATCTACTAAAGCAAGTTCGCTGTTGGCGTTAACGCCGAGGTATTTCTTTGCTTCACCAACCTTGACCCATATATTGTGGCCATAGACCTCATCCTCGGTGATATTCCATCCGTATGCAGGGCTATCCATGAAGAGGTTTTCGCCTAAGAAGTGTTTGTCAGAACCATTGTAAACATTGGTCTCGATGAAGTAATTCTCTGCAGCTTCATTGTAGATGAAATTCAAGTCGAGGCCCTTGTCGTTGACGATACCCCGTGTGCCCCAGCTCTTACCGGCAGCCATCAGGTTGTTGTCTTCCAGTTCCATAGCTACGAGATAGTATTTGCCCTCTGGGATGACGATGTTGGCACGCTTGTAGGCCTTCATGGCAGCTTTCAAATCGGAGATGATTTGCTCAATCTCTTTGATGTTGTACCAGTCCTTCTTGGCATCGGTAGCCTCCTCAGCGGCAGCCAGAGCCTCCTCGAATTCGGCCTTTCCGTTTTCGCCCGTCAGTTTCTTGGCCTCAGCGATGAGGTCGCTCAGCTCTTGCTGATCCTTTGCATAAACCTCCTTGGCGGTAGTGAACCAAGTCAGCTGATAGATCTGCAACGTGTGCCAGTTGGTGCCTTCCTTGGCTTTAGCCATACCCAACTCAATCTTTCCGTCTTTCACTTCCACATCAAAGGTGTAGAAGCCATTCTCTTGCGTTGAGGTGGCGCGGTGGGCAATGATAAACTTCTCGTTTTCGTTGGCATAGACATAGGCTACGTCATCAGCGCCATCGGCCATGCCTGTTTCAACGGCTGCATCACGATCGGCTGTAGAGAAAGCGTTTGCATAGAAACCGACTTTGTATTTTCCATTCTCCAATCCGGAGATGGTCTGATAGAAAATCTTGCCAGTCACGCTACCACTGCTACCATTGTAGTTCTCTACGAGTTGGACTGTACGATTATCGTATGTAACGATAGCTGGAGCAAACGTTGTGCTGCACCAGCCGGAAGCACCTGTCCAATTTTTTGGCTCTGTTCCAACCTTTGGAGTCTGGTCACTCTCCTGGTCAGCGTTGTCGGCCTTGAACTGGTCGATGGCAGCCTGAAGGGCGGCCTTGTCAGCGTCGGTTCCCGCAGCGATGTTGGCTGCGTCAATGGCTTCCTTGAGTTTGGCAACAGCCACGGCATTCTCGTCAACAAGATCCTCGGCAGCTTTGATCAGCGCCTTGAAAGCGTCGTCTTGTGTGTCGGTGGTCACGACTTTCACGTAGAAGATACCTGACTCACCAGAACCTTGGGTGATGGCATGGTTGCCAACTCCCACGTTGGCAAGGGTGTAGATGAGGCATCCTGTACCCGGTTCAGCATCGTCCACGGCCAATTCAGTGCCATCGAACTTGATGGTCTGGATTGGTTTGTCATCTGGAGCCCAAGTTGACTGTACGATGGTCACTGTAGATGGGCCTTTGGCGCTTGTAAACAACACTTTGGTTGAGCGTTCCATCTTCAGGCCTTTCGTGAACGTGATTCCTGCGTACTCGGCATCTTTGAATTTGTTGCTGAAGTTGAATTTTCCTTCGGTGTCATGGGTAAAATACCCCTCCGGTTCGGAAACTTCACTTCCATTCAGCGTCAATGTGCTGGTCTGAGCACTAACGCCAACAGCCATGATCAACATGACTAATAAAGAATAGAGTTTCTTCATACTTGTTAGTTTTAAGTTAGTAATAGACAGATTATCGTTTGTTTTCTTTTGTTTGTGTCGTTATTAAGGTATATCAGTTGCAAAAATACATTTTTTTTCGGTTATATCAAAATTTTTTAGACATAGTTTTCCCCTTTTCTTTCGTTTTTTTCATGTGTTTTGATGAGGGTTGGATTTTGCCTTTGTAGGTTCATAAAAAAGGTTGACAGGAAGTCCGGACTTCCTGTCAACCTAATGATATCATCTGTGGAAGATTTTAATCCTTCACGAACTTGCAGGCCTTGCTGTGGCCGTGAGCGTCGCTGACGCGGGCGATGTAACAGCCGGAGGTCAACTGTCCCACAGGACATTCCGCATAGCCGTTGACCAATTTGGTCTGGCTCTGGCCGATGCGTTGTCCGGCGAGGTTGAAGAAGTCGATGCTCACGTTCTCCGACAGGTCGCCGCGGATGATGAGTGATCCGAGCACATAGCGCACGGTGAGGTTGTTGGCTGCCTGTGCATACACCTCGCCGATGCCATCCTCGCCGAACTGCCCGATGGAGACATGGTAGCTCGTCTTCATGTTGGTCTGGGCGATGGTGGGATAATTCATGACAAACACCTGTCCGGTGCCGTCGGGATAGCGTCCCACGGTCTCGTCTTCTTTCATGGTGGTATAGGTCAGACGGTCCCTCCACGACCCGTCTTCGGCTGTCAGCATGACATCTCCGTCCTCGTTGCCGAGTTTGAAGGAGGCGTGCAACTGGCTGATGGGGTCCTGTTTGTCGCACCAGATAATCAGATAGCCGTGGGGCGGAATGATGGTCTCAGCCTGACTTTCACCCTTGGTGATCTGGTATTTCTTGGGTTTCTCGATGTTGTCGGTGAGGTACATGCCCTCCACGTCGATGGGTTGGTCGGTGGTGTTGTAGAGTTCCACCCAGTCGTTCTTCTTCCAGTACTCATTCACGTGGATGTTGTTGGCGGCGCTCACCTCATTGATGCGGACGGGCGTGATGTGCTGTTGCTCACGCTCCTCGTCTGACAGCGGTTCGAAGCAAGCGGTCAGAGACACATTGCTCAGGTTGGGCAGGTCGATGACGGCATCTGTGGAATAGAAACCTTCTTCGTAGGAATCCACCGACGTGCTGAGGGTACATGCCCAGTAAAGGTCGGAGGAGTTGGCGCTGTTGTTGTGCACTTCCACGGCGATCACATTGCTGCCGCTCTTGAAGAGGGATGGTGACAAGGCGATAGAGCCGGTGAGAGGTGTGTCGCTGGCATACGAACTGGAGTAGGTGCTGTAGTTGACATTGCCTTCGGGCATGTTGACACGTCCGGCCTCGGTGCCGTTGACATAAATCACGCAACCGTCGTCCACCTTGTAGTCGAGTGTGAAGATGTCGCTGCTGGTCGGTGCGCTCTGCAAGTTGATGGTCTTGCGGAAATAGGTGGTCGGATTCTTCTGGTTGGCATCCGAACCATAGTTGACGGTGGTCGTCACGCCCGTCATGTTGTAGCCCAACGGACTCTCTCCCGATGACCAGGAGTCATCATTGTAAGTGGCGCTGCGCCATCCGCTGCCATACAAGGCACCGCGGTCATAATATTTCCAGACGCTGTTGAGGCTGACGAGCACGTTGCCTGCTCCGGTCTTCCGCCATCCTGTGAATCGGCTTCCGGCGGGTGCCTTGGCCTCCAACTGCACGGGCGGGAACAGGCGTCCTTTGAAACTGGCGTAGGGCACATCGTGTCCGTTGACGTAGAGGTGCGCGCCCTCGGTGTCGGTCTTGAGCTGTACGTTTTGTTTCCTCACGCCGTTGAGTTGCATGGGCTGGAACTGCTGCATGCAGGTCATCATCGACTCATTGAGGGTGGCCAGTTTCTGGATGATGGCGTTGGCGGAACCGTCGGGGGTGCTCCATCCCGTGAGCTGCATCATCGGGCGCACGCGGTCGGCCAGTTCGTTGACGATGGCCGTGGCACGTTCCTTGTCGAAGACGCTTCCTCCCACCAGGCAGTAGGTGTCGATGAATCGTCTGCGGAAGTCATCGTTCTTGAGCATGTTGAGGAAGAAGGTGACGATCTTGATCTCCTCATACCGCTGTTCGTTGGTGTCGTAGATGAGGTTGAACGTATGCCACTGGTCATTGGCGAAAGCCGTGAAGGGGTTGCTGTTGTTGAAGGCGAAATCGAGGTCGAAGGTGACGAAGCGGTAGCGGCCGTTGTCCTGGCTGCGGAAGCCCTTGATGTTGTTGTGGGGCCAGTCGTTGCTGCCCAGGAAGAGTTCGACGGCCATGTAGTTGATAAACTCGTCGATGTCGAGGATCTGCTTCAGTTCCTCGTAGGCCTGGGCGTCGGTGGAGACGGCTCCGAGCTCATAGATGCGCTCCAGCACCTCGCTGGTGCCCACCATGAAGACCACGTTGGAGTCGGCGCTCATCTCAAACATGTCGATCTTCTCGTCGTCATAGCCGAAGTTGGACTCCACGAATTTCTTGTTGTTGGGCTCGCGCATGTTGAGCACGCCGCGGCATTCACCGTTGACATATTCGATGACGGGCACATAGGACTGCAGGTCGAGGTTGATGCCTGCGCGCTGGATGATGGTCTGCAGGGCGGGGTCCATGAAACGGCTCCCTCCGTGATCCCATACGTCGTTGCCGCCGTTGCGCACCAGCAGGACTTTGTTTCTGATGTAGGGCTTCTGCGGGAAGAAGGTATAGTCGAAACGGTTCTGGCCGTCAAACTCCTTGCCCGATTTCAGCTTGAAGGAGCGGGGGTTGGCCGAACGGGTCCATCCGCCGGAGACGGAGATCTCCACGTCCTGGTTGTAGGCCATGACACCTTCGGGGGTGATGAAGGAGAAGTTGACGGGGCGCTCCCAGTCCATGTTGTAGTTGCATTTGGTGCTCTGTCCATTTCCAGTGCGGCCGTTGGTGCCCTGGGTGTCGATGCCCCATTTGCTGTCGGTGAAATACTTCGGGTTGCCCACGATGGAGATGACGGGGATGGTGTATTTGTCGTTGGTTCTGATGTAGGACCGGGTGACGGGCACACTGGGCAGCCAACCGTCCTGGAACAGGCGGAAACAGTAGTTGGCGGTGTTGGTGATGCTGAATTTCCCTTCCTTGCTGATGGTGCCAACCGTTCCGTTGGCAGAGGCGTTGTAGGCCTCCCAGGAGATGTCGTCGAAGTAATAGTTGTTCTCACTTCCCCTGAGCTCGTTGAGGTTGAAGGCGATGGTCTGCATATTGCCGTTCATTCCGGCCTGTTCATTGGTCACCGTTCCCTCGTAGCTGATTTCCTGCCACTGGGTGGTGACGTTGTAGCCGCCGTCGAGCATCTGCCAGTGGATGTAGTTGCCGGGTGTGGTATGTGACTGTGCGGAGATGTGGGCGGCCCTGTCGGCACGCACCTTCATCTTGAAACGGTAACGGTCGCCAGCAGCCCAGATGTGGTCGGGGGTATAGACGAAGAACTGGGTGTCCCAGTCCTGTCCGGGGTTGGCCACGGAGTGAACCTTGATGCCACGTGAACCGTTGTAGCCGGCACCGTCGATGATATGGGTCTCGAAAGCTCCGCCGCCATTGCCGTCCTTGCCGACGAGGCAGGTCACGTCAGTCCCTTCGCAGTCGCCGTTGACCACGAAGTTGGTCCATTCCGGTAGCTCTTGAGTGCCGGAGGGCAGCATCGGCACGCTGCCGTCGGTGGTATAAACCAGTGTGGCGCCATCGGGGATATCCACTTTCAGAGACAGCGTGCCGGTGAAGATCTTGCTGTCCTGGTTGACCACGGGCGGGTCGAGGCGCCTGTCGGCGAAGGCCGCCGTGGCGTTGGTGGCACCTGGAGTGGCATCAGCTGTCCATCCCCATTCGTCAGCACCGTCGGTCTTGCGGGCGTAGGAGGTGCGGCTCATGGCCTCGGGATAACTCTGGCTGAGCAGCAACTGTCCGTCGGAGTCACTGAGGTAGAGGGTTCCTCCATCGCAGTCAAGGCTGAAGGGAGCCTGTGTGGTCTTGATGTTGTTGGATCCCATCCAGATGACTTTGTAGCCCTTGGCGGGCACGCTGCCGATGTCTTGGGGCAGGTGCCAGAGGGTCAGGTTGGCGGCATCGTCGCTGAGATACATCCCGGCGAGGTTGACGTCTTCGTCGGAGGGGTTGTAGATTTCGATCCAACTGTCGAAATTGGTGGCAGGGCTCATCACCGTGCCCACATTGGAGGCCATCAGCTCATTGATGACCAGCATGGTCTTGACTAAGGTAGATAATATCATGTTAGCAGTGATTTTGGCTGCAAAGGTACGAAAGAAACTTAGAATGCCTCTTTCAAATTGTATCATATGTTATCAGAATTGTAACATGATTGTCCTGTGTAGCCCTCACCTAACCTCTCCCAGAGGGAGAGGGATAAATTTGTTGGGTCTCCCAAGGGGAGAGGGATTAGTTTGTTGGGTCTCCCAAAGGGAGAGGGATAAGTTTGTTTGGTCTCCCAGAGGGAGAGGGATAAATTTGTTGGGTCTCCCAAGGGAGAGGGATTGATCTCAAAAAGGAAACAGCCCCTCTCCCTCGAGGGAGAGGATGGGTGAGGGGGTTCACAAGAGTGAAGGACAGCAGCCCTCACCTAACCTCTCCCAAAGGGAGAGGGATAAGTTTGCTTGGTCTCCCAGAGGGAGAGGGATAAATTTGCTGGGTCTCCCAGAGGGAGAGGGAAACGTTACTCCGGGAGGGAAATTTCCTTGACGTCGGTGCTTTCGCCCTTCAGGATGTCCGCCATCTGTTGAGGGGTGAATGTCACGGGACCGCGCATCAGTTCGGGCACGTTGTAACTCTTGATCAGTTGCTGGTGGTAGTCGGGATTCTCGGAAGGGAGCTCAAAAGGTTTGGAGGCCCTTCCCTGCGCATCGACGTGGGCGATGAAAGGTCGGGTGAACACGCCGTCGTTGCGCCGTGAGGAGAAGACCACCCACCGGCCGTTGCTCGACCAGGAGTGGTAACTCTCGGTGTTGTCGGAGTTGAGCGCGTCCATGGACTTGGCCTCGCCGTTCTGCAGGTCGATCATCCAGAGGTCGGCGTCGCGGTGCCAGATATGGAAGCATCCCCATTCACCAAGTGTGAACAAAAGCCATCGCCCGTCGGGGGAGATACGGGGGAGCGTGGCGCTCTTGCCCTCGGCGGCGGCGTCGAAGACAAGTTCACGTGGTCCGAAAGTCTTGGCGGCCGGGTCGAAAGCCATGCGGTAGATATTGTATTTCACCTCCTTGGCCCTCATGGTAATCTCGCTCAGGTCCACTGTGTCATTCTCATATTCGAAATGAGCGCTGCAGAAATAGAGGGTCTTTCCGTCGGGTGCCCAGAAGGGGAAGATTTCCAGTTCGTTGGGTTCATGGGAGATTTTCCCCACCTCATGGTGCTCCACATCGTAGAGGATGAGGTCGCTCTCGGAGTCGAGCACCTCGATCTTGTTGATGTCGCTGGTGTGGAAGCTCTGCATGGTCTTGTTGGTGGAGTAGGCGATCAGGGGCAGTGTGGGGTGCCATGAGGGATAGACGCCGGAGGAGATGAGAGAGTCGCCGTGGATGTTGATTTTCTCCGCCTTTCCGTCATAGATGATGACCGTGCCGCCATGGGCCTGCCGGGCATGGAATTGCATGCGGTCGGGGTTGTACTGCTGGAAGTTGTGGCAGTTGACGCATTGTCCACCCGACTCCGTGCTGCACAGCATGTTGTCGACCATCACCTGTTCATCGTAGTTCTCCAGGCACCGCTGATTGAGGGTCAGTTCCTCATACGACACGTAGGAGGGCGAGATGAGGCGGTAACTCAGGTAAGGGTCGATGCTGTCGGGAGATACGTGGAGGAAGAAGGGCTGGAAACGGTGCCACTGTCCGTCTTTGCTCGCAAACACCTCCACGGTGATGTCCTTGCCTTTGGCCGAGGAGGTGAGGGCATGCCATTCCTCTATGTCAGGACAGGCTTTCACTCCTCCGCAGACGATCTCGCTGCCTTCCGCGGAATAGCGGATGACGGCCTCATCGACTTTCGGGAGGAGTTCGAAGGAGAGGGGTGCGATATTGACGGGAATGGTCACATCGGCATATTCAGGATAGATTTTGGGCAACAGGGTGAGTTGCTTGTATTGTTCAGGCACCTGGACAGGCCGGCAGGCCAGGAGCAAAAGGCATGCGATGGCGGAGCAAAACAGTTTTCTCATCAGTAAACCTCCTCTTGGTAGTGATTGAAGAAAAAGTCGAAGTAGTAGGTGTTGTGGAAGCGGTCATACATCAGTGGCCGCATCTGGTCCATGCTCATGCCCTGGTCGCGGTATTGCTTGAAGGCATCCATGAAGGTGCGGCAACTTTCCACCACCTGTTTGTCGAAGGGCATCTGACTGGCATCCACCCTGTCGTCCAGTCCGCCGAACAGACAGGCGGCCTGTTGGTAAAGGGTCGGCACGCGGTCGCTCTTGTGGAGTTCGGTGTATTGGAAGAAGCGGAGCCAGAAGAGTTCGGGATTGCGTGTCAGCATGGCGGCCACCAGCGCCTGTTCCTGCAGGAGAGGGTCATGGCCTTCCGAACTGGCGAGGTGGGTGATCAGGAAGCGCTCCACCTGGGCGTTGTCGCCGCTGAGGTAATTGTCATGGTTGAGCATGCCGATGATGGGAAACAGTTCCGGATCCCGCGGGATGAGTCGGGGATTATGCAGATATCCTTCATAGCGGAGAGCCCATTTCCTGTGAAAGAGGGTGCGCTTGAGCATATTGAGGCATTTCTGTGCAGCGGCGAACTCCTCGTTGATGATGGAGCATCTGACCATCAGTTTGAGGTAATCGACACGCCACCCATATTCCACGCCATCCTCCATGCACCACCGGTAACAGTAGTTGGGCAGACCATAGTTGAGGTAGAGCATCTTGCCGTCCCATTGCACCATCCGGGTGGGGAAGGGCGCCTTGGCGGGACAAGCCCCGTTGCGGAAGTCGTACATCTTCTCGCCCAGTTGACCCATACGGGTCAGGGCCAGGTTTTTCATCATCCAGATGTCGCGGGTGGGTTCGTCGTTGGTCGAAGCGGCCAGTTTCACGACACCTTCCCAGTCGAGTTGGTCCACCATCCGCCGCATGGCGATTTCCCGGTGGAAATTGCCGTCTTTATACCAGGCCAGGGCCACGGTGGCGGCGAGCGCGACCAGGATGGCGGGTTGTCCCCATCTGCGCAGGCTTTGAGGCGCCTGGCGGTGACTGTGACCGCTTGAGGTCATGAGCGCCATGATGGCCAGCGAGAGGAAGAGCACCCCATAGGGCCAGTAGTAGGCCATATAGCTCTCCTGCCGCATCCGGAAGATGGGGAGGCCTGTCCAGTAGATGTTGACCAAGTTGGTCTGGTGGTAGACATATCGGTAGAAGAGCAGCGGGATGGCGGCTACAGAGAGGGGGACCAGAAGGGTGCTGACGGCGGCCAACACCTTGTTTTTCTCCACACGCCAACTGACCAGAGCCATGAGGAAGGCTGCGAGGAGGGCATAGAAACCGAGGAGCGGATAACCCGCGGCCACGCTGATGGGGATGAAGAGCTGCCGCAGCCAACGGGGCAGGGAACGGTAGGCCCATGTCAGAGCCACGGCCGTCACGATGCCCAGTGTCGCGATGAAGAAGAACCCGCGCAGTTTCAGGTAATAGATCCAGTAGCCCAGATCCACATTGGAGATGAGGAGCATGGCCACGGGAATCAGGGTGACGGCCATCCATCCCGACGGGATACGGAATGTCTTCTGCAGGAGGAAGACCAGCAAAGCCCAGAGCAGACAGAGCGCCGCCACTCCCAACCAAGGGTAATAGAGCAGTTGGGTCAGGAAAGCCGCTGCCCAGGTGAGCATGCCGCCGGAGACCACCATGCACTGTTTGAAGAACAAGGGGGTCTGGAGGAAGAGGTTCTGTTCTTCCACGCGGGCCAGATAGTCATGCTCGGTTGTTGCCAGGATGATTCCTGCCAGGATGATGACGAGGTAGGGCAGTCCCTTGGCGAGAATCTGTAGCCAGGATTTTCCGTTGTTCATGCTGTTTTTGGATCTTATGATTGGTGAACTACGCTTCTGGTGGCTCAATTTCGCGCCAAAATTACGAAAAGTTTGTCAGAATATGCGATTCTTGGTTCTTTTTTTCTGTGATTGACCAGTGGGATGGCAGGATGCTGGAGTTTTCAGCAAGATGCCCGCAATGATGGCGAGGTAGCCTGCGAGGCACACCATCGGAGCGACGACGGTTCTCCGTGTGGAGAAAATGCCGCTCTCAAATGAGGTTTCGGTGGTTCCGTCGCCGGCCATGAGGACCAGTCCTGCCACGATGGTCACGCAGGCCAGAAGGATGATGACTGTGTTGGGGCGGCCAAACACGGTCGTGAGTTCAGTTTTTTTGATATTGGTTGGCATGATGCTCATATTTTGAGTAATATTTCTCTGCTAATGTTTTTCTTTCATATTGGAAGGCCGTGGCCAGTGCCTGTTGCATGGTCTTCAGCCATTCGAGTGAGGTGTAAAGGCTTCCTGCTTGGCGGCGAGCCCCTATGGTACTTGTCCACGACAGCCATTCGTCGCTTCTGGCGAGCAGGTTGGAAAGGATGGCGTCTCCCCGTTGGGCCATGTCATTCTCATAATAGCACCTGACCAGCGACAGGGCCGGTGCGGTGTAAGGAATGTTGCAGGCGGGCAGTTCTTTTTCCCATTTCTCCGCCACGGCCAGTGCTCTCTGTTTGTCGCCTTCTGACAGGAGACTGTCGATGAGGATACTCATTACATACTGGTGGGTGCGTGCCATGTGCATGACATCCTCGTCGACGTAAATCCCCCGTTTGTGGAGTCCGCCGTACTTGAACCGGTGCATGACGTTCTCATACATCCGCTCCACGTCAACCCGCGGTGCACCCGAATCGGGCACGATGTGGTAGGCCAGGCCTTCGAGCACGTAATGGTCGTGCAGGAAGGGTATCTCCGTCGAACCCAGACTGATGGAGGCATAGATCGGACGTTTCCAGTCGCCGTGCGACAACATCTCAAGCACAAAGAGGTCTTTTTTCAGCAAATAGCGGATGCCTTTGAGTGAGATGACCATTTGTCCCTCATCGGTGGTGACGGTGACGCTGTCTGTAGGGATGCAGTGCCTTTCCGGGATGCCGCTGAGTATCCAATGACGGATGATGTTGCGCAACTCGAATGGATTATCTCCAAAAGTCTTTTGGGCTGTTTCCGGTTGCTCACGGTATAATTCGAGTACGCTCTCCTTCAGGTCAGGCCTCACGACCACATCCTCATTCGTACCCTCCTGATAGTCTTGGCGGTTCCAATAGAAGGGCAGGGCGGGGGAGTCATACGCCGGCCGTTTCATCTGGTCGATATACCAGTCGGTGTTGACATACGAAAGGTTGCAGTCGCGTGTGTCGGTGCGTTTCCCTTCCACCTCGTGGTTATACCACAACGGGAAAGTGTCGTTGTCGCCGTTGGTGAGTATGATGGGATGCCCCTCCCGCTGCATGCTCTCTAAGTAGTTAAGGCCGAAGTCCCTGCATGCGTAACGTCCAGACCTGTCATGGTCATCCCATGTCTGGCTCACCATCTGCAAAGGGATGAGCAGGCACAATGCAGAGGCAGCCACGGCAACGGCCAAACTCTTTGAGGTGATGCGCCGTATCATCGCCGCCACGGCGCATACTCCCATCCCGATCCATATCGCGAAGGCATAGAATGACCCTGCATAGACATAGTCACGCTCCCGTGGCGGTTGGGGCGGTTGGTTGAGATACACCACGATGGCCAGACCTGTCATGAGAAAGAGCAACCCCACCACGAGGCATTGGTGCTTGCCGTGGTTTTTCTGTTTGTATTGCCAGCATAGTCCCAAGATGCCGAGCAGCAGCGGGAGTCCGTAATATACGTTTCTGCCTTTGTTTGCGAGCAGGTCGGAGGGAAGTTTCTCTGTGTCGCAATCGAGCAGCAGGTCATCGATGAACCCAATGCCGGTGATCCATTGTCCGTGTTCCACCTCTCCCTGGCTTTGGATGTTGTTTTCCCGGCCTACGAAATTCCAAAGGAAATAGCGCCAGTACATGAAGTTCACCTGATAGGTCAAGAAATACCGCAGGTTCTCGCGCATTGTCGGCAGGTTGCCCCTCTTCTCCACGCCACCCATCCACTGTTCGTAGGCCTGGGCGTGTTGCTGCGAGTTCATCCTCGGAAACCACATGTTGTCCTTATATACAAATTTGGTGTGATGGCCTATTTTTGTGTATTTGCGTCCGGTGCTGTCTGTCAAGAGACGGTAAATCGGACGGCCTTCTTCTTGTTTGGCCACCATATACTCTCCATGGGGTTCATAGTCCAATTCGCTGCAATAGGCAGGGCCGTACAGCAGTGGCGTGTCGCCGTACTGGTCACGGCTCAGATAACCGCCAAGGGAGAACACGTTGTCGGGAGCGTTCTCGTCCATCGGGGGATGGGCAGAGGAACGGATGAGTATGACGGCATAGCTGCTGAAACCGATAAGCAGCATGAGCAGACTCAGGAGACTGGTCTTGAGGATTCTGCGGTTGGTCTTGCATGCTGCTATGATGATGGCGGCCAGAAGCAGTAGGAACGAGATGATGAGTCCGATGTGAGGGGGAAACTTGAGGATGTTGGTGAACAGCAGTTCGGCCCAACCGCCTATTTTGATGACTCCCGGCACAATCACATACAGGATGCCGAGAAGCACCATGCCGCCTGCCACGAGGGCTTTCATTCCGCCCCACCATCCCGGATGCTCTGTTTTTCTGAAATAAACCACGAGAGCCATGGCGGGGATGCACAACAGGTTGAGCAGGTGCACCCCGATTGACAGGCCCACCATGTAGGCGATGAGGATTATCCACCTGTCGCTCCTCAGGTCGTCGGCTTCCTCTTCCCATTTCAGTATGAGCCAAAAGACCAGGGCGGTGAGGAAACTGGAGAAGGCATATACCTCCGCCTCGACCGCTGAGAACCAAAAAGTGTCGCTGAAGGTGAAGGCCAGGGCTCCGGTCAAACCGCTTCCCTCAATCAATACGGCTTGTGAAAGGGAGAGCGTGTTGCCGGTCTGCAAGAGTCTGCGGGTGAGGTGTGTGATGGTCCAGAACAAGAACAGAATACATCCCGCACTGAGCAATGCCGACAAGATGTTGACCATCTGCGCCACTTTGGAAGGGTCGCTGGCCAACTGGGTGAAAAGGTTGGCGGTGAGCATGAAGAAGGGGGCTCCGGGCGGATGGCCAATCTCCAGTTTGTAGCCGCTGGCAATGAATTCAGGGCAGTCCCACAGACTGGCAGACGGTTCAGTTGTGATGCAATAGACAAGGGCGGCAGTGATGAAAACAATCCACCCTGTCAGCATGTCGATTCTCGAAAAGTTTATTTGTCGTATCATGTCCGATGTTTTTGATTCCTCTGCAAAAGTAGCGGTATCGGACAGAGGATGCGAAAAAAGAACCTTACATTTGTCTTACAATTGTCTTACTATGGGCTATGGTGCAGATTATCAGTCTTTTGTGAATTTCCGACGAGTTGGTATTCCCTCCCCCGTTTGTTGACGATATCCAGGTCTGACTGGTCTTTGAGCGTCGTCTTCAACCGGCAGATAAAGGTATAGAGCGTGTTTTCAGGGTGCTCTTTCTTGGGCCATAACGCCGCGCAGATGGATTCCTTGCTGAGGGTGTGGCCGGGAGCGGCGGCAAACATGTCCATCAGTTGCTCCTGCATCGGGGTGAGATGCAGCGAAATCTGTTTGGAGGTTGGAGTGGGGGAGACGAAAGCCATTTCCAAACCGTTTCTTGTCAACCTGAGTCTCCATGCCATGGCTGAGAGCAGAAGCAGGCAGAGGACGATGCCGGAGAGAGGTATCCGCTGGTCGGATTGTCCCAAGACCGCACAGAGCGACGGGTTGGCGTATGCCTTGAGGGCAATCACGGCATCACCGCTCTTCTGTTGGGCAGAATGCCACAGCAAGGTGTCGCTGCTGACAAGGGCTTCCTCCCTGAAAGCATCTTGGTCATCATGCCGCAATAGGCATACAGCGACATGAGATGTGTCTTTTAAGGGGATGATGGACAGCCGCTCATTGAATCCGCTTTCCACGTCATTCAATGTCAGTACCCTGTCACTTTGCAGGGAAGGCAGGGTGTCAAGCAGCAATGATTGCCGTGACTCGTCCATGACAAATTGCCTCAAGGCACGGGTTAAGTCGTGCCGCATCTCTTCCTTGGCCTTTTTATAGTTGCTGATTCCCATGGTAACGGAAGCCAACAACAGCAAAACAGGCACAACCATCAGGTAGCGTAATCCTCTCATAGCCATATTTTGGCCCAAAATTACGAAAAAGTAATGTCAAAACACATATCGCTTGGTGTTTTTTAACAATTCTATTCGGCAGAAGAGGCGGGGATGATGGATGGCACTCATACGGCGTACAAATGGAGTTCAACCCAGAAATTCAAACAAAAACATGGTTTTTTGTTTGGTTTTCCCCTTGTTTTCCACTAATTTTGCCTGATAAAGTTGAAAGATGCAGACGATTGTGAGAAAACAAGCCATGTTGGTGGGCATCAGTTCGGTGCTCCATTTCCTTGTCGATGGACTGTGTGTCTGTTGCCTCTATCTTCTGTCGCCGGCTGCTGATGTGTCGCGGCTCTTTGGCATCTTCTTGACTTACAATGTGCTGGCTTTCATGACCCAACCATTCACTGGTATTTGGGCAGACCGGTCAAGTCACCGCTATCGGTTGTTGCTCGCCGCCATTGTCTTGTTGGCCATGGCGGTGTTGTCGGCATCATGGGTTTCTTATGCCGGACAGTCGCGCGGCTCTTCTGTATGGATGTGGGTCATCGCCTCTTTGCTGGGCATGGGAAACTCACTGTTTCATGTGTGGGGCGGCAAGCAGACGGTGGTGAAAATGGGCAATGATCTCCGGGCCCTCGGTGTCTTCGTCTCCACAGGAGCTTTCGGACTGGCCGTGGGCCTGGTGTTCCGGTCGTGGTGGCTGTTGGATGCCTTCATGCTGGCCATCGGATTATTTGCCGCCTTGTATGCCTTCATGGATCATGCGGTGGAGCGGAATGAGGCCGCCGGCGAAAGTCTTGACCGGAAAGCGGGAAAATCCCTCAGCCAGACCTTCGTCGTCGTGGCGGTCATCTTAGTGGCAGCCTTTGTGATGTTCCGCTCGTATGTCGGCGAGGTGTTCTCCTCGGGCGTGACAAAGACCCAGGCGCTCATCCTGTTGATGGGAGCGGTGTCCATGTTGGGAAAGATGGCCGGCGGATGGATAGCCAAGAGTTTCGGCATCGTATGGTCGATGGCTGTGGTGCTGACAGCATTTGTGGTGTGCTTTATCTATAAAGACAGCCACATGACGGTGCTCCTGACGGGTTTGTTCCTGATCAACTGCACCATGCCGGTCACCCTCTACCTGGCCAATGAGGTGCTGAAAGATCGTGAGGGTCTGGCATTCGGGGTGTTGGCGGCAGTATTGATTCCCGGCTATCTTCTGGCCATCTTGTAATAAGGAGGAGTGGGGATGCTGTTACAATTATCGCTCGCGCTGGTCGCCACCATCCTCATCGAGTATGGGGTACTGCTCCTTCTCGGAGAGCGGAGACGAAAAGTGCTGCTCTCATCGGTGGTTGTGAACATACTGACCAACGTGCCGCTCAACGTCTATCTGCTACGGTGCAGTGGCGGGTGGCGTGATGTCTTGGTGGGCGAAGTGCTTGTCGTGGTGGTGGAGTGCCTGTGGTATTACGGCTTCGTGAGAAAGTGGAGCCAAGCCGCCGTCTATAGCCTGCTGTGCAATGCCATCAGTTTTCTGACGGGCGTGCTGTTTCAGTTGCTGCTTGTCTTTTTCAATGCGGGATTATAAGTTTAACAGTTTTATCATATTGAAGTTATGTTACCATTTTTAGACATTATCGTATCGCCTCACGAGCGTCATCTCGGCCCCGTCATCCATCGTCCGACACCACAGCTGGATACTGTGGTAAACACCAAGGACACTGTGTGCGACACCATCACGGTGGGCAAGGATTCCCTGGTCGATACCCTGTCGTCGATGAGTCCCTTGACCGACGGACTCGGTGCCAGCAATGCCGATTCCTCGATGCTGGTATGGACCATCGTCATCTCCTTCGCCGCGCTGATGGCTTGTCTTGCCATCGCCCGTCTTTATGGGAGAAAGAACTGATTTTTTGTTCACTCAACTTTCTCAAGGTGAAAGGAGTGCGTTAGTGTCTAAACTCCTAATCTCCTAAACTCCTAAACTCCAAAAAGTTGAG
Organism: uncultured Prevotellaceae bacterium; assembly: GCA_902776475.1. Taxonomy (GTDB): domain Bacteria; phylum Bacteroidota; class Bacteroidia; order Bacteroidales; family Bacteroidaceae; genus Prevotella. The sequence goes on along the minus strand of CACYQD010000022.1, from coordinate 18,020 downwards.
CAAATGCGAAACTATAGTTGTTCATTTAGCGAAATCATAATTTTAACATGCGTCAGATTTTCAAAAAACTCATTAGTGTCTGTTTGTTTTTAGGTTTAACCGGTGCTCTTGCAGCGCAGAACGTGCAGTTGCATTACGACCTGGGCCATTCGCTCAGTGATGACCTGTCAGGGCGCCCCAGTGTGACCACCACCGTGGAGATGTTCAGACCCGACAAATGGGGAAGCACTTTCTTCTTCGTCGACCTTGACTATTACCATGACGGTGTGGCGGGAGCCTACTGGGAGGTTGCCAGGGAGTTCAATATCACCCCCAACAAGCGCTGGGCGGCTCATGTGGAGTATAACGGCGGACTTTCATCCAGTCAGGTCACGCAGTATGCCACCCGTTTCCAGCATGCGTTCCTCGCCGGACCAGCCTGGAACTGGGCGAGCGGCGATTTCTCCAAGACCCTGTCGATTCAGGCCATGTATAAATACTATTTCAAGGGACAGAATCCATGGAACAGGCCTTTCAACAGTTTCCAGGCCACAGCCGTGTGGGGACTCACCTTCGCCTCCGGATTGTGCACATTCTCCGGATTTATCGATTGTTGGTATGATCCCAATGTCAGGGGCAAGTGGATCACCATCACAGAACCGCAGTTGTGGTGGAACGTGAGTGCCTTGAAGGGTTGCGAGGACATCCATCTGAGTCTGGGTACCGAGGTGGAGATCAGCAACAACTTCGTGTGGGACAAGAACGGGCGCAATGACAAGTTCTTCGCCATTCCCACCATCGCCGCCAAGTGGACGTTCTGAAGAAATGACCTGACCATCCGTTTTCCTCATCATCTTTGCCAAGAATGCTCAAGACTCTCTACGCACAAGTCAAGCAGTATAAGAAAGCGGCCCTGCTCACGCCTGTCTTCACCTCTTTGGAGGTGGTGATGGACGTGCTCATCCCCTATGTCACCGCGAAGCTCATCGACCTGGGCATCAATGCCGGGGATGTGGGCAATGTGTATCTCTACGGGGGCATCATGCTGGGCATGGCTTTTCTCAGTCTGCTCTTCGGCATCAAGGCCGGACAATATTCCGCCTATGCCTCGTCGGGCTTCGCCTCCAACCTGCGCGAGGCGATGTACCGCAACATCCAGACCTTCTCGTTCTCCGACATCGACAAGTTCAGCACCTCTGGACTAGTGACCCGCATGACCACCGACGTGTCCAACCTGCAGAATGCGTTTCAGCAGTTGCTCAGGGTGTCGGTGAGGGCTCCCTTCCGCATGTTGTTCAGCATCTTCATGTGCTTCGTCATCGACGTGCGCATGAGCATCATCTTCATCATTGCCATGGTGGTGCTCTCGGTGTTTCTCTATTTCCTCATCAGTAGGGTGTCGAAACTCTTCAAGCAGGTCTTTGAGCGTTATGACGACCTCAACAGCAGCGTGCAGGAGAACGTGTCGGGCATCCGCGTGGTGAAGGCCTTCGTCAGGGAGGAATACGAGAACACCAAGTTTGGCAAGGCTGCCGAGGCCCTCTACCGCCTGTATGTGCGCACCGAGGGTCTGATGGCGCTCAACCACCCCGTGATGAACCTCGTGGTCTATGGCTGCATCATCGCCATCTCCTGGTTTGGCGCGCAGTTCGTGGTCGGCGGCACGCTCACCACGGGTGAGATCACGTCGCTCTTCACCTATGTGATGAGCATCCTCATGTCGCTGATGATGCTCAGCATGATTTTCGTCATGCTCACCCAAAGTGCGGCCAGCGGCCAGCGCGTGGCGGAGGTCATCAATGAGGAGGCCGACATCACCAATCCCCGGAAGGCGGAGACCGTCGTGGCCGACGGCAGTGTCGATTTCCGCCATGTCTGTTTTGGCTACAAGGGCGGCAGCGGTGAGTATGCCATCAACAATGTGTCGTTCCGCATCCGGTCCGGCGAGACCATCGGCGTGATCGGTGGTACGGGCAGTGGAAAGTCATCCCTGGTCAACCTCGTCAGCCGGTTGTACGACGTGTCGAAAGGCAGCGTGCTGGTGGGCGGAAAGGATGTACGCCAATATGACCTGGAGACCCTCCGCAATGCCGTTTCGGTGGTGCTCCAGAACAATGTGCTTTTCTCGGGCACCATACTTGATAACCTCAGGTGGGGAAATGCCGAGGCCACCTTGGAGGAGTGCCGTGAGGCCTGTCGCATGGCCTGTGCCGATGAGTTCATCGACCAGATGCCCGATGGCTACGACACCCGCATCGAACAGGGCGGCACCAATGTGTCGGGCGGACAGAAACAAAGGATCTGCATCGCACGGGCACTGCTCAAGCATCCCAAGGTGCTGGTGCTCGACGACAGTACAAGCGCTTGCGACACAGCCACCGACGCCGCCATCCAACGGGCGTTCAGGGAGAATCTGCCCCAGTTGACAAAGATCATCATCGCACAGCGCATCTCCAGCGTCAAGGACTGTGACCGCATCCTCGTGCTCGACAGCGGCAAGGTGAGCGGTTTCGACACCCATGACAACCTGTTGCGCTCCAATGCCATCTACCGTGAGATCTACACGATCCAGAATGAGGACGGAGGAGATTTCGACGAACCTCGGAAGAACCGCCGCAAGGATAAGAACAACCACCATAAAACGAAGAAGCCATGAGGATGGGAATGGGGATGAAAACTCCCGGCGAGCGGTTTGCTCCGGGAAAGACAGCCAAGAACAAGAAAGCCACCCTGCTCAGGCTGTTCAGGTTTGTGATGCAGCACTACCGCTTCTCTTTCGTGGTGGTCTTCGCCTGTATCATCGTGTCATCGGTGGCCACACTGATGTCCACCCTCTTCACGCAGACCTTGATCGACGACTATATCGTGCCGCTGACCCAGGTGGCCACGCCAGATTATACACCGCTGGCCAGGGCCTTGCTCAAACTGGGTGCCGTACTGGTAGTGGGCGTGGCGTGCTCCTATGCCTACAACCGCATCATGATCAATGTCAGCCAGGGTACGATGCTCCGGTTGCGCAAGAGCATGTTCAGCCACATGGAAACGCTGCCGATCAAGTATTTCGACACCCACTCGCACGGACAGGTGATGTCCACCTACACCAATGATGTCGATACTTTGCGCCAGGTGGTCAGTTCGAGTCTGCCCTCGGCATTCAGTTCGATCATCACCCTGGCCATCACCTTCGCCAGCATGGTCGTGCTCAGCATCCCGCTCACCCTCGTGTCGATCTTCATGGCCGTGGTCATGGCCGTGGCCACCTCGCAACTGAGCAAGATGTCGAGAAAACATTTCGTGGCGCAGCAGTCCAACCTGGCCGCCGTCAATGGCTTCATCGAGGAGATGATGACCGGACAGAAAGTGGTCAAGGTGTTCTGCTACGAGGACAGGGCCATCAGCCGATTTGCCGACATCAACGAGGCCCTGCGCGACAGCGCGTACCAAGCCAATAAGATCGCCAATATCGTCATGCCTGTCAACGGCAACCTCGGCAACCTCGGCTATGTGCTCATCGCCGTGGTGGGCGCCACCCTCGCCCTGGCCACCAATGTCGGACTCAGTCTGGGAACGCTCGTGGCTTTCCTGACCCTCAACAAGAACTTCACCCAGCCCATCGCGCAGATCAGTCAGCAGATCAACAGCATCATCACGGCATCGGCAGGTGCGGAACGTGTGTTTGAACTGTTGGATGAGGTGCCGGAGACCGACAACGGGCATGTCACCATCACCAATGCCGTGGAAGACGAGGAAGGTCACATCCAGGCCGTCGAGGAAAGAACAGGCACCTGGGCGTGGAACGACGGCAACCGCCTCACCAAGGTGGAAGGCGGCGTGAAGTTTGACATGGTGGACTTCGGTTACAACTCCGAGAAACAGGTGCTCTTCGACATCGTGCTCGATGCCATGCCCGAACAGAAAATCGCCTTCGTGGGCGGAACGGGAGCGGGCAAGACCACCATCACCAACCTGATCAACCGTTTCTACGACATCCAGGACGGCAAGATCCAATATGATGGCATCAATATCAACGACATCTCCAAACGAGACCTCCGGCGCAGTCTTGGCATGGTGCTCCAGGAAATCCAGCTTTTCACAGGGACGGTGCTCGACAACATCCGCTACGGACGGCTCGATGCCACGGACCAGGAATGTATAGAGGCCGCCAAACTGGTGGGGGCCGATGACTTCATCCGGCGACTCTCCAATGGATACCACACCATCATCAGCGGTACGGCATCCAATCTCAGTCAGGGTGAGCGGCAACTCCTCTCCATCGCGCGCACCGCCATCGCCGACCCGCCCGTGCTGATCCTCGACGAGGCCACCTCGTCTATCGACACACGCACCGAACGGATGGTGCAGCGGGGCATGGACTCCCTCATGAAGGGAAGAACGACCTTCGTCATCGCGCACCGCCTCTCGACCGTGCGCAACTCCGACTGCATCATCGTACTGGAGAAGGGGCGCATCATCGAGCGCGGAACGCATGATGAACTGATTGCCCTGCAAGGGAAATACTATCAACTTTATACCGGCAACGAAATATAGAAACACCATGAGCGAGACAGAAAGAATCATACAGTTGAGGAAAGAGCTCCATGAGCACAATTATCGGTACTATGTGCTCAACCAACCCATTGTGAGCGACCAGGATTTCGACTTCATGATGCATGAACTGCAAGACCTGGAGGCCAGGCACCCGGAGATGGATGACCCCAACTCTCCCACGCAGAGGGTCGGAAGCGACCTCAATCAGGAATTCACGCAAGTGGAACACCAATACCCCATGCTCTCGCTGGCCAACACCTATAGTGAAACCGATGTGGCCGACTGGTATGGCAGCGTCACCCGTGGACTGGGCGGAGAACCCTTCGAGGTGTGCTGCGAACTCAAATACGACGGTCTCTCCATCTCACTGACGTATGAGAACGGCCGGCTTGTGAGAGGGGTGACACGCGGCGACGGTGTGCGTGGAGATGACGTGACCGGCAATGTGAAAACCATCCGTGCCATCCCCCTCGTCCTGCCGGGATGGGAAGAACAACAGAGAGGACTCGACCTCTTCTCTGAGACTCCGCCCATCCCTCGGCGATTTGAGATGCGTGGCGAGATCCTCATGCCATGGAAAGTTTTTGAACGGCTCAATACCGAGCGTGAGATCGCCGGTGAACCACTCTTCGCCAACCCACGGAATGCGGCCAGCGGAACACTGAAAAGCCAGAAGTCCGACCTCGTGGCCAGCCGCCAGCTCGATTCCTACCTCTACTCGATGCTGGGGGAGTCGATGCCCTGTGACGGCCATTACGAGAATCTGGAGGCTGCCCGGAAATGGGGGTTCAAAATCAGTGAGGGGATGCGGAAGGTGAAAACCCTGCAGGAAATCCTTGACTTCATCAGCTACTGGGATACCAAGCGGCGTGACCTGCCCGTGGCCACCGATGGCATCGTGCTCAAGGTGAACTCTCTGCGCCAACAGCGCATCCTGGGATTCACCGCCAAGAGCCCACGTTGGGCCATCGCCTACAAATACAAGGCGGAACGGGCCTGTACCCGTCTGCGTGAGGTGACGTACCAGGTGGGGCGCACGGGAGCCGTCACTCCCGTGGCCAACATGGAACCCGTGTTGCTGGCAGGCACAACAGTGAAGAGAGCCACCCTCAACAATGAGGATTTCATCCGGGCTTTCGACCTTCATATCGGAGATTATGTCTATGTGGAAAAGGGTGGGGAGATCATCCCCAAGATTGTAGGCGTGGACACTGCTCGGCGCGATCCTGATGCACAGCCCGTGCGGTTTATCTCCGTCTGTCCGGAGTGCGGGACCCCCCTCGTGAGGGTGGAAGGAGAGGCTGCCCACTATTGTCCGAACGATGTGGGCTGTCCACCGCAGATCAAGGGACGTATCGAGCACTTCATCGCCCGCAAGGCCATGAACATCGACTCCCTCGGACCGGAAACCATCGATGACTATTACCGCCACGGACTGATTCACAACGTGGCCGACCTCTACCGCATACAGGTGCAGGACATCAACGGCGATGGTTCACGGCAGAAGTCTGCCATGAAAATCGTGAAAGGCATTGCCGACTCCTGCCAAGTGCCTTTCGAGCGCGTGGTCTTCGCCCTGGGCATCCGTTTCGTGGGGGAGACCTCGGCAAAACTGCTCGCACGGCATTTCAAGAACATCGACGCTCTGGCCTCTGCCAGTCTGGAGGAACTCATGCAGGTGGAGGGCATCGGAGAGGTGATTGCCCATAGTGTCATCTCCTATTTCCAACAGCCTGCCAATCAGGAGATTATCGCCCGTCTGCGGGAATATGGCGTGCAGATGAGTCTTAGCGAGCAGCAGATGCAGACGGTTGGCGACACCCTGTCGGGGAAGAGCATCGTCATCAGCGGTGTCTTCACCCATCACAGCCGTGACGAATACAAGACGCTGATCGAGCAGCATGGCGGGAAGAATGTGGGCAGCATCAGCGGCAAGACCACCTTCATCCTGGCTGGCGACAACATGGGCCCCTCGAAATTGCAGAAAGCCGAGAAACTGGGCATCCCCATCGTCAGCGAAGAGGAGTTTCTCGAAATGATTTCACCAAAAAGCTAAGGTCTCTAAGGTCTCTAAGGTCTGTAAGGTCTCTAAGGTCTTTATCGCCCTAAAAGGCCCCCTCATAAAAGCTTTTAAAAAAATATCATCATGATAATCCACGTTTCACAGGAGATAGAAAATGTGTGCCCCTCGTTTGTGGGGGCAGCGGTGGAGGCTTATTGTAAGAACACGCCCTACAGCGCTCCGCTGTGGGAGGAGATCAACAGCCTCGCAGAACGCTATAAGGCAGAACTGACCACAGAGTCGTTGAAACAGATGCCGAGTATCGAGGCCACACGCAAAGTGTATAAGGCCTGCGGCAAAGACCCTTCGCGCTACCGGCCGGCCTCAGAAGCCTTGATACGGCGCATGCTCCAGGGCAAGTCGCTCTATCAGATCGACACCTTGGTCGATCTTATCAATTTGGCCAGCATCGCCTACGGCTACAGCATCGGCGGTTTTGATGCGGATAAATTTCATGGCGACACCTTGACATTGGGCGTGGGGCGCGCCGGAGAACCCTACGAAGGCATCGGACGGGGCATGATCAATATCGAGGGACTGCCCGTCTATCGTGATGCCGACGGTGGGGTGGGGACACCCACCAGTGACAATGAGCGTACGAAAATCGATCTCCAGACCACACACCTTCTCGTGCTCATCAACGGCTATGACGGCAATGAGCAGCGGGTAAGGGAAAATGCGGAGTTCATTCAGCAATTGCTTCGCAAATACTGCGACAGCGATGGTGGCAGCTACACCATCTATAGGTAGGTCAGCAACTTGCGGTCACCTTCCGTCCAGTTGAGACTGTCCAACTCCTCACGTGTCAACCATTTGTAGTCGAGATGGTCGAGGAGTTTGAACTCACCGTCGCCTCCCTTGCAGTAATAAGCTGTCAGGGTGATGGTGAAGTCAGGATATTCCTGGACGACGGTGCAGATCTTGCGCCCTACATAGACATCCCAGTCCATCTCCTCACGGATTTCCCGCACGAGGGTGTGGTGGTCGCTCTCGCCTTCTTCGTTCTTGCCACCGGGAAACTCCCAGTGCTCCGAGATATAATCGTGGGTGGAGCGGCAGCGCTGCATACAAAGATACTTGTCGCCGTCGGTGATGACGGCTGCCACAACATGGTAGTGCTTTTTGTTTTCCATATATATCGGGATTTGAAGTTGCTGTCAGTCGAAGGGCCGTGGTTTGTAGAGGGGCCAAAGTTATGTCTTTAGTAACTTGTCCCTCTCCCTTTGGGAGAGGATAGGTGAGGGCCGTTGTTTAGCGGGTGCCCCGCAGTCTGGCCACGGTTTATCGGGTGTCCAAAGTAATGCCTTTAGTATCTTATCCCTCTCCCTTTGGGAGAGGATAGGTGAGGGCCGCTGTCTATCGGGAATCCTGCATTTGGGCTACGTTCTATCTGGAGGCTTTGGCCTTTTTCTTTGAGGTTTTCAAGGGCAGACGGCGCCACACCCACCGCGGGATGCGCCGCCAGCAGGCGGTGATGATGCGCCAGCGCCAGTCTATCACTTTGATGTGCTCTTCCTTTTTCACCGCTTCGATAATCTGGTAAGCCACGTCCTCCGCTTTGAGCAGCATCGGATATTTGATGTCATCGCCGAGCAGGGCGGTACCCACGAATCCAGGTCGGATGTCGGTAAACTTGATGTTGAGTTTCCGGGTGTTGGCCTGTTGTTCCAAAGCCTGCAGGTAGTTGTTTTGGAAAGCTTTCGTCGCAGAATAAGCAGGAGCGGGACCCAGTCCTTTGGTGCCGGCGATGGAGGTGATGGCGGCGATGTGGCCGCCTCCGTGGTTCGCCATGTAACGGTAGGCCACTCCGATCATCCGGGTGAAACCGAGAGCATTGGTGGTCACGGTATTGATTTCTATGTCAGACTGCAGTTCGGTATTCTGTTTGCCGATGCCGGAAGCATAGAAGAAGAGATCCATTCCGCCCACCACGGCGATGAGGCTCAAGAGCAGATCTTCGGCTTCCTCGTTGTTGACATCGATGGTTTCCACCTCTACGCGTTCAGGGTTTCTCTGCTTGAGTTGCAGCAACAGGTCTGTGCGGCGTGCGGCGATGCCGATGCTCCATCCCTCGGAGAGCAGCAACTTGGCCACCTCCATCCCAATGCCAGACGATGCTCCGATCACAATTGCTTTCTTCATGATGGCAAATTTAGTGCAAACCGAGCGGAATACCAAACAAAAGACGAAGTTTTTTGTTTGCATTCCCGAGGTGCAGCCTAAATTGGACGAAGTCAAATTGCATTACTAAAGTTTCGCATTTGCTCAACTTTATGGAGTTTAGGAGTTTGGGAGATTGGGAGTTTAGACAATAGTTTGATTGAGCTAGAGGCTCGATATGGATATCTGAACGACAATTTGCGAAATACCCCTCACCTAACCTCTCCCAAAGGGAGAGGGATAAGTTTGTTTTGTACACTCCTAAACTACCGCACTCCTACATTCCTTTCAACTTGAGTTGAGCATAAAAATCAAAAAAGCGGCCTTTTATTTTGTTTTCTTCGCGTTTTGCATTATCTTTGGATGGTTTTTTCCGATATGACCTCAAAACAGAACCCACCTATATTCATTTAACCAAACGAAAATATGCGACGACTACTTGTAATCTTACTGGCTTTCTTGCCTTTGGCAATGAATGCGCAAATCAAAAGAGCAATGAAAAGGGTTTCCGTACACGACCCCTCGATCGTGTGGCAACCCAATGGTGAATGCTGGTATATCTTCGGCAGTCACCGGGCAGCGGCTCGTTCCTACGATTTGCAGGCCTGGACATCCATCAATGTGCCTTGGGCCAACGCCACGACCAATAATGCCCAGAACAAGTTTGCCTTCACCACCAACCAGACGACTTCTGTGCCGAAAGGCGGAGAGGATGTGACCTTTGGCAATTTCGATGCCCTCGCTTACTCCTCTGCTTACGGTGAAGGTTACAATATCGACGGCAACATGTGGGCACCCGATGTCATCTGGAATGAGAAAATGCAGAAATGGTGTATGTATCTGAGTATCAACGGTCCCAAATGGAATTCCAGCATCATCCTGCTCACCAGTGCGTCCATCCAGGGACCATACCGCTATCAAGGTCCCGTGGTGTTCAGCGGTTTCAATGTTTCCAACAATGAGGCCGTCAGCTATCATAAGACAGATTTGGAATTGGTGCTCGGCGAACAAAGTACGTTGCCCGCCCGTTACAACAGGGGTGGCAACTGGGGAAACTATTGGCCTCATTGCATCGACCCTTGCGTCTTCTACGATGAGGAGGGACAACTGTGGATGTCGTACGGTTCATGGAGCGGGGGCATCTGGATGCTGCGTCTGAACGATGAGAACGGTTTGCGCGACTATGACGCTGCCTACCCTGTCGCTGGCAGCAACCAGAATGTGAGCAGTGACCCCTATTTCGGCAAGAAGATAGGTGGCGGCTGGTATGTGTCGGGAGAAGCCAGTTATATTGAGCACATCGGCAACTATTATTACCTGTTTATCACCAATGGTGGACTGGAACAGAAGGGCGGATACCAGATGCGGGTGTTCCGTTCGCAGAACCCTGACGGACCTTATGTTGACGTGAAGGGAACGAATGCCATCTACAATAATTACGTGCTCAACTACGGTCCCAACAGCGACAACCGTGGCGAGAACATTTTCGGCGCCTACGGCAGTTGGGGTTATATGAGCGACGGAGAGCGCTCTCAAGGGCACAACTCCATCGTTGCCGCTCCTGACGGGCGCACCTATCTCGTCTATCATACGCGTTTCCAGAATGGTGGCGAGGGACATCAGGTCAGAGTTCACCAGGTCTTCCTCAACAAGGACGGTTGGCTCTGCGCAGCTCCTTTTGAATATACAGGGGAGACCACCACGGATGAGGACATCGCCCAGAAATCGATTTTCTCCACAGACTATATCGTCGGCGACTATAAGTTCATGGTTCATCGTTATGGACTCAATCATGAGAGCAAGGCGCTCTCCACACCTGTGGATATCACCCTCAATGCCGATGGTACGGTTTCAGGCACCTATAGCGGCCTTTGGAGCGTGGAGGATGGCACCTGCTACATGACGCTCAGCGCCAATTACGTCGCTTATAAGGGTGTGCTCGTGATGCAGACCCTCGAACCGACCTCCAAGCGTGCTGTGGCCTTCACGGGAGTGAGCAATACCGGTGTGACGGCATGGGCATATAAGGAGGTCAGCGAGGAACCGGACGGCATCGTCGATGTGGTATATGGGAAGAAGGATGCTTCGGAAGGACCAGTCTATGATCTGCAAGGACGTTGCGTGAGCCGCGATTCCAAAAGGGCTTCTCAGTTGCCTCCCGGCTTGTATATCATCGACGGCAAGAAACGACTGATCAAATAGACACCACAGCGTGATGCCTCGAAACTCCACCCTGTGACGTCTCTACACAATAAACTAGATGAGCGCAATGATGAAAAAGAAATTCAAACTTTTGTTGCTGTTGGCGATGATTTCGGCCACGGCCATGGCACAAGTGCAATTCGACAAAGTCAAGATACCGGCCGACACACGTCTCTATCTGCAGATTCTTGAAAAAGGTAACAGGCAAATGCACAATCGCAGCAAAGACGCTACGGTGAAGCAGCAGGAGGCTAAGTTGTTCGTGAGTTGCGCCCCCGATGCCGACACAAAAGCCATTGAAGCCCAGATTAAGGCTGCCGGCGCCAAGCCACAGGGAACCATCGGCCGTTACATCATGGTCAGCGCGCCCGTCAGCGCAGTCAGTAAGATAGCTGACATCGATGGCGTGACTTATATCAGCAAAGGTCCGAGTGTCAGTCGGAAGACCCTGTTATCTCGTGAGGTGACAGGTGTCAACAAGGTGCTTCAGGGTACCGATGGTCTGCCGCAGGCCTTCACGGGAAAAGGGGTCGTCGTGGGTGTCATCGACGGTGGCTTCGACTTACTCCATCCTTCGTTCAAGGATGCTGAGGGCAACCCTCGCATCAAAGCGCTCTATATACCAGGCATTTCACGCAAGGAAGGTGATGAGGTGGTGATGACTTTAGAGGGCACGGAACTGGCAGGCAAGGCTTACACCACGCCAGAGGAAATCCTCGAATTAGGAACCGACGAAAAGCGTGACAGCCACGGCTCACACTGTGCCGCCATAGCAGCAGGCTCAACGTTCGACTGGGCAGGAGGCATGGCTCCCGATGCTGATTTGGTGCTCTGCTCTTGCTTTATTAAAGAATGGGATGAGGATGATACCGATGACCTCGCCTACCGCGTTATGCAAAGCATTCTCTATATCCGTGATTATGCCAATCGCGTGGGTAAGCCTTACGTTATCAGTATGAGCCTGGGCAGTCATGACGGACCTCACGACGGTACGAGTTTCGCAGCGTCGATGCTGGAGCAGTTGGCACGCGAAAACACCAATATGACCATTGCCATTGGTAATGAAGGAAACCTCCTTGGCTACGTCACTCGGACGTATGTCGGTAATGATACGCTGCACACCGCTGTCGTCGGAGCTCCGATGTCATACGCCTTTACCCGCAAGGCTGGTGACATGACCTTCCAAGTTGGAATAATTGACGGGGAAACGAAGAAAGAGGTATGGCGCTCACAGCCGCTGTCAAGTGCTGACGGCGGTTGCAGTTTCATGTTTGAATTTGACGGGAGTGACGACACGACAACACCATATGAAGACATCAGAAGCCATCTGGCTCCGCTTTCAAAAGCCAGTGTGGCGTTTAGTATAAGCACTATGGAAGACGGGCGTGCCAAAATGTCTTTCACTGGTTTTTCATCATTAGGATGGAGCAAATATGCCTTTCACATTACCTGTCCGGAGAACAACATAGTCGATATGTGGGGCGAAGGCAATGAGTTTGTAAAAATACCAGGAAGCGACTATTACACCGAAGGAGTCTCAAACAAGTCCATGGGCGATTTCGTTACCGGCGGAACCATCATCTCTGTGGGCTCGTGGGCGTCCAGGAACGAGGTCGTCAATATCAAAGGCGAGTTGGTAGAGGATGACAATCCCACAGGAAAGGACGAAGTGGGGGGCTACTCTTGCTTTAGCAGTTATGGAACCGACATTGCCGGCCACGACCATCCCTTTGTTTCTGCACCGGGCACCTTGATTATATCGGCGCTGAACCACTTCAACTCCACTTACAGTTCAGAAGAATACGGACTCGATGACGTGATGGTGAAGGATGCCGATGGCTTTCTCTGGGGTTCCGATAGTGGCACGTCGATGTCAGCACCGACTGTTGCTGGCATCATCGCCTTGTGGTTAGAGGCCAAGCCCGACCTGACCTATGAGCAGATCAAGGAGACCATCGCCGCCACTGCCACCAAGGACGAATTTACCGAGGCAGATCCCATCCGCTATGGTCACGGTAAGATAGATGCCTACAAAGGTTTACTCCACGTGCTGGGACTTCCCTCAAGCATTCCCACGCTCAGTCAGCATCAGCCTAAGGGTGTGACCTTCCGCATGAAGGAAGGCCGTCTCTTCATTGAAGGCGCTGAGAACGGCACACCTATCCGTATCTATACCACTGACGGCCGACTCGTGGCCTATGCTCCGCTCTCGGAGGGCAGTGTCAGTCTGCCTGTCGGCAGCCCTGCAGGTGTCTATGCCGTACAGGTGGGTACACTGGGCTCTACATTGATTCGTACACCATAGGGATTGCTATACTAAAAACCGCTAACTTTGTTCGATACAAAATTAGCGGATTATACTTATGATGAAAAGGACAGATTAGTATCGATAGAATAGAATATGATTTATACAATATCCCTATAAAGATACCAGAAGAATAATGCAGCGATGGGAGAAAAAAATGTGCCGAATAAAACGAACCACTTCCACATTTTCTTGTCGGAAGCTGGGTAGAGGACCATAGCCAATAAAAAACTGATGATAAAGAATAATAGTATCATGATATTTCCCTTTCTTTCTTTTTCCCCACAAATATAAGCATTTTTCTCGAAAAAGTCAAGGGGAAAATCCCTATTTGTGAGGTAGATAATTCCTACAAGCCCATTTTTCCTTGTTTCGGGTTGAGTGACTGTTGCAGCTGCTGGCGGATATGCTGCCGCACTTCGTCGTTGAATCCGAGACGGCTGTGTCGGTGATGATCTACCCCTCTTCCAATGTTGGAGGTGTTGTAGCTACCCCCTCACCCATCCTCTCCCTCGAGGGAGAGGGGCTGTTTTCTTTTTTGAAATCAGTCTTTTCCCTTTGGGAGACTGCAAATTTATCCCTCTCCCTTTGGAGAGCCCCAACAAACTTATCCCTCTCCCTTTGGGAGCTAGGTGAGGGCTGGTCTCTCTCCCTTTGGGAGACCCAACAAACTTATCCCTCTCCCTTTGGGAGAGGTTAGGTGAGGGTTAGCTATTGCTGAACATTGTGGCGCTGGACGAGTTTCACGAGCAGTTTCGAGGTGCGCTTGCCTACGACGCTGCTGCCCGAAACGATCACAGACGGGATGGTCTGCAATGCTTCTTTCATGGCTTGGAACTTCACCGAACGTTTGTTCTTGAAACCGCTGAGGGCCTTGGGACCTTTTTGGAGGTAGGTTCGCATGATGAAACCGATGCGGAGCGTCATCAAGGCGTTTACCGTACCGTCAAGAGCCGAACTGACCACCACGCCAGGTATCTTCACACGTCGCAGGATGGAGTAAATGGACAGTCCTTCAGTGTCGGTCAGTTGGTCGTCGAATCCCACGTCATCCAGGTCCACGTCGCTGACCCCGTTGGCGGCGGCATCGGCGGCATCAGCGTGATGGTCGAGATCGCCGAAGTCGAAGGGAGCGACACTGCCTGTCGATGACAAGGCCTCCGACATGGCGTAAGTGATCAGGGCGGTTGTCAGAATGCTGCCATACATGCGCACCAACTGGCTGGTGGTGGGCCGGAACCCGGAAGCGTCAATGAGGTCTTGCATCATCTTGTAGTTCATGAACATCACGCTCAGCGTGTCGAAACGGGCGTTTTGGGAGATGGCCGACACCATGAACACCGTCTTGCCCCATTCCACGATGCGCCGGTTGATTCCAATCACTCCAATCTCCTTCTGGCCATCAAAGCGCAAGGCGATCTCCTGGCCGATGACTTCCTGGAGGCGTGCTTCGTCGCCGGAGGCATGGAGGAGGTCGAGTTTCAACTGTTCCTGATGAGCTTTGCGCTGTTCTTTGTCAGGGATGTATCCGCAGTTGGAGCACAGAGTCTTGCCAAATGTTTGCAGTTGGCGCTCGTTGCTTTTCGCCGGAACGTCAAGGACAGGGAAAGGCGGTGCATGGTGGATGCGGAAAAGGGGGACACCCACCAGATAGCACAGCAGGAGCAGGATCAGGGCGTAGAAAATGTATTCCGCCACCCACAAATGGGTGATCTGAGCCAGTTTCTCTCCTATGATGATGATGTTGCCGGTGAGCATCAGTCCGATGATGCCCAGAAATATGCAAACGATGATGATCAAATTGCGTCGCATAGGTTTCAATCTTCAATTTTCAATTCTCAATCTTCAATCAGCCATAGGCTGAACTCAATTTTCAATCGGCCGCAGGCCGAACTCAATCCTCAATCTTCAATTTTCAATTTTCAATCGGCCGCAGGCCGACCAATGCATCCAGTATTTCTTGTAGATCCTGGGTCGTCTCGTCGAATGCCGTCTTGTCGGGGATGATGGTTTCAAGCACGTGGCGCTCGCAATGGGTGAGGTAGTCGCTGCTGGTTTGGGCAAAGTTTTCGGCCATATCCTTCAGCTGTCCTTCGACTTGTTCAAGAATCGGAGGAATGGCGGTGCTTTCCAGGTAGCCGGGGTTATGGTCTTCGCTGTTGCCTGTCAACCGTTTGCGGATGGTGTTCATATAGGATATGATGTCGGTGCTTTTGTGTCCTCTGAAGTAATAGCCGAAGGCACCGTAGCGTGGCTTGTGGGGAATGATGAGTTCGAAATCGATGCCCGATGACAGATCTACGGGTGGGATGGAGATGTGGGGATAAGATTCTGCAGAGATCGGTTCCACGTTGGCGTGGCATGCCCTTGCCGCGTCTTGGATTTCACCGATCCTCTCTTTCAGGAGAAGATGGAGTTCGCGCTCTTTCTGATCGATGGCGAGGCAGTTTTTGAGGAATGTGTTGACACGCTGCTCACATTGTGTCACCAACCATCTGGCGTCGGCATTGGTCTCGGAGTCCGACAGGCACAGCTTTTCAGAATGGATCTGTCCCACTTTGCTGTCACATTCGTTGGCGACAACTTGTTTGAGCATCTCCATGTTGACGGAGACAGCACCTTTTTGATGGGTGAGTTTGGTGTCCTCCCTCACTTTGTCAAACTCCCTCCGGGCAGCATTGTAGCGGGCCTCGAGCGCCTGCCGCTCATCCAGTTGGGCGCGGATGGAGTTTTCGAGGATTCTCATCTGCTGGTGGGTGCGGCCCAGACAGACCTCAAGGCGCATGGTGTCGCGGTGATGGATTACACGGTCGTAGAGCAGTTCTTCCATATCGGTGAAACGTGCCGCCTCGTTTTGCAAGGCCGCATTGTCGGGGTGGGAACCGGCATCCTCCACCATTCCGAGGTTGATGCTGAAACACTGGTCATCATGGATGGTGAATTTCATCTTCCGGATTTCCTCGCGGGCGAAGTCACGCTGTTCCTTGACGGTCGCATTCCTTTCAGCCTCACTGCGCCAGTGGGCAGAGTCGAAGATGTTGTGAACGAGACAGACGGGCACGTCTTGGTTGTTGAGGCTCAGCTTCTTCAAAAACTGCGCCGAAACCTTTGAGATGGCCGAATTGCTGCTTTGGACAAAGATGATCAGGTCGGCCCGTTGTGTGATGGTATCATAAAACGGATCCTCGATGTTGGCGAATTCCCCGTCAAAACCAGGCATGTCGATGATGAACACGTTGTCCTGAAGCAGTTTTCCACCAGGCGTGGTGATGGAGGTGAGCAACGTCTCTGAGGAGAGGCTCTCACGAAGGCCCAGTTTCACCTTGCTCAGGATGTTGTCCTTGGTGAGCGCATATTCTTCTTTGTCGATGCCGGTGAGGGCATCTTCATGCTCTATGCCCCGGATGCAGTCGATGATGGCATCCACTTTCTCCACCTTGGAACCCTCCTGTTTGCTGGTGAAGACGGTGATTTTACAATTCTCACCCTCTTTCTTCTGCGAGATGATGGAGGGCTTCACCGTGCATTCCAGGAAATGGGTCGGACTGACATAAGCACCGGCAATCAGGTTGACCAAGGTCGATTTCCCTGATTTCACGGGCCCCACGACCAGTACGATGAAAGTGCCGTTGACATATTCCATCGCCCTGTTCTCGGTTTTCCGCAACTGGTGCAGCACGGCAGGTACGTCTGCCAGGCGATGGCCATATTGCTGGCAAATCGTCTTGATTTCCCTGCACAGCACCTCACATTGGTGGTGGAGTATCTTCTCTCGCTCGTTGTTCATTGTCATTCTGTGTAAGAATTGTGTCAAATCCCTGGGAGTGGTTAGGTGAGGGCTTTCTTATTTCCCTAAGGACTTGATGATGGCGTCCATCGATAATCCTTGTTCTGAGAAAGAGATTCCTTTCAGGTCAAGGGATTGCAGCAGGCTTCTCATACCTTCGATATGGTCGAGGTGGACGACCACATTGTTGTTGCTGCCGCTATCCACGATTTGCCCATATTGCGCCGACTGGCTTTTCAGCAGGGCCAGGATGCCTTTCACAGCCAGATCCATGCCTAATCCCTGGTTGTGACCCAGGATCAGTTTGCTGCCTTCTATCCGCTCTACCTTGACGTCGATGGTGACATCTTTGGTGAACGGACCGAGCTTGAGGGCGGTTCCGATCCCCACGGTTCGTGCGTTCACGTATTTCATAACCATGTCGAAATGGTATTTCTCAGCCACCAAGCGCCGGATTTCTGCAAAGTCGATTTGTAGTTTCATAGTTGAGATGGTTTGATGGTTTAGGCACATCCAATAATTGTGGCAAAAATAGTGAAAAATCCGGTGAAGTAAAATAAAATGGAATAATTTATAACATTATTTTTATTTAAAAGTTCATGGGGTGGGGTGGACTGAATGAAAAAATCCCCACATCTTCCTGCGAGGATGTGGGGATGACGGCATATGATGGTAACTCGTGCAGAATCTGTGGAGGCCAAACCGTTGAAGATTATTTCCGCGTCTTGTGGAACATCAGACCCAAGAATGAGATCAAGGCTGTCGACAGCAAGTTACCGCCCTTGGCCAACTCTGTGAAGTCCATCAGCGTTGAAATGACCACGACTGATGCAGAGAGTATGATGGCGACGGCTGTCAAGATAATCAGAAGACTGCGTGAAATGGTGACTTTCCCTTTCTGATGCAACAGTCCCAATATAAATGTCACTGAGGCTATGAACAACGGCACATAATTGAGGACACGCATCAGATCAATC
>CACYQD010000021.1 GCA_902776475.1 uncultured Prevotellaceae bacterium | reverse complement strand
AGTTCCTTAGAGCAAAAAGAAAGAGCGAGCAAATAAAACCCGCTCAATTAAAAATTATTAACTAAATATACTTGGATTAAATCATAGGAAGCAGGGCGAGGGGCGGGCGTGAACGTTTGGCCATCATCCCAGGGAGCGGAGCCTATGACGCATAGCGCCAGTACCATTCGCGGAAGCTGTCGTAGAACATGCTATTGGCCCTGGAATAGATGTTGTAGATGGCGGACACGCGGCAACCCAGTTCCGCTGCCAAGGTCTCGCTGGAGGTACCCTTCCGGCGCTCAAGGAAAACCTTCTTATAGGTCTCCCTCCATCCACGCTTCTCGATGAAGTCCTTGATGAAAGGTTCCTTGGCCTGCTCCACCCCGGCATTGCTGAGATTGACACCAAAGACATCTCCAAAGATGTTGTCATTGGTATAATCCTCAATCTGGTCGGAGAAATCGGTCTGACCATCCGTGGAGACAAACGTCTTGCGCTTGTTTTTCTCCTCCAGGACGTAAGCCTCAAACGGACTGTCCGTGCGAAGGATGGTGTCCTTGAACTTCACCTCGGCCTTGTTGCGGATCTTCTTGTATTCCTCACTGTCAACATGAAGTTCCTTCATGATCTGCAAGTCGGACTTCTTCTTGACATAGATGTCAACAAGCAGGTCATGGGTCTTTCCTGCCGGCATCAAGTCGTCGATGATGATCAAGCAACTCTCGGGAGAGAATTGCCTGAGTTTGATCACCGTGTTCTTCGGAGTGCGCTCACGCTGGATCTTGATGTAACCCAGAGACTCAAGGTAGGCGACCATGGTGCGGAAGGCCACGGTGTAGAGCCACGTGAAGAAGCTGTACTCGCCACTGACCGACTTCAGCGGGTTCCAAGTTCCATAATCCCAGAGTTTCTCATACATGATCGTGGCGAAATCGGCCCTGCTGATCTCGATGCCATAGCTGTAGAGGATGCAGTCGATGACAAAGTCCATGATGGGCGCGATGCTGTATTCGCCTGGGACATTGAGAAAAAAGAACTGATAACAATATTTCTCACTATTCATGAGACGGTTGACGATATGCTCTGCCTCTTCTGCGTAAGAGGCAAACTTGGGCATTTTCTTATTCTCTTTCTTTTTCATCTTTATTATAGTAAGTTGTAATAGATGTGAGATAAAAAATCCGAACATCACAGGTCGGTGTGGATGTCCGGAACTTTTGCAGATGGCCTTGTCGTTTTCTATAGTGGATAGAAGACTATCTTCTTCTTGGTATCCAACGACTTACAAAGTTCCGTTCTTGAGTTCTTTTCTGATGAAAATTTGATTTCCGATGATTTTTTAATGGGTTTTGATACTTTCTTGGTGGCAGGATTAATTTTGAGGTTAGAAATCTCTCCCAGCGCATTGGCGAGAGGCAACAATAAAGTCCGGTCTGAGTTCAGGACAAGGGCATAAGGTTTCGCATCCACTACCAGGTCGCTCACCATAGCCGTGGAATCGTCAGTAGTCTTGATCAATAAACTGTAATGAATACGCATTTTTCCAATACCTATTGTAGTAAGTTACTGATTCACATTCACATTTCCAATCTTGAAAGAATAACGCATCTTTATGCGTCTCTCAAATCACTTGAAGTAACTGCAAAAATAAGGAAAAAGATGTTAACTCGTATAGAATCCGCAAAAAGATTTTGATTTGTTTAACATCGTAAATAGATTTTAACAATACCGTCTTCCTTCCCTATCTCCCCCGACGTAGAGACGGCCCCAAACAACGAGAGCGACCCTGAAAGGTCGCTCTATCGAATAGAATGGCTACCAAAGGGCTTGCAGATGCCCCTGAAACATGGGGCAGGCGCAAGTCCGCCTTCTTTAGCGCATCTCAAACAACTGAATGAATCCGGTCATCATGAACACCTTCTTGATATCTTCGCTGATGTTCTCGACAATCACCTTGCCGCCTTTGGCGGCAACCTCTTTGCGGATGGCGAGAAACAAGCGGAGGCCGGAACTACTGATATACTGCAGCTGTTTGCAGTCCAGGATAATCTCCTTGTCGGCATTCTCCAACAAAGGGACAATATCCTGCTGTGCCTTGACGGCGGAAGGAGTGTCGAGGCGCCCGATAAGAGAAGCCGTCAAACCTCCTGGATGCTCTTTGATGTCTATAGTCATAGTTCTTTATAATAGATGTGTTAGAAAGACATGCCCCCCGCTGGAGGGCATGTCATGGATATAGCTAATATCGGAATTACTTGACCAAAGCCTTGCGGGCAGCTTCGATCTTGTCCTTTGCCTCAGCCATCTGAGTTTTCATCTCATCCACTGTGGTGGCATTGAGCACCTCGAGTGAAGAAAGAGCCTCAGCCACGGGCTTGATCTCGGGATCATACTCGCTGAGACGTTTCACGGCGTCGAGAATCAGCACGATACGATAGGTCACATTGTTAGCAGCCTTGTCGTCGAACACGCTCAGGAACTTGTCGGCATTCTGATTGATGGTATAGAGCTGCTCAACCAATGCGGCAGAAGCAATCTGCCAGAAATAGTTGATGCGGCCATTCTCATTCATGGCATCATAGAGAGCGGTAGTTGTCTGGAAGATGTCATCTGAGTTCTCAATCACCTTGAATGAGGGGTCATTGATATCAGCAGACAGTTTGGCGATGGCCTTGTCATACTCATCGGTAGGCATCTCATAGAGAGTGGCAAGTTTCTTATCAACGTTGAGAGCACTGAGAATGCGATATTTCTCAGCCAGAGTGGTAGCCTCGTCAGCCACAGCGGGGTTAAGCAGGTATTCAGGCTTGACTTGCTTCTCCTCCTTGGTCAGTTGGAGAGTGCTGCCGTCCTGAATGAAGGGGAGTTGTTTGAGCTCGCCCAGTTCAGCTGCAATGCTGTCGATATGCACCTTGATGCTGGCCTCGATCTGCTCCTGCTCGAAACTCTTCTCGGCTTCAGCTGTGTTTGCCGGTTCAACTTTCTTTCCTCCGCATGCAGCCAAAGCGATGGCCACAAAACCGATAGCTAAAATAGATAGTTTCTTCATTGTTTTTTGGATTTTGTTTATGAATTAATGTTTTAATGATGTGTATTATTGAATAGATTGTAGGAGCTTTTTCTATAATATGAGATATTTCATCTGCAAAAATAGATAAAAGTTTTAATAAAAACGCTATTCCCAATTTCTTTTTTCAAAAATTAAACAATTATTATTATTGTGGGGCCTTTCTGACATACCGTCCGGGGCAATCCGTCAGCAACATGACTGTCACGACAGCACACATGAGCAACAGCACCATCATGTTGAACCAAAGTGTTTTGACATGCCACGAGCCCACGATTTTCTCGCTGCTGTAGAAGGGTGCGCGCCCGTTACGGCTCAAAGGAGTGAGGTAAACCTGTCCCACTTTGGGCACAACGTGATTGTCAACCACCTCGAGCATCCGCTGCTGATCGCCTCCCACCACACAGTCTTCCAACTTCAAATTGTAGTGGTCACGCTTCAACTGCAGCAAGGCGTCCTTTCCGTTTTCACGGATGAAACGGGCGATTTCACGGTCACCCTGCAAGGTGATCTGGTTGCTTCGTTTGGACAAGATTTTCTCTGCATTTTTCATGTAATCATAGAGCGACTGGTAGGACCAGTCTCCCTCATAGGTCTCGATGCCGCAATACGCCGTCAGAGTCGGCAGGTTGGTCTTGATGATTTCCAGATGATCTTTTTTGACCTCCTTGCCGCCTGTAGACTCGCTCTTCATGGTCTCCAGCTGGGATTGCAGTTCGTAGAGCAGTCCGATGTTGTAGTACTGCGTCTCGTATTTCTCCTTGTCGATGTCAAAAAACTGTTTTTCGTATTCGTTGTCGGTGAACGAAGTGACGGCCAGCGCCTCGTAAGACCATCTCGACGGGATGAGGTCTCCGATCAGGGGAACATTTCCTGTCGTGCTCTTTGGTGTGAGGTCAGAGAAGCTGACGACCAGTCCGCAGAGCAGTATCTGAGGAATAAGCAGCAATGGGATGCAGATGTAAATGGCCACCACAGAGTTGAGGCACTGGGAGAGCAACAGACCAGTCAAGTTGGCCAGCAGGGACGTGATGAACAGGATAAGCCACCAAGTGAGGAACTGTCCGTGCAGTCCCATGATGGTATTGCCTATCAGGATGAAGAGGAAGGTCTGAATGAGCGACACGCCAGCCATATAGACGATCTTCGACCAGATGTAGCTTTTGTAGGACAGGTTGAGGAACTGCTCCCGTTTGAGCAATGCCCTGTCCTTGATGATTTCCTCCGCACTGCCACTCATACCCATGAACGTGGCCACGATGACAGCCATGAAGAAATAGCTCACCAGGTTTTTGTTGTTCATCACCGAATAGCCCTCGGGAGGAGCGAAACGGGTGAGCAGGGCGCAGATGACAGCCAGCAAGGGTGCCACGGACAAGGTGATGGCCAAATACTGCACATTGGTGATCTTGGTCTTGATGTTCCGATGCAAGAAGATGGCAAACTGCTTGAGAGCGCCGGGTTTCTTCTGGTCTGATTTCGGAACGGCTGACACGGCGGGAGCCGACATCTTCTCACGGTTGTTCAAGTAGAGCTCATGCCAGTTCTGCGGGGTCATCTTCCGCTCGTCGGACAACTCACCAGAATTGTTGAGCGCTTTTTCATCTATGATGTTGAGCACCACCTCTGGATTGACATTGCCACAGGTGGGACAGGCACTGGTATCGGCATCTGCATAGTTGGCGGCATCCTTGAAATAGGTGATGGCATCAATGGGATTGCCGTCAAACACCGGGTAGCCACCCTTGTCGAGCAGCCACAGCCGGTCGAAGAGCTTATACACATCGCTCGAAGGCTGATGGATGTTGACGACGATGAGCTTGCCCTTGAGCGTCTGCTCCTTCAACAAGAGGATCACCTTCTCTGTATCCGCCGACGAGAGGCCGGAAGTGGGTTCGTCGAGGAACAGCACAGCTGGTTCGCGTATCAGTTCCAAAGCGATGTTCAGTCGTTTGCGTTGTCCTCCGGAGATATATTTATTGATCGGCGAGCCCACCTTCAGGTCCTTGACGGCATAGAGTCCCAAGTCCTTCAGTGTCTTGGCCACCCTGCGCTCGATTTCCTGATCCGGCAAGCCCTCGAAGCACAGTTTCGCTGTAAACCAGAGGTTCTGGCCTACGGTGAGTTCCTCGATGAGCAGATCGTCCTGCGGCACGAAGCCGATCAGGCTTTTGGCGTCGGGTTCCTGGATGTCGTGGCCATTGATGGTGATGGTGCCCTCCTGAGGCTTGAGTGTCCCGTTGAGCAGAGAAAGCAATGTAGTCTTTCCCGTACCAGAACCACCCATGATAGCCAGCAGTTCTCCGTTGCGGAGCGTAAAGCTCAGGTTGTGCATGCCATTGTCACTGCCAGGGAATCTGAAATTGATGTCCCGCCCACAAAACTCCACTTTCTCCGCCTTATGCTGGTCCTTCTTATAGGTACTGATGATGGAGGAGTAATAGACAGGCTGGCCGTTTTCGTTTTTCAGCACGCTGCTCTGCTGCCACACCTGATAGACACCGGGGAGTACGGGGATGTCGTTGAGCTTGACGATATCACCACCATTGTAGGTGAAGACGAGCAGTCCGGTCTCACGGTCGAGCAAGGTCTTGAGCGTGCCCTTGAACCCATCCATCTGATGGAGCCTGACACGTTCTGACGGCCGGTTGCCCACGAAATCGGAAAAGTCGCGGAACTGCTGCTGCGGGATATGGAAATTGGCCGCCATGGTGGAGAACATGCCATTGGCTTTCGACCCGTCAGATTCGCAGAACTCCATCAGTCGCAGCAAGAGCAAGGCCTCCTCCCTGGGATGTATCTTGCCATGCAACGTAGAGCATATATAGTTGACCGTCTCCTCACTGTCAAGGTCGTCCGTCATCTCGTATGCCATACGCATATCACCATACAAATCGATGTAGAGTCCCGTATTACGGATGCCGAAATGCCGACGGAGGTAATCCACGAGCATTTTCTTTGCCCGTTCCTCATCCACCTGCTCTTCCTTTCCGAAAAGAGCGAATAGACTGATGAAGCCAGAGAGTATGATGTCTGTCATGTTACGGATTCAATTTCTTACTTAGTGTGAGGATATTCTTCCCATCCTTCCGTTCATAATGGATGCTGTCCATGGTCTTTCTCACAAGATGGATTCCCAGACCGCCGATATTGCGCTCCTCGGCAGGCAAGGTGATATCTATTTCTTCCTGCTTCGTGGGGTCAAACGGCATGCCCCAGTCGCTGATGACAAAAAACAGGTGACTGTCATTGGCCTTGGCGACGACCTCAATATTCCCTGATGAACCGGCAGTATACGCATAGCTCATCACATTGACGACAGCTTCCTCAATGCCCAGGTTTATTTTCATGGTGGCGCCCATATCGAGTTCGAGAACCTCGCAAACCTCATCAACAAAGGCTGCGAGCTGCGTCACCTGCTCCAAATCATTGTCCAGCATGATGGAACGAGACAGACGGAAATCTCCTTGTAAATTCATAATCATTCAATTGCCTTGCAAATATAGTGAAAAATCCGATTAAGTAAAAATAATACAAACCTTTTTTATAGGAATAAAATTTGGTGTTTATGAGGCTAATTTGTAACTTTGCCATCACGAATGCAAATCAAGCTACACTTTCATCCGTCCAATCACTACTAAAAATCAAGAAAATGAGCAAAAGAATCCTTACACTCATGGCCATCATGACCATCGCCCTGGCCGCAAGCGCACAAAAGCAGTTTGGCATCACCCTGACCAATGAAAGCAAGGTCGCTGTGTCCAACTATCCGGTCAGCATCACCCTCAGCAAGTATGGCAATGACATCCGGTCGGCCAAAGTGACCGATAATGGTGTGGAAATCCCCTGCCAGTTGGATGACCTCGACGGCGACGGCATCTATGATGAGTTGTTTCTGCTGACCGACCTCGGCAAGAAAGGCAAGAAAAACCTGCAGGTGACGCTTTTCAACGAAGGCACGCCAAGAGAATATCCCTCCAAAGTATACGTTGACATGATGCTCACCAACAAGAAGATCAAGGAGAGCAACAAACAGGATCTCTACATCTCACAACTGACCGTTGACCGTGGTGTCAACCCATACTCGATGCTCCACCACCACGGAGCGGCCTTCGAGAACGAGATGGTGGCCTACCGCATTTATTTCGACCACCGGCAGACTGTTGACATCTACGGGAAATACCGCAAGGGACTGGAACTGAAGCAAACACAGTTTTATCCTGACCAGGCGCAGAAAGACGCCGGTTTCGGAGATGATGTGCTGTGGGTAGGCAACACGTTGGGAGTGGGCACCCTCAGAGGATGGGACGGAAACGAACCAACGATGATTTCGGATGTGGAGCACAGAGGGCAGCGGCTTGTCGCCCGCGGACCCCTGCGCACCATTGTGGAAGTGAAGGACCAGGCTTGGCGGCAGCAGCCTACCGACAAACCTGTTGACATGACCACCTATTATACGCTGTATGCCGGGCGCCGCGACTGCCGCGTCGATGTCTTGTTCGGACGTCAGGTCAATGACCTCAAGTTTGCCACAGGCCTGATCAACGTCAAAAACTCCACAGAGTTCAGCGACAAGCAGGGTTTGCGTGGTTGCTGGGGTACTGACTGGCCTGTGTCGGAGAAAGACTCCGCCGGCCACAAGCGTGAGACCGTGGGACTGGGCATCTGCCTGCCCTCACACCATGTGGAAAGCGAGCTGCCGGCCAACAAGGACAACTACCCATACGTGGTGAAGGCCGACAATGACCGTCTCTCCTATTACATTACGTTCTGCAGCGACAATGAGACCTTCGGCATGCACAGCGCCAAGGACTGGTTTGCTTTCCTGGAAGAGTGGAAGCAAATGCTCAATGCCAAAGTGAGAATGGAATAAGGACGCCGTGATCCTCAGGGCAGGCCCGGCCTGCCCTACTCGATGACGGGTCGGGGAGATTTGGGTTGAATCAAACTGACCTGATTGACCAATTCCTGACGATAATGCTTATTGTGGCGGGGAAATTTGTTGTCATCAAATTTCCCGATAAAAGCCGTGTCTACCCGTTCCATGGTTGCTGAAGGCAACACCTCTGACAAATGTCCCTTGGTGAGCAAGAGGCACGGCGCAGCCTTTGACACGGCATCGGCATCTTTCAGGTCAAGCGGCAGGATCCTGCGCCCGGCCTCATACACCAGTTCGATGCGCAAAGGCTCATCCGCATTGTAATACAAGGGCAACTTGCCCACGACCTCGTCTTCCTGCAACATACTGATGCTGTGCTGACGGCTGTTGCCGAAAATGCCGCTGATGGGCCCCAGCATGAAGCATTCGATGACAAAGAACAGGGCGACGACACCCCTGACCACGCCGACCATCTCCTTGCGGTATGTCGATACTGCGACATAGAAAGCGATACCCCACAGGAACAAGTTGACAAACAGTTCGCTGCCGAAATCCATCAGGTAGCGGTTGGCGATGCGGATATGCACGAAGAACGGCAGTGCAAAGACCATCAAAGCGATGAGATAGCCATTGAAATAGAACAGGGCCTTTCCCCACTTGTCTTCCGGCCATCGCTCGATATAGTAGAAAATCAGGCAGGCGACCACCAAAGCACAAGAAGGAGCCAGAACAATCACGTCGGTCATCTCTTTCTCAGGCACAATCGACAGCAGCAGCAAAGCCAGGAACAACCACGAAAGAGCGGTGATGTAAAGCCGCTTGGTCCTCAGGCGGGAATTCCAATAGGGCAACACCAAAGCCGCCAGCGTGAAAACCGCCCAGATGCCCATCTCGGAGAAGAACCTCCAATAATAGAACCACGGGCGGGTATGTCCACCCATCCACGTTTTCATCTCATTGGCCAGTGCGGCCTTGATGGCATCAGGATTGCTGGAGAAAAGATAAGCATACCACCATCCAAAGGTGGCGAGGAAAACCACGATGAGCAGTGCCAGGGGCAACCATCTGCCCGCCATGTCGGGACGGCGGTAATAGGTCATGACCATCAGGAACGGCAAGAGCATGGAGTAGAAGGCGACAGAACCATTGCTGAGAAACGACAGTCCCATCATCAGTCCTGAGAGCAAAGCCCATCTCCATTTATGCGGTTTGGCAAAATAACGCGAATCATACAACAGACGCATCATGAAATACATGGCAGCCATCATAAAGGCATAAGCGTAGATGTCACGGCTGACGACCCGTCCGAAATAGATGACATTGTAGCAAGTGATGAAGACCACCGTGGCGATTTCCGCAAAACCCTTCCTGCGCTCCATGTATCTGGCCACGCCAAAGAAGAACATTGCCCACATCACCCCCATGAGGGCGGCGGGAATGCGCTGAGCGCTGAGGTCATGGGGATAGATGCTCTCCACCACAGAAGCCACCCAGGCGGCGAGAGGAGGTTTGTCGAGTCGGAGTTCCCCATTCATGGTCGGCATCATCCATTGTCCGTCGGCGATGATTTCCCTGGCCGTCACAATGGTCTTCACTTCACCTGAATCAACAGGCAAAGCGCTATTGTTGACGAAGAAAGCCGCCAGACAAAGTATGATGAGCATCAGCGTAGCGACGCTGTATTTCCTGACCACCTCCATAACGGTTGCTAAATCTGATATTTATTTTCCTTGGCCACCCTTCTCTCGGGTTGTGTACTGACACCGCCATAATTGCCGGCCTTGCCTGCAGCGTATGTTCCCTCACCCAGGGCCACGCCGGCATAGTCCTCATAGCGCTCTCGCACGCTATAGACATAATCATGGGTCTCCGTACCCCTCATATAGCCGCATTTCACCACGGCATCCCGATAATACTGCGGTTTGCTGAGCAAGAGGATGTATTCTGCCACCTCGTCCCAGACATACTTGTCACCGCCATATTTCTCGGTGAGGGCCATGGCATCCCTCACATGACCTGGTCCGCCATTGTAACTGGCCAACACGAAGTTCATCCGCTCCGCGTCATCAGGCACGTCGCGGTAGAAGGTAATCAACTGGCTGATGAGGCGTGCTGCGGCCGACACATTCGACTCTGGGTCGAAGAGTTTGCTTTCCGGCAATCCCAATGTGGCCGCCGTCTCAGGCATGATCTGCATGAGGCCGCAGGCTCCTGCCCAGGAGTGGGCCTTGGGATCGAAACATGACTCCTGATAGCACAGAGCCGCCAGCAACCGCCAGTCTGTGGTGGCCTCAGAGGCGTAGGTCTGGAACAGATGGTCCCATTCGGAGATAACCCCTTTTTTGCGGTCGAGCACAGGTTCATAGACATGACACTGGACAGCTCCCACATTGAGGATGTACTCCTCTCTCTCCTTAGCCTCTTCCATCATCTCCGGCTTGTACCAGTGGTTGACCGTATCGGCGAGCACCTTGTTGTAGGCCATGACCGCCCACTGGGCACTATCCTGCTCAGGGCCACAATAGACGAGGCTGTCGGCGCAGTCCAGTTCTTTGCTCAATGCCAACATGGCCACGTCGCCCTCTCCCTTGCGAAGCTTGCCAACCAGTTCGGCCGTGTCTTTGCACTCCACCACACGCAGTCCCACGCCCAATTCATGGGCAAGTTGGGTGCACAACAGGTAGTGTGCGCCAAGTTCGGCCTTATCGAAAGAATAGTAGGTATCCTCACCGGGAATCGTCAATGCTATGAGTTCCCCACTCTCCAGGATTTCCTGAAGCGTATATTGTTCGGGGGTGGATCCTGTAGTATCATCCACCGTTCCCCATGGCGTCATCGCCGTTTGGTCATTCACCTCTTTCTGGGTGCATGCCATAAACATGAAAACCGCAAAAAAAATGAATAAATTACGCACAATGCTGATCTATGTTTTGTATTTCGGTACAAAAGTAATACTTTTCTTGGAATTATTGATAGAAATCCATAATTTTGCAACGAATTTTTGAGAAAAGAAATAAATGTTAAGAATCGCAGTACAATCCAAAGGGCGTCTTTTCGAAGACACCCTTCACCTTCTTGGAGAGGCAGACATCAAAATCAGCGCAAGTAGGCGCACCCTGCTCGTGCAATCAACCAATTTTCCCATCGAAGTCCTTTATCTCAGGGATGACGACATCCCGCAAAGCGTAGCCACTGGTGTGGCCGATATCGGCATTGTCGGGGAAAACGAGTTTGAGGAGCGCGGCGAGGACGCGGAAATCGTGGAACGTCTGGGTTTCAGCAAATGCCGCTTGTCATTGGCCATTCCCAAGGAAGTGAACTACACGGGGCTGGAATGGTTTGAGGGCAAGAAAATAGCCACCTCCTACCCCAACATCCTCAACCGCTTCATGCTGAGCAAGGGAATCATCATCGAGACGCATGTCATCACCGGCAGTGTGGAGATCTCACCGGGAATCGGCCTTGCCGACGGCATCTTCGACATCGTCAGCAGCGGTTCGACGCTGGTGAGCAACAACCTCAGCGAGGTGGAGGTCGTCATGCAGAGCGAGGCCCTTCTGATCGGAAACAGACACCTGTCGGAGGAGAAACAGGCCACCCTGCAGGAATTGCTCTTCCGCATCGGTGCCGTAAAACAGGCCGAAGACAAGAAATACATCCGTATGAACGTGCCCAAAGCACGCCTGGAGGAAATCATCGACGTGCTACCGGGTCTGAAGAGTCCCACCATCATCCCGTTGGCAGACGAGGAATGGTGCTCTGTGCACAGCGTGCTCGACCAGCGCCGTTTCTGGGAGATTATCGGTCGGTTGAAAGAACTCGGCGCCCAAGGTATCCTCGTCACGCCGATAGAGAAAATGATCCTGTAAACCTGGAGGAACAGAGGATGCGAATCGTCAGATACCCAACAAGAGACACCTGGGAGGAACTGGTGAAAAGGCCCCAGATGAACACCACCCAACTGACGCAGGTGGTCACCAGCGTGCTGGATGACGTGCGCCAGAACGGCGATGCGGCAGTGAAACGATATGAAGAGAAGTTTGACCATGTGAGTCTCCCGCAACTCCGCGTCACGGAAGCGGAGATGGACGAGGCAGAGCGGCTGGTCGATGAGGAACTGAAAGCCTCGCTCGAACTGGCCCATCTCAATATCCGCCGTTTCCATGAGACCCAGGTCTTCGAAGGCGAAAAGACAGATACCCAGCCCGGGGTCACCTGCTGGCAGAAGAGCGTCGCCATCGAGCGCGTGGGACTCTATGTACCAGGAGGAACGGCTCCCCTGTTCAGTACGGTACTCATGCTCGCCACACCTGCCAAAATCGCAGGCTGCGACGAGATTGTGCTGTGCACCCCTCCCAACCGTGAGGGAAAAATCCATCCTGCCATCCTCGTGGCAGCACGCATTGCCGGCGTGAGCCAGATCTTCAAGGCTGGAGGCGTGCAAGCCATCGGCGCCATGGCCTACGGCACGGAGAGCGTCCCCAAGGTCTATAAGATCTTCGGTCCCGGCAATCAGTATGTGATGGCCGCCAAGCAACAGGTTTCGCTCCATGACGCAGCCATCGACATGCCCGCAGGCCCATCAGAGGTCTGCGTCATCGCCGACGACAGCAGCCATCCCGACTTCGTGGCGGCCGACCTGCTCTCACAGGCCGAGCATGGCATTGACTCACAGGTATTGCTCATCACCACCTCCGAGCGGATGCTGAATGCCGTCGGCCGTGAGGTCGAGCGCCAACTGGGTCTTCTTCCAAGACGGGAAATCGCCGCACAGGCCCTGGACAACAGTCTCATGGTCCTTGTGAGCGACACTTTTGAGGCCATCAACCTCAGCAACACCTATGCCCCAGAGCACCTGATTCTCTGCACAGAAGACTATGAGATCCTGGCCGACAAGGTAATCAACGCCGGCAGCGTGTTCCTCGGGCACTATGCCTGTGAGAGTGCCGGCGACTATGCCAGCGGCACCAACCACACCCTGCCCACCCATGGCTATGCCCTGGCCTACAGCGGGGTCAACCTCGACAGTTACTGCCGCAAAATCACTTTCCAGCACATCACACCTGAGGGAATCCGCTCCATCGGACGGGCCGTGGAGGTGATGGCCGAGAACGAGCAGCTGATGGCCCACAAGAGAGCCATGAGCCAAAGAATCAACTATTTGAAAAGAAACAACGAGATATGAGAGAGTTGAAAGACCTGGTCAGGCCCAATATCTGGCGATTGTCACCCTACAGCAGTGCACGCGATGAATACAGCGGCCATGATGCGCACGTCTTCCTGGATGCCAACGAGAATCCATACAACCAGCCCTACAACCGCTACCCCGACCCCCTGCAGAGGGATGTGAAAAAACTGGTAGCCAAGAACAAGGGGGTAAAGCCAGAGCAGATTTTCCTTGGCAACGGCAGCGACGAGGCCATCGACCTGGTCTATCGCTGTTTCACCCGTCCGCAGATCGACAATGTGGTGGCCATCGAACCCACCTATGGCATGTACAAGGTATGTGCCGACATCAATGACGTGGAATACCGGCCGGTATTTTTGGACGACCATTTCCAGATGTCAGCCCAGAAGATGCTCGCCGCCTGCGACAGATACACCAAGGTGATCTGGATCTGCAGTCCCAACAACCCCTCCGGCAATCTCATCGACCATGACGAGATAGAACGAGTGCTGGAAGCATTCGACGGCATCGTGGTTATCGACGAAGCCTATTCCGACTTTTCGGGGAAAGCGGCTTTCCGGCAGGAAATAGACCGTTATCCTCACCTCATCGTGCTCAACACCATGAGCAAGGCCTGGGGATGCGCCGCCATCCGTATGGGCATGGCCTTCGCCAACGAGGAGATCATCAAGATTTTCAACAAGGTGAAGTATCCTTACAACATCAACCAGCTCACGCAGGACCGGGCCCAGGAACTGCTCCGTAACCCGTATGAGGTGCAGGAATGGGTCAACTTGTTGCTGCAGGAGCGCAGCAGGATGATGGTGTCCTTTGCCATGCTTCCCATCTGTAAGCATGTCTATCCCACAGACGCCAACTTCTTCCTGGCCAAGATGACGGATGCCCCTGCCATATACCAATATCTCATGGAAAACGGCATCATCGTGAGAAACCGCAGCCGCGTGAAACTCTGCGACAACTGCCTCCGAATCACCATCGGAACAAAAACGGAGAACAGCCAATTGCTTGCTGCTCTCCGACAGTATTGAATGTATGAGGTGTGCCGATTGACACACCTCATATGGTTTATTCTGCAGGATATTCGAACTTGTCGCCGGTCTGTTTGATCAGGGCGCGCTTGAAGCGGTCGGGATAGCCCGGACGCTTGGGCCTTGTGCCCAGTCCGTATTGGTCGCGGGTGAATATGCCGTTCTCCTCAGGATGGATAATCATGTCGTTGTATTTCACAATGAGGTATGTGGCAAGTTGTTTCCAGCGAGCCAACATCTGCTGTGCCTTCTCCACGCTGTAGTCATTGAGAAAAGAGGCTGCTTTTGCAGGACTCTCCTCATAGAGTTTCATGGCTTTCTCCTCTATACCGGCCTGAGCAGCAAAATAGCTGTTCTCCAACGAGTCACGCACCTCTTTCAGCGACGGGAACAACAGCGAATAGCGCGGATACACCATATTGGACACCCAGTTGCATACCCAGAAGGCATTTTTATCGGAGAAGGTGATCTCGTCGGCTCCGGGTGTGTTGAAACATTCCGGCCTGACCGTCATGCTGCAATAGATGGGCGTATAGGCCACCATGTTGCCATCATCATTGCCCCACCAGATGACACCGCCGATCTCCCTTGGCAACCAAGAACGCATCTGACTGACATAAGAGAAGCCTGTCTGCTGAGTGGAAGTGGGCCGTTCGTTGAAGTATTTCTTGCCATCCAGTTCAAACGTAAGCGGCGTGGGCCGGTAAGGCATTTCCCAAATGCCACCGCCGATATCGCTGTCGAGGGCGAAAGGAGTACCCTCATAATGGTCGCGCATGCACTCGGCGATATCCTGGACGGACACTTTCTTGTTGGGGAAGATCCACAACGGCATGGGCTCATCATAGTCACCTTTTCCCATGGCGTAGGGCAGGTAACGGTCCATATTGACGAAATGGTTGAAGAAGCTCCATACACGGGCCTCACAATAGCGGCGGCCGGAGAAATCAGGCTTGGCATAGGCCTCATTCCAGGAGAAATCCACATCCTTGCCAGTGAACCACCCCATCTGGCGGGCGTATTTCACCACGTCTTTGGAGTAGAGCACATTCTTCTTGTCCTTCATGTTGAATTTCGTGATGCGGCTCTGATTGGCATGAGCACAGATGGCATTGTCGGGAATGCGCATGGCCACCCACACGGCACTCTTGCTGCCCGGTCCCTTGCCCATCATCTCCATGATCCATGCCTCATTGGGATCGCAGATGGTGAACGTCTCACCTTCGGAATTATAGCCGTAGGTCTCCACCAGGGTTGTCATCACGCTGATGGCCTCACGTGCGGTCTTCGACCTTTGAAGTGCGATGTAGATCAGTGATCCGTAGTCGAGGATGCCTGTGGAATCAACCATCTCCTCACGTCCACCATAGGTGGTCTCACCGATGGTCACCTGATACTCGTTGATATTGCCGATGACATTGTAAGTCTCCGGAGCCTCAGGTATCTGGCCATGGTATTTATTGGTATCCCAATCATAGACTTGCCGCATCGTACCGGGAGCGTGCTTGGCGGCTGGATAATGGCAGAGGTTCTGGAACATGCCATAGTCGTCGGCATTGTAGGTGCAGATGACAGAACCATCGGTACTGGCACCCTTGCCCACGATGAAATTGGTGCATGCAGCAGCATGTACTGCGACACACGAAAACAAGGAAATCAATAGTTTTCTCATATTCTGGATAGATGATGGGTGATAATAGAAAGGTTTTAGATATTCAAATAAAAGAGTAGGATGTTCAGTAATTGATCACGCCGTCGAATACCGACTGGTTGCCCAACAAGTCGCGGGCCTTCAGTTGAAGCCGGTGCTCACCGCCTGTGGGTTCCACGGGTGTATTTCTCAAGTCACAGACGACGCGGGAAGACTTCTTGACATAGTCAAACAAGACGAATTGTCCATCGACGAAACCCTGGAAATCGGCGATTCCCGTCTGTTCGTCCTTGAGGTCAAAAACGCACAGGGGTTCCAAGTCCCAATTCCGTTGATTGATGGGAATGATTCGCGGAGGCGTGGCATCCTCGGCGATGGAGAAAGCATCACCGATGTCGGTCACCTCACCTTCCACCCATCCATCTTGATAGGTGGCTGGGATGAACAGTTTATGGCCGCTGTCGGGGTCAAGTTCATTTTTCTTCGTCCGTCTCCGGGCCGAGATATAGAGTTTCCCATGGTCATCCACCTCCTGGCCGAGCCTCATCCTCAAGACGGCCTTGCCATCGAGCGGAATGGATTTCTGGGCCAGGA
This sequence comes from uncultured Prevotellaceae bacterium, assembly GCA_902776475.1. GTDB lineage: Bacteria > Bacteroidota > Bacteroidia > Bacteroidales > Bacteroidaceae > Prevotella. The sequence continues at coordinate 37,223 of CACYQD010000021.1, read as the reverse complement.
CATACTCGTCGGACAGTCCTCCGCGGCAACGTCTGGACGACGGTGAGACCTTCACGTCGGCGAGCAGAGCACCCTTGGGGATTCTCAGGTCCATCCCTTCCATCTGGCAGGCCTGCTCATCTTTCATCTTCATCAGCAGCGAGTCGTCGGGAGCCACAGGCGGGATGGTATCAGGACGCCCGGTGACGACAAAGGAATATTGCGACTGATTGCCGAAAAAGTCACAAAGCACATAAGTGATCCGATAATCCCGCTCCTGGTTGAAGTTCACGAGACCGTTATTGCGGTCGGCCTTGAGGAAGGGCAATTTGTTGCCCGGCAGGAGGAAAGATCTCATAAACCATTGCTGATGCTGTGCGAAATAGTCATAATCGCCCCAGACGTTCACCATCTTGTTGGCTGACATGGGTATGTCATCGACATCGCTGCTGAAGACCTCTGTGCCATCGACGAAGAGCACGGTATGGCGTATGCCATAACGATTGTCAGAACCTTGCATGAAGTCCTCGGCATAAAGGCCGAAGCCCACCTTTCCCCATGCCGTGAGTGAGTCGGCTATGGCAAAACCCATGAAGTCGAACCGCTGCTGATCATCCTGGCCACAGAAACGGCCTTCCCCCCTTACGGGATAGGCCATAATGGCATGAGCCTTCGGCGGGATGGTGTCTTCCAGCAATCCCGGAAGGAAATCCAGCGGATCCATCATATTCCAGTTATCAGTCTGATGGATCTCAAGATGGAGGTGTGGGCCCAGACTTGCTCCGGTATCACCGCTCAAGGCAATGACCTGTCCCTGTGCTACAGGATAGTCGGTGGCACACAATGTCATATCGACATCCGTTGTCTGATGCTGGTATTGCCATTTTCTCACCAATGCCTCAATGGGCGGGGCGAACCGCTGGAGGTGGGCATACACGCTGGTATAACCCTCCGGATGGCGAACATACACCGCATTGCCCATTCCGCCGACATTGACGGAGACCCTGCAAACATAGCCGTCACCAATCGCATACACCGCCTTGCCTTCCATCTGCTGGGTCTTGATGTCAAGACCACCATGGAAATGGTTGGGCCGGGGTTCTCCGAAATTCCCTGCCAGGGAAACATCGAAATGAACCGGTGAGATATAGGTTACTGCTGCAAGCAGGAGGTTGAGAAAGAACATAAGCGAAATAATTTAGAGGAAACCATCCATCAGTTTTTGGTCTGTCCCGGCGAGGCAGGACCACTTTCTGCTGGGCTCCCTGCCGGGGGACCTTCCACAGGCTGCACCTGAGGGTGCAACGATACAGGAGGACCACCTTTCTGAGCGGGATGAGGCGCCGGGACCGTGATACTGTCAGATTCCTCCTCCTTGGGCGGCTGGCGGTGCATTCTGAGCAGCCTCATATTGTTGACGCACATGATTTTGAGTGTGGTTGAGGGACTGGCACTGGCGTTGCCCCCACCCTTCCCCAGGTAGATGAAGCCCTTGACCAGTTTGATGCCGAGCCTTCCATCATTGGAGATCCTCATGTCATAATGCATGTCGGAGTTGATATGGGTGACCTGTGTAGCGGTGCTGTCATTGTCGAAAGTGACGGCGAGCAAGGCCAATCCGTCGCGAACACCTTCCTGGATGATAAACTGATTGTCGAAACTGAGGATCATCATATCACCTTGATGATAGGCCGTGTCTGCCTTCACCTCAAAGGAAATCGAGTTGTATGGAGCCTGAGGCATCAACACCACGGCCTGCTCGTTTCTCCAGACCGTGGCGGTGTCGCCTTGGTTGGTCCCTCCGAACTGGCTCAGTTCGTTGGCTGTCGCACCGAGGGCGATGGCGTCATTGTTGAGTCTCTTCGACAGGTTGGCGTAGATGTCATGCAGCCGTTCGGTATGACGGTAATAGTAAACCAGCGAAGAGTCAAACTCCGCCTCTGTCACCCCATGTTTTCGGAGTGCGGCCTCACGATAGGCTTTCCGGCGGAAAGCCATTTCATCGTATGCACCCTCGGCATAAGCCATGCCGTCGGCCACATGATAGTCGTAGAGGATATCCTCCATGTCATCTGGCTGGATATACTCCTTGGGAACGCCGGGTTTGCATCCTGTCATCAGAAGGATGACAGCACACACACCCATGATGAGACCAGCAAAACGCGTCATACAATTATTCTTTGGAGTCGGTATCCGAAGGGGCCTCTTCTTTTTGGGAAAGAGTGACCTCACCCAGTTCCTTGCGGAAGAACAGCAACAAGGCTACAACCCCCACGCTGATGCACGAGTCGGCGAAATTGAAGATCGGACTGAAGAAGATGAAACGCTCACCGCCCCAGATGGGCAACCACTCCGGCCAATGTGTATCGATGATGGGGAAATAAAACATATCCACCACCCTGCCATAGAAAACCGGGGCGTAGCCCTGTCCCCAAGGCACGAAATGCGCGATGGCCGACGATGTGGAAGGAGAGAACACCTGACCGTAGAAAAGGCAGTCGATGATGTTTCCCCCAGCTCCAGCGATGATCATGGCCAGACACACCACATATCCCCATCGGGCATTCTTCTTTACCTGCCGGTAGAGGTAGATACTGATGGCGATGGCCACCACGACACGGAAGAGCGTGAGGACCAGTTTGTTGATGAACGTCATGCCATAGGCCATGCCCTCATTCTCGATGAAGTAGATATAGAACCAGTCGAAGACACGGATTGACTCATGCAGATACATGCCGGTCTTCACCTCTATCTTGATGATCTGGTCCACCACGAGAATGAGCAGCACGATAAGACATGCCGCCAGACCTTTGGAAAAGCGCTTTGACCTCATCAATTCTTCTTCCGGGCGTTTTTGGAAGCCACGCTCAGTGTAGCGTGGGGAACGGCACGCAACCGCTCCTTGGGGATGAGCTCTCCGGTAATCCGGTCGATGCCATAGGTCTTGTTTTCAATCCTGATGATAGCGGCCTCCAAGCCCTGGATGAACTTCTGCTGGCGGCTGGCCAACTGCACGAGTTCCTCCTTGCTCTGTGTTGTACTGCCTTCCTCGAGCACTTTGTATGTGGGCGACGTGTCGTCCACATCATTGCCGTCGGCATTCATGAGCTGTTTCATCATCTGGTTGTAATCACGATAAGCGAGCGCCAGTTTCTCGTTGATGATGGCTCTGAACTCTTCCAGTTCCTCATCGCTGTAGCGTTTCTTTTCTGCCATGATATGATAAGATTAATGGTTATTCTTTCTGATACGATTCTCTGTCGGCTTATACCTTCTCGACCTTGATGCGCAGACTGAAGTCATCGAAGTTCACCTCTTGTCCGTCATTATCAGCGAAGGCGATTTGGTCGGCGAGCACCTGGTTCTGCACGTATTCCCCGAAGGCAGCCATGGCTTTCTCCATCTCTGCATTGGGAGATACCGTCACGTTGACCCTGTCGGTGATCTCAAGGCCACCGTCCTTGCGGAGGTTCTGCACCCTGTTGATCAATTCCCTGGCCATGCCTTCCATGAGAAGTTCCTCGTTGAGTTCCACCTCGAGGGCCACGGTGATATTGCCCTCATTGGCCACGAGCCATCCCGGGATATCCTCGCTGTAGATCTCCAGGTCGGCGGCCTCCACGGCAACGGGCTGTCCCTCGACGGTGATGTTGAGCACGCCGGCGGTCTCCAGTTCACCGATTTCGCTCTGCGACAGGCCAGCCATCGCAGCGGCAACGCCCTTCATCAGTTTGCCGTATTTCTTGCCCATTGTGCGGAAGTTGCACTTCACTTTCTTGACCAGCAGTCCCTCGCCCTCGGCGAACTTCAGTTCCTTGACATTCACCTCGTTGAGGATGATGGGGGCCACCGCCTCGATACGCTCACGCTGAACGGCATCCGTTGCGGGAACCATGATGCACTGGAGCGGTTGACGCACCTTGATGTCGGCCTTGCGGCGCAGGGCGAGCACCATAGAGGTGATTTTCTGTGCCACCTTGCCCATCCGGGCTTCCAGTTCGGTGTCGATCAGCGACTCGTCGGCCACGGGGAATCGGGTGAGGTGCACGCTGTCAGCCTCAGCCATTCCGGTGGCGGATGTCAGGTCGATATACAACCTGTCGGCATAGAACGGAGAGAAGGGAGCCATCAGTTTGGCCACGGTGACCAGACAGGTATAGAGAGTCTGGTAGGCGCTCAGTTTGTCCTGATCCATCTCCTTTCCCCAGAAGCGCTTGCGGTTGAGTCGTACATACCAGTTGGACAGGTGGTCGTTGACAAACTCATCGATCATGCGTCCGGCACGTGTGGGCTCATAGTCAGCCATGCTCTCATCGACAGCCTTCACCAGGGAGTTGAGCTGTGAGATGATCCAACGGTCGATTTCCGGTCTCTCTGCCACGGGGATCTCAGGCTGCGAGCAGTCGAAGCCATCGACATTGGCATAGAGGGCGAAGAAGGAATAGGTATTATATAATGTGCCGAAGAGTTTTCTCCTCAGTTCCTCGACACCGGCCACATCAAACTTGAGGTTGTCCCAAGGCTGTGAGTTGGTCATCATATAGAAGCGGAGCGCATCGGCACCGAATTTCTCTATCGTCTCAAACGGATCGACCGCATTGCCCAACCGCTTGCTCATCTTGTTGCCTTTGGCATCGAGCACCAGACCAGTGGAGATCACGTTCTTGAAGGCCACGCTGTCGAAGATCATAGTACCGATGGCATGGAGGGTAAAGAACCATCCGCGGGTCTGATCGACACCCTCGCTGATGAAGTCGGCGGGGAATGCCTTGTTGGCATCCACCTTGTCGGCATTCTCAAACGGGTAATGGATCTGTGCATAAGGCATGGAGCCTGAGTCGAACCACACGTCGATGAGGTCGGTCTCGCGCTTCATGGGATGGCCCTTGGAGGACACGAGCACAATCTGATCAACATAAGGACGGTGCATGTCGATACGGTCGTAGTTCTCCTTCGAATAGTCACCGGGCACGAAACCATTGTCTTTCAGCGGATTCGAAGCCATGACACCGGCCTCGACGGCTTTCTCCACCTCGTCATACAGTTCCTGCAGCGAACCAATGCAACGGGTCTCCTGGTCTTCCTCATTGTACCAGATAGGCAGCGGAGTGCCCCAGAAACGGCTACGGCTGAGGTTCCAGTCGTTCAGGTTCTCCAGCCAGTTGCCGAAACGTCCAGATCCTGTGGATTCCGGTTTCCAGTTGATGTTGAGGTTGAGTTCCGACATCCGCTCCTTGCGGGCCGTGCTCTTGATGAACCAACTGTCGAGCGGATAGTAGAGCACCGGTTTGTCGGTACGCCAGCAATGCGGGTAGTTGTGCTCATGTTTCTCGATCTTGAACGCCTTGTTCTCCATCTTCAAGTCCATGCAGATGGTGATATCGAGTGTCTCGTCCTTATCGGTAAGCGTCTCGTCGTATGCGTTCTTCACATATCTGCCTGCATAGCGGCTCCAGAGCGGCAGGTTGATGAATTCACTCACGAAGTCCTGATCCAGGTCTTCTGTGACGAAATATTTGCCCTGAAGGTCAACCACAGGTCTCTGATGTCCTTTCTTGTCGATCATCACGATGGGAGGCACACCGGCGAGTTTGGCCACGTTGGCGTCATCGGCACCGAAATTAGGAGCAATGTGCACGATACCTGTACCATCCTCTGTGGTGACATAATTGCCGGGGATGACCCTGAAGGCTCCGTCGGTGAGCGGTTTCACCATCGGCATCAACTGCTCGTAATGCAATCCCACGAGGTCGGTACCCTTATATTGGGCCAAGATCTGCCAAGGAATCACCTTGTCGCCTTTCTTATAACCGGCGAGGTCGGCGTCACGGCCTTTCTCATTGAAATAGGCTGAGAGACGGGCCTCTGCCAGGACGACCGTCACAGGTTCTGCGGTGTAGGGGTTGTAGGTCCTCACGGCCACATAGTCTATTTTCGGTCCCACGCAGAGAGCGGAGTTGGCAGCCAACGTCCAGGGAGTCGTCGTCCATGCCAAGAAATAGGGATTGCCCCACCCTGTCATCTCGGGTTTGGGGTCACAGATGGCGAACTGAGCCGTCACCGTGGTATCCTTGACGATGCGGTAGCAACCCGGCTGGTTGAGCTCATGGCTGGAAAGTCCGGTACCTGCAGCAGGTGAATAAGGCTGGATGGTATAGCCCTTATACAGCAGGTTCTTGTCGTAGAACTGCTTCAGCAACCACCACAGCGTCTCGATGTATTTGTTGTCGTAGGTGATATAGGGATTGTCCAGGTCAACCCAATAGCCTATTTTCTCGGTAAGCTCATCCCATTCAGCCGTGAACATCATGACGTTCTCGCGGCATTTCCGGTTGTAATCCTCCACGGAGATGTATTTCGGACTCTCAGGATTGTCGATGTCAGCTTTGGTGATGCCGAGTTCTTTCTCCACGCCCAGTTCCACGGGGAGTCCATGAGTATCCCATCCTGCTTTCCGCTGCACTTGGAAGCCTTTCATTGTCTTGTAGCGGTTGAAAGTGTCCTTAATGGTGCGGGCGAGCACATGATGGATACCCGGATGACCATTGGCTGAAGGAGGGCCTTCGTAGAAGACAAACTCCGGGCAGCCCTCACGCTCTTCGATGGAGCGTTTGAACACATTGCCCTTCTTCCATAGTTCCAACACCTGATTATTGACTTCTGTCAGGTTGAGATGCTTATACTCCGCAAATTTTGTGGCCATATCTATAAAACCTATTTATTTAGTTGTGTTTCAAGAACTTACAAAGTTTCTCCCTTGGAGATTGTAATGAAAAATCGTAATTAAGGTGCAAATTTACAAATTTTTCATCAGTTTTATGTTTGGAAGCAGAAAAAGTTTATCATTTTAGTGATTTTAAACAAATGTGTACCAACAGAAAACACGCAAATGCCACCTTCAAGCAGTGTCATTTGCGTGTTGATATCAAGAAGGGTCGGCAGAGCCGATATCCTTAGAATGCGGCAATCAGTTCGTCGTTGCTGTAAGCGTCTGCGCCATAGCAGGTCTTGAGATATGCGAGACCGTTCAGGTAGTCCTCCTCGGTGAAGGAGTCCGTAGCTTCCTTGGCAACAACCACGTCATATCCGAGGCAGTAAGCGTCGGCGGAGGTATGGCGCACGCACATGTGAGCATGGAGTCCGGTCATGACCACGGTCTTCACACCAAGTTCCTTGAGCAGGATGTCGAGGTCGGTCTGGAAGAATCCGCTGTATCTGCGCTTGGGCACGACATAGTCTTTGTCACACAACTTGAGTTCGGGTATCACGGCAGCTCCCTCAGTTCCTGCGATGGCATGGTCGCCCCACAGTTTGAGTTCACGGTCAATACCTTTGATATGAGCGTCATTGCAGAAAATGACAGGTACGCCTGCCTCACGGGCAGCATCGAGCAAGCGAGCTGTTGCCGGAACGATTGCCTTTCCTCTGTCGCATGCGAGAGCGCCAGTGACGAAGTCATTGAGCATGTCAACGACCAGGATTGCAGGATGGTCAAGTTTGTTCATTTTTCTTTGGAATTAATTGTGTATAATGTAAATCAATAAATGATATTATCGCCCGCAAAATTACATAATAAAATGAAATAAGCGAGGAAAAAGCATGATTTTTGACAGAATTTAAGGAAAAACTTCCATACACGCCAATTATTTCACGAGATTCAGTTTCAGGGTGACGGTTTTGTAACGGTCGGAAACGATGCGCAAGGTGACGGGTGAGGGAGACTGGCCCGCACGGAGGATGACCATGGCCGACCCGTTCCACAGGCAGCGGTGGTCGGTGACGTTGAGTTCGTCGCTGTTCTGGTCTCCGTTGGTGACAGCGACGATACGGGCGTCGCCGGATACCTCGAAGCGCACCTCATCCTGTGCCATGGGCACGCGGCGCCCCTTGCTGTCAACGGCCTCGACACGGACATGCTGCAGGTCCGTGCCATCAGCCTGCCAGAGGTTGTTGTCGGGCGTAGCGACGAGACGCACGGCCTTGCCTGTGGTCTCTGTCCTGTGACGTGCGACGACCTTTCCATCCCGGTAGGCGACAGCCTCGAGTTTGCCTTCAGCATACACTACCCCATTCCACCGGATCTGGTTGCGCTGCTTCGGGTCATCCACGGGATTCTTCTTTCTGCCCAGACTCTTTCCATTGAGCAGCAGTTCCACTTCATCGGCGTTGGTGTAGGTGATGAGCGACAGCTGCTTGCCCGGCTCACGGTTCCAATGGTCACTCATGCCGTCGTTGCCGGTTTGCACGCCGTTCCACAGGACATCATTTTTGGAGTCGATGACAGCGATGTGGACGAGAGGCTCATCGGGTTTGAACAGCGACCTCATGAGGTATGCCTTCGGCTTGGGTTCCAGGGAGATGTCGAAGACACCCTGCGTCCATCCTTTGGCGGGCCATCCCTGGCTCTCGCCCAGGTAATCAATGGCTCCCCAGTAGGCCAGTCCGATGACCTTGTCGAGGTTCATCTCAAAGAAGTTGGGACCCATTCCAGAGGTGTTGGCCTCACTTTGGTAGAAGGTCATCCACGGGAAGCGTCGCCCGTCGCCCGGGAAATACATGTAGCGGTAGTTATAGGCCTGGACATCGGTCTCCATCGCCAGGTCACAAGGCAGGGAGTCGGTCTCCCAGTTGCGGTAACGGGGGTGCATGGCCACGGTGACCAGACGGGTGGAGTCGTAGCGCTGGATGAGGGTTTTCTGCAACTTATACATCGTGACGCCGAAGTCATTGAAGGGTTGGTTGGGGTCCTGCTGCAGTTCGTTGCCAAGACTCCACAGTACGACGGATGGAGAGTTGCGGTCGCGCTTCACCCATTCAGGCACCTCAGTCTGCCAATGTTGTTCAAAAGGAGTCTTTCCACCCGTATGCTGACGGGTCCATTTGTCATACAGTTCATCCACGACCAGGATGCCGCATTTGTCGCACAGCTCAATAAATTCCCTGCTATAGGGATTATGGGAGGTACGGATATGGTTGACGCCCCACTCCTTCATCATCAGCAGTCGTTTCTCGATGGCACGCGGATAAGCGGCGGCGCCAAGGGCTCCCAGGGTGTGGTGGTTGGCATAGCCTTTCAGCAATACTTTCCTGCCATTGAGTTTCAGACCGAAAGAGGGTCCGATTTCGATGGTGCGGATGCCAAAGCGCTCGCATGCCTCGTCAGCCACAGTCCCGTCCTCACGGAGCAACTGGGTCCTTACCTGATAGAGGCTGGGACTGTCCAGGTCCCAGACCTGCGGATGGGGAATCTCAATATCCGTGGCGATACGCTCCTCCTGGGTGCGGGTCATCCGATGGCGGCTGAGTTCCGCCGTGTCGCTGCAAAGGACTTCTCCATTCGGAGAAAGAATCTGGTAGGCGATGCGCGTGGCCTTGTCACGCGTCCGGTTGGTGAATTCCGCAGAGATGCTCACGTATTTGTTGTCGCGCGTGGTGATAAATAAAGGATGCCGCCCGAAATACATGTCCTTCGGGGTGGACACGAGGGAGACATTACGGAAGAGGCCGCCACCCGTGTACCAGCGAGAGTTGCCGGGCTCACGGGTGTCGGCAATGACCTCGATGACATTGTCTTCACCAAACTTCAACTGATCCGTGATGTCAATTTCAAATCCCACATATCCGTAGTCTGTTCCTCCGACGCGCTTGCCGTTGAGCATCACGTCGGCGGTGTACATGATTCCCTCAAAATCGAGCAACACACGCTTTCCCTTTTGAGAATCATCGGGGGTGAAACGATAACGGTAGTATCCCTTGCCCATCTCCTTGAAACCACGGCTCGACAACCGGCTCTTGATATTGGCAGCGACATCCGAGTTGTCTGCCTTCTCGTCGGCGGCAGGGGCTACCCAGGGCTGTTCTATCTGGAAATCATGAGGCACATCGACTTTTCGCCATTCGCCCTCATCGTTGAGACGGAAGTCCCAACCGAAGTTCAAACATTGTGTGGTGCGCTGCGCCGACAGGGGGAGGACCGCAAGGACGCTTAAAAGGAAAAATAGCCGTTTCATGAATGCTGTATTTGGTATTTGGGGGTTCTTTATTGAATCTTGTTTTTCTGGTGTTGTCGTTATCTCACCACCACTTTACGGATGCTGCCGTTGCTCGAGCGCAGGATGTTCAGACCCTTTTGGACTTGACTCACACGCTTGCCGTCAATAGTATAGATGATTTCCTGGGCATCATCATGCCGCTGCTCGATGATCTCTATGCTTTCGGTCTCGTTGGCCGTGGCCTTCCGGCTCAGTCCGCCATTCTCATTGACGGCCTGCACCTGCCAGACGTCACCTGTCACGCCAGGTGCTCCAGCATAACTGGTTTCGGTCGTGAAGCCCACCACCTCGCCGTTTCGGGTCACGACATAGCAGATGGCATAGGGCACGGCATCCCATCTCAGTTGTCCGTTCTCTTCTTTCACGACGGGAGCATCGCAAGCCTCGCAGAGCAGGTCTGGCTGCCAGTTGTCATCGCCGCTCATCACATTCTTGATGGTGTATTCGGCAGCTTCCTCATCGGTCAGGAAGTTTTTCACGTCAAATTTCTCCACCTTGACAGTCTTCGCTTCATCGGCGTAATAGTAATAGTAAGACTCACGCTGACTCAGGTCCAGGGGATTGCCGTCGGCATCCACCGTGTTGTAGTCGGCCCAGAGTGCGGGCAAACCGCCCATCGTGTTGTACCAGCCCTTCGGGGGAATGGTCACGAAAGTCTGGGTGTTGATATACACGGTCTTCGGTTCGTTGTGCCACGGACGGCCCAGCCACACATCGGTCACGTTCACTCCGGGATGAGCACGGATGATGTTGTTCTGGAACACATAGCCCCACTTCACGTCGGCGGTGTGGCTCGGTGCGACGATATATCCTCCCGAGGGACGGTTGATTTCCAACGTGTCGCCGTCCAGATACACATTGCCGGAGTTGTAGATGAAGTCCACGGAACCCTCGATGAGCGAATGTCTGATGTAGTGACGGCTGTTGGGGTTGGAACTCGTGATCCATGTGTCCTGATAAGAGAGCAGGGCCACATTGTTGAGTGCCACACGGTCGGCCACGGTATTGAGAGCCAGGGCCTGGGGACCGGCTTGCTGTTCATGGCCATGGCTGTTTTCAAGGGTGATGTTCTCGAAGAAAGTGTCCTTGCCTTTCACCACCACTGTTGCGCCAGGATCCACGTTATAGGCATTTGCTCCGCCGCAGAGGCGGTTGTCGAGCACCACGGTCTTGTCGCGGTCCTGTCCGATGATATGCAGACAAGGTTTCGAGGCGGGTATGTCGATGTGTTCCTTGTATCTGCCATTCTTCACGAATATGAGCCAGGGAATGGCGCGGCCTGCGGGAGCAGCATTGATGGCGTCCTGCAAACTGGTATAGTCACCACTGCCATCCTGGGCCACCACGGCATCATAGAGACGGGCCTCCGGCTGCTTGCGGGCCATGGTGGAGAAACTGATCTCAACAGCAGCCACGGGATTGCCGCTTCGGCTCACCAGCACGCCCTCGGGCATGGTGAAAGTGTAATGAGCATCATACTCCAGACCGGAATAGTTGAAGATGGCGGACTTGCCGCTGATGATGGGAGCGATTTCCTCGCCACCAAGGGTGGCCACCCCACTGCCCGCCTTCACTTTCTTGTCGAAGTTGAGGATGACGGAACCGTTGCGTGAGACGCCTTCTGCACCGTTCGTGGGATTTGAGGCGACGAGCACGGCACGCTCTTCGGCAGCTCCGACAGCATCGGCCAGCACGAAGATCTCAGCTATCGAAGTGCCGTCATAGTCGCTTTCCACACCCACCAAGGGACTCGTACGGTCGGGCATCCAGCGCACATAGATGCGCTCCTGGTCATTGGCATCAGACGGCAAGGCAAACTCCTTCGGGCCATCCCATCCGCGGGCGGGCGGGTTGAACTCACCGACCTTGGCGAAGTTGGTCCCGTCGGTGGAATACTCCAAGTTGTTGATGCTGTAGGTGTTGTAGTCATCTCCCAGACAGCTGGAGACGACGATGTTCTCATAACCTTTCGAGGAGAAGGAGATTTCAAAATACCATTGTTCGCTGAGGTATTTCCAGATACGGGCCGCATACTTGCCGTTCTCCTGTCCGTTGCTGGCGCCCCGCGTGAGCCAACTGTTGGTGGTGCCGTCAGCCTGACGAAGCGACAGCATGCCCGCATTCTCCGAATCAGCTTTGTAGTCGGCCACACGGTCTCTGTTGGGTTGGTCGTAATAGAGGTCCCAGCCCACGATGAAATCAGCGGCAGAGAAATGTGCTGTCAGATTCTTCGTCTCATCCATCTTGACGATGCGCTCGGCGTCGGTCGTGTTGTCTTCCCATCCTGTAAAAGTCAGGATCCGGTTGTTGACGGCTGTCAGCTTCACGTCTGTGCCCTCTTCGTAGTAATGCACACCATCCACGTAGTTGCCGGAAGGCGTGAACTGCACCTGATTGTCGTTGGCACCGCCTTCCAGGTTCAGATTCAGGGCATAGACATTGTTCTTCGTGTAGTTGGCCACCAGGAAAGTATTGGCAGTTATCTCAAAACTATAGGGATTTTCGGTCGATACTTCACGGCCTTCCTCATCCGTCCAGTTCAAGAAATGGTAACCGAAATTCTCTGTCGCAGAGACGGTGATCATTGTTCCTTCGTCAAACTCGTGTCCCGCAGGATTGACCGAGACCTTGCCGGCGCCCTCGGTACCAAGTTTCACATCAAGGGTATAGGTGGACACAGGCTGCAGTGTTCCCACCACGTCACCAGTGATCACCACATCGCTGAAAGCATATTGCTTGTTGGTGGCCAGGTCATAGATGTAGATCTTCACATAAAAGATACCGTCTGTGGCAGGTATGCTGCTGAGGTCAAACTCATGGTTTGACACGTAGGGAGCCTCTTTGGCCAACTGAGGTGTGATGCCCTGTGCGATTTTGACCGACTGATCGCCGCTCACCACGACGACATCAAATTTTCCACCGTTGGTGCCCACGCGGCAGGCGTTGAAAGAGAGTTTCTTTGGGGTGAATGTCAAGGCCTTTTTGGGTTTCAGCGTGAAGACAAGCGCGGATCCCTCATCACCGCTTCCTGCTTTCTCCGTCGGCTGAAATTGCTGACGGGTCACCCCACCGTCGGTGCGGAGGCCAAAAGGAATGAGTTTGTCGCCCCAAGACAGTTCGGCCACAGAGAAAAGGCCATCTTTTGAAAGGACTGCGGAGGTGACGAGGTCTGTCGATTTCAGTTCCCACGTGGCGGTAACATCAGACTCGTTCACCTCTTCCGCTTCTGCCGACAGCGCCTTGAATGGATGCAGCGCCATAAAGACGATCAGCAGACAGAATAAGAAAGATTTGTTTTGCATGTTGTTTTTAGGTTCGTTTGTTTCGTCTGCAAAAATAAAGAAAGTCGAAGACAATACAAAAGAATTCTTCCACTTTATTAGAGATACACATCCTTATTTGGCACTGCTGACGCCTAAAGTGAAGCAGAAACGTGCATCAGCCGACGCAAACACGGTAAAATTGTAAATGATTAAATTTGTATATCTTCAGAAGAGATGCAACCGCGTGAAAGTGCATGACGTATAAAAAGCCAAAGTGCTCGACGAGTTGAATAAAATACGCCCGAAATATTTGGTACTTCATGCATTAATTTGTATCTTTGGCAGCATCTTTACCAAACAGAAAAAAGATGAGAAGAACATTATTCTTATTGGCAGCAGCACTCATATCCGCTTTTGCCACAGCCCAGGAGATGAAACTAAACGTGGCCCAAGCCGGCACATTGTCTTCCCTTGTCGGGAATGGTACTAACGTGGAAAGGCTCATCCTGTCAGGCACACTCAACGACAGCGACCTGCTGTTCATCCGCTCGCTTACAAAACTGAAAAAGATTGACTTAAATAAGTTGAAGAACAAGCAGCTTGGCGATTCTGCTTTTTATGGCATGAAAAACCTGGAATATGCCCGTCTGCCCAAAAGACTTGTGCGCCTGGGACGTTCTGCCTTTGAAGGATGCACCAAACTCTCCAACATCCAGTTCTCGGGGCATATGGAAAGCATACCCGAACAGATGCTGAAAGACTGCGTCTCTCTTGACAAAATCAACATCTACAACAGCCACATCCTGACGATAGGGAAAGGAGCCTTCATGAACTCAGGCGTGCGTATCATCCCACTGCCGCAGGAATTGCGGACGATAGAGATGACCGCCTTCGCCAACTGCAAGCGCCTTGAACAGATACGCATTCCCAAATGGGTGTTGGAAATCGGCGCACTGGCCTTTGCCAATTGCACGATGCTCCGCTCCATCGTCGTACGCACTGAAGCCCCACCCACCTGCGCTCCCGACGCTTTTGAAGGTTTGTCGAAATGCACCCTTACCGTAAATCACCCCGAACTTTTCCGTGACCGTTTTCCATGGAATAAACTCGATTTGGACTACACCGAATTCAATGGCAATGAGCTGAAGACCGTCAGAAAATAGATAAACATCCACTCTATAACAAACTATCCAAAAAACTAATAACTAAAACAAAATGAAAAAAACGCTGTTATCAGCCATGTTGTCCGCATACGCGGTTTGCAGCATGGCTCAAGTTGGCCCTATCACCATTGATTTAGGGAAAAGAGGGACTATGGTTTCACCCTCTCTCTATGGAATCTTTTTTGAGGTCATCAACCATGCCACTCTGCAGAGAAGGATGTTTCCCATCGACGCCCTTCATCCCGACGTACACGACCCGGTGATGGCCAAAGGCGAGGACGGCAGATATTATGTCTTCTCCACAGGCATGAACGTGGGTGTCATGTCGAGCGCCGACATGAAGGAATGGAGTGCCGAACCATCGGCACTGAGCGAAACACCCAAATGGGCCATCGACACCGTGAGGGGATATCGTGGCCACACCTGGGCACCGGATATCAGCTACCACAACGGACTGTGGCATCTCTATTATTCCTGTTCCACCTTCGGCAAGAACGGGAGCGCGATAGGACTCGCCGTCAACAAAACGCTTGACCCCGAATCGCCCGACTTCGGTTGGGAGGACCGTGGAATGGTGATTGCCTCACACCGACGTACCGACAATTTCAACGCCATAGACCCCAACCTGATCGTGGACAAGAGCGGACAGCCCTACCTCACCTTCGGTTCGTTCTGGGACGGCATACAATTGGTGAAACTCTCCAAAAAGGATTTCAAAACTCCAGAAGGAAAACCATTCACCATCTCCCGGCGAGTGGGCAGGAAACTCACCATGGAGGAGCTCAACGATGTGCAGAGCTTCACCATCGAGGGCAATGACACCATCGAGGCTGGAGAGAACGCCGTTGAGGCACCGTTCATCTTCCGCCACGGCAAATACTACTACCTCTTTGTCAGTTTCGACTACTGCTGCCGAGGCGAGCGGTCCACCTACAAGACGGTTTACGGACGGTCGAAGGATATCACCGGTCCCTACCTCGACAAGGACGGCCGTCCCATGGACCATGGCGGCGGCACACGGCTCTACGGACCCAATGAGAAATACTTCGGTGTGGGCCATTGCGCAGCATACGAGTTTGACGGGAAATGCTATTTCCTGTCGCATGCATACGAAAAAGACAAAAATGGACGGGCCAAACTGTTTATCCGTCCTCTCAAATTCGACAAGGACGGTTGGATTGTACCAGAGGAATAAGCAGCAGCACCCAATCAAAGACAAGAAAGAAGCATAGCCCAGGCCCATGGGCTATGCTTCTTGTTTTACAATTCGCCGTCAAAAGGAGCGGCACTGACACATTTGAGATTTTTCTCCAACTGAGCAGTCGAACTGGCACCGACGAGCACCGAGGTGACACCCTTCTGATGGAGAATCCATGCCAAGGCCATTCCTGCCAGAGTCTCACCACGCTCCTCCGCCACCTTATTATATTGCTGCAAACGCTGGAGCAGTTCAGGTGTGAGCATCGACTCTTTGAGGAATTTTCCTTTTGCCATGCGTGAGTCCTTCGGGATGCCGTTCAGATAGCGGTCTGTCAGCAACCCTTGTGCCAGAGGAGAGAATGAAATGAATCCGATACCCTCTTCGGCACAGAAGTCGAGGATGCCCTCCTCCTGCGGTTCACGGTCAATCAAGTTGAGTTTACCTTGGTAGATCAACAAGGGAACATCGCGCTCCCTGAGGTATTTCGCGGCGAAGCGAGTAGCCTCAAGGGGCCATCTTGAAATACCGACATAAAGGGCTTTTCCCGCCTTGACGATATCCACCAGTGCCTGTAAGGTCTCCTCCAACGGCGTCACTGGGTCATAACGGTGGCTGTAGAACAAATCGACATAGTCGATCCTCATCCTCTTGAGCGACTGGTCAAGAGAAGCCATCAGATACTTGCGGCTGCCCCAGTCGCCATAGGGACCAGGCCACATGTCGTAGCCTGCTTTCGAAGAGATGAACAACTCATCGCGGTAAGGACGGAAATCCTCATCCATCAAGCGCCCCAGGGTTTCTTCTGCAGAGCCATAGACAGGTCCGTAGTTGTTGGCCAGATCAAAATGGGTAATCCCATGGTCGAAGGCGTAATGGGTAATCTCACGGCTGCGCTCATAAGGGTCTACACTGCCGAAATTATGCCAGAAACCAAGGCTCACCTTGGGCAACAGGACACCTGAGCGGCCGCAACGCACATACTCCATTCCATTCTCATAACGATTCTTGTCAGCTGAATAAAGTTCTTTCATCATGAAGTCTATTAATGATTCTTCCGCAAAAGTACGAAAAATCGAGCGGAGAACGAAAAGATTTTTAATCTTTTCTTATCCCGAAATGGAGTACTTTCGCCACAATTGTGGTAAAAGTAACAATAAAAAAGCATTCCTGATTAAACATCTCTACCTTTTTCTCGTCTAATCAGCAAACCATTTGCTGAAACTACTGAACAATGCGAAACAAATCCGCAACTGATATGACAGAAAATGGTCGTATGAAATCAATCATCTGAAATAAACCAAGAACAAAATGGCCGGTCACCGACTTATACTGCTCGCCGCACTCTATTTTTTCATGCTCCAAGCGCATTCGCAGAATACAACCATCAACGGGCGCATCATCGACAAGGAGAGCAAGGAAGCACTGGAGAGAACCACGTTGCAGCTCTATAAAATCAACAATTCAAGAAACAACCGCAGCGATACCACCTTCGTGGGTGGTGTATTCTCCGACGAACAGGGCCGTTTCACCTTTACGGATGTCAATAGAGGTAGTTATCTCTTGAAAATCACCAACTTAGGTTATAAATCCATCTCTCGAAACCTGACAAAGACCAGCCGTGAGCCCATCGCACTCGGCGATATCATCATGGAACCCGACGCCATCCAATTGGATGAAGCTACCGTCGTGGCCAACATCCCGAAGATGGTCGTTCAAGGCGACACCGTGGTCTATAATGCCGATGCCTTCCGCGTTCCCGAGGGATCGGCCATCGAGGCCTTGGTCGAGATGCTCCCCGGAGCGCAGATCGATGATAACGGCGGCATCACCATCAATGGAAAGAACGTGAGGAAATTCAAGATGGACGGGCGTGACTTCATGACGGGCAACAACGATGCCGTAATGAAAAACCTGCCCTCCTATGTCATCGACAAAGTGAAAGCCTACGACGAGAAGAGCGATCTCTCCAGAATGACCGGCCTCGACGACGGCAACGACGACTTCGTGCTTGAGTTCGTGACGAAGAGAAGTGCCCGCAATGGTTTGCAGATGAACCCCGACATCGGACTGGGCACCGACCACCGCTACGGCATACGCCTCACTGCGATGAAGCCTTTCGGAGCCATGCGCTACACCTTCATGGGCAACGCCAACAACGTCAATGACCGCGGATTCTCAGGCCGTGGCGGTCGTGGACGGGGCAACGGCAACGGACAGCGCCACTCCAAGACGGCAGCTCTGGACATCAGCTACGAGAACAACAAGAACCTGAAACTCAGCGGCCGTGTCACCTGGACACACAACAACACCGACAACTGGAACAGGACAGGTTCGGAAAATTTTGTCAACACGCGAGGCGGAGCCTTCTCCAACAGCATCAGCCAGAACTACTCCCGCGCCAACAACTGGACCGGCAACATGAACCTGCAATGGACCATCGACTCCGTGACGACCCTCTCCTTCCGTCCCAACCTCAATTTCTCCACCAACGACGGACGGGGATTCTCCAATTCAGCCTCCTTCAACGTCGATCCCTTCACCTATGTGGAAAATCCCCTCGATGACGCAGGTCTGGACCGGATGAACCAACTGGGGTATGTCGTCAACAGCCGCTCCAACAAGTCGATGAGCTACAGCACCAACAAAGATGTCAGTTCACAACTCCAAATCTACCGCAGGTTTGGCAACAGAGGCCGAAACATAGCCATAAGTTCCAACATCAGTTACCGGGAAGGCAAGAACCGTAACACCAACCTCTCCGCCGTGCATCTCTATCAGGTGATGGACCGCTTCGGCAATGACTCCACCTACCAGACCAACCGCTATACCACCTCACCTTCCGACAACTTCAGCTACTCCCTCGGTGCCACCTACACCGAACCCCTCTACACCTTCAAACCCAAACCCGTTGAGGAAGACACGCTCAACACGACTCCCAACAGAGGACAAGGACCGAGAGGACCGTGGGAAAACAGACGGTCGTTTGGTGCACAGGGCATCTTCCTGCAACTCAACTACCGCTACAGTTACAACCATCAGAAGAGCGATCCCTCGACCTACGATTTCCCCGACTACACCGATGAGGCTTTCCGAGAGGTGCTGCAGTCCTACCGCGACTGGACACGCCTGTTTGGCTATCTCGACAACCCCTATGAGAGTTATCTCTCCGACCGCCTCAGCCGTTACTCCAACCGCACCGAGCACAACCAGAACATCGACGTGCAACTGCGGTTCATCAGGGAGAAAATGAATATGAATGTGGGCGTCACCGTTATGCCCCAGAGATCGCACTTCATCCAACAATACCTGGGCTACCCCATCGACACCGTGCGCACCGTCACCAACGTGTCGCCCACACTCAACCTGCGCTACCGCTTCAACCAGCAGACCAACCTGCAGGTGACCTACAGAGGATCGTCGTCACAACCCAACATCACACAGCTTCTCGACATCTACGATGATACCAACCCCCTGTCCATCTCCATGGGTAACCCCAGTCTGAAACCGTCGTTCAACTCCAATTTAGGTGTCAACTACCAGATGCAGCGGCGCCCGAAATATGTGGTGGACAGTCTCGGTTTCACCGTGCCCAAAGCACAGCGTCACTGGAGTTTCAGTTCCAACGCCAATTTCTCACGAGAGCGCAACTCCATCGGCAATGTGGTCACTTACAACGAATCGACCGGCGGACGCATCTCCCGTCCCGAGAACATCAACGGTAACTGGAGCACCAACGGCGGCGTCACCTTCAACATTGCCCTCGACACCCTCAACCGATGGGATGTCAGCGGATCGGTGCGCGGCAGTTACAACCACCGCATCAACTATGTCAATCTCAACCGGACGGCCATTCCCGACCGTAACGTCACACATACCTATAACCTGAGTCCACAGGCCTCGCTGAGTTTCAGAAACAAGTGGCTGAACGTCTCTTTCAACTCCAATGCCACTTACGCCCATACAGAGAACCGTCTGCAAGCCTCCAACAACCTCTCGACATGGAACTACTCCTTCGGAGGCAACACACGGATCACCTTCCCATGGGGTTCCAATCTCTCCACCGACATGCACCTGTTCTGCAAACGAGGTTACAGCGACAAGACGCTAAACACCAATGAGTTTATCTGGAACGCCCAACTCTCCCATAGTTTCCTCCGGGGCAAGAAGCTCACCATCATGCTGCAGTGGTATGACATCCTCAACCAGCAGTCCAACTTCTCACGCACCGTCAACGCCAATGGATGGACCGACCGTGAGGTGAATGCCATCACCTCCTACGCGATGGTCCACGTCAGCTACAGGATCAACGCCTTCGGTCAAGGCGGACAAGGAGGTAGAGGCGGACGAGGCGGACGTGGCGAAGGCTTCGGTGGTCCTCGTGGCGGCGACCGTCCGATGCCCATGGGCGGCGGCGGAGGCTGGGGCGGCGGTTTCGGCGGCAACAGAGGAGGTTTTTAATCCCAAAACCATTTCTTATCTCGAAAATAACGGCAAAAGCTTTGCCAATTGGCAAAAAACGAGTAATTTTGTCGTTTGTGAGAGCGTATGCAACTTACGAATGACCACATCTGCCGAGGTTTGAGCATCCTAACCAGCGTCTTGCTATTGTCGTTGGGCGGTGGAATGTATGTTCTTCTCCGGCCGAGGGTGATTCTGCTGTTCCGCATGATTGACAGGATAGGACTGGGCAGTTGGGTAGATGCCCAAAGAGCCCATTTCGCTGGCTTTGTACTGCCTGAATGGGTGGTCTATTGCCTTCCCAACGGACTCTGGTCGGCTTCTTACATCCTGCTGATGGATGCCATCATGAAGCACCGCAGCCTGCATGAGCGGTTGGCCTGGGCATGTGTCATCCCAGTTTTAGGAGTCATCTCCGAACTTTTGCAAGGCATGGGGATGCTGACCGGCACCTTCGACACCATTGACCTGGCCTGCTATGCCGTGCCCTTCCTCATCTATGCCGCTCTCCCCTGGATCAGAAACCGAAACGAAACACAAACACAATCCGTATGCAGCCCCAAATGCAAAAAGTCCTGAGTGTCGTTGGTATCGTCGCCATCGTGCTGTTTGTCTTGTCTGCTTTGCTGACCATCGTAGTCGAATTCACTTCAGACGACGTTATGGAAGAGGCTGAAAAAGAGCTCAAGACCTCGACCAAAGTCAATCCCAACGAGGAGAAAGTCACCAAGGACAGCGTAGTGATCAACGAGCCCATCGAAGGCGATCCCTATCAAGAACTCGATGAACTGATCGGTCTGGAATCCGTGAAAGAGGAAGTCAGATCGCTTGCCAACTTCGTCAAGGTGCAGAAAATGCGCCAGGAAAAAGGACTGAAGACTCCGAAAATGTCGTATCACCTTGTATTTACGGGCAGTCCGGGAACCGGCAAGACCACCGTGGCACGCATCGTGGCACGCATCTACAAAGACCTTGGTATCCTGAAGAAAGGACATACCGTGGAGACCGACCGCTCTGGATTGGTGGCCGAATATGTGGGACAGACCGCCATGAAGACCAACCACATCGTGGATTCCGCGCTCAACGGAGTCTTGTTCATCGATGAAGCCTATGCCCTTGTGCCGGAAAACAGCGCCAGCGACTATGGCGCCGAGGCCATTGCCACCCTGCTCAAGCGCATGGAGGACGACCGCGACAAACTGGTGGTCATCATCGCCGGTTATCCCAACGAGATGAAACGCTTCATCGAGTCCAATCCCGGTCTCCAGTCTCGTTTCAACCGATACCTCAACTTCCCCGACTACACTCCCGATGAGCTGTTCCGCATCTTCTGTCTCTACCTGAAGAAAAACCAATATACCATGAACGAGGAGGCCGGAGCCTACCTCCGCGGACGTCTGGAGGAGATTGTGGCCCATAAGAGCCGCAACTTCGGCAATGCCCGATATGTGAGGAATGTCTTTGAGAAAGTCATCCAGGACCATGCCAACCGCATGGTCAATTCCCGCAACGCCACGGAGAAGGAACTCTCGGAAATCACCGTGCAGGATCTCAAAAAAGAGATATGACCACACGGGAAATCCACGCCCCGCATCGGTTTTCCATGAAATTCTTTCCTCTCCCCGTTTTTTTTAACTAATTTTGCACCGTTTTTAGACTGTAACATACCATTTTTCATAACACATCCGACATGAGTGTATTCAAAGACAAGACTTTACTGATCACCGGCGGCACAGGTTCGTTCGGCAATGCAGTACTCCGCCGTTTCCTCAACTCAGACATCAAGGAAATCCGTATCTTCTCCCGCGACGAGAAGAAGCAGGACGACATGCGTCATGCCCTGCAAAACCCCAAAGTGAAATTCTATATCGGCAACGTCCGCCAGAAGAGTTCTGTAGATGTTGCCATGAAAGGTGTTGACTATGTCTTCGCTGCAGCCGCACTGAAACAAGTGCCCAGTTGCGAATTCTTTCCCGCCGAAGCTGTGCGCACCAATATCCTCGGCACGGAGAACGTGCTCAACTCCGCCATCGAGCATGGTGTGAAAAATGTCGTGGTACTCTCCACCGACAAAGCCGCCTACCCCATCAACGCCATGGGCATGAGCAAGGCCCTGATGGAGAAAGTGGCGGTGGCCAAGGGCCGTGAACTGGGCGACGATGGTGCGACCACCATCTGCTGCACCCGTTACGGCAATGTAATGGCCAGCCGCGGCAGCGTCATCCCCCTCTGGGTGGAACAGATGATCGAGGGCAAGCCTATCACTATCACCGATCCCAATATGACCCGTTTCATGATGACCCTCGACGACGCCGTCGATCTGGTGGTGTATGCCTTCACCCATGGCCATAACGGTGACCTCTTCGTCCAGAAAGCCCCCGCAGCCACCCTTGACGTCCTGGCCGAGGCCTTGATCGACATCTACTGCCACCGGCCTGTGGAAGGCACCGGCAAACCCTTCATCGACAAGGAGCCCGAGGTCAAGATCATCGGCACACGCCATGGTGAGAAACTCTATGAGACGCTGGTGACCCGTGAGGAGATGGTGCGCGCCATCGACATGGGCGACTACTACCGCATCCCCTGCGATACCCGCGGCCTGAACTACGACAAGTTCTTCACCGAGGGCAACGAGGATGTCTCGAAAATCGAGGACTATCACAGCCACAACACCCGCCGTCTCGACGTGGAAGGCATGAAGGAACTGTTGATGAAACTGCGTTTCATCCGTGAGGACATGGGACTCCAGCCCAAGGCTCATGCCAAGGAGATCAGGTCAGAATAAAAAGACTATCATCATGAAGATACTCGTCACCGGTGCCAAAGGTTTCGCAGGCAAGAACCTTTGTGCCTCGTTAAGAAACATCCAGGAAGGAAAAGACCGTACACGCCCTGCCATCAATGCCTCGGAAATGGAGATCATGGAGTATGACCTCGACACCGACCCGGCATTGCTCGACCCCTATTGCCAGCAAGCCGATTTCGTCTTCAACCTGGCAGGAGTCAACCGTCCCAAGGACCCCGCAGAGTTTATGAGCGGCAATTTCGGTTTTGCCTCCACCCTGCTCGACACCCTGAAGCGCCATGGCAATACCTGCCCGGTGATGCTGTCATCGTCGCAGCAGGCCTCACTCACCGGACGTTTCGGCAACTCAGAATATGGCCGGAGCAAGAAGGCTGGTGAGGAACTTTTTCTCGACTACGCCAAGGAGACCGGCGCCAAGGTGCTCATCTACCGTTTCCCCAACCTCTTCGGCAAATGGTGCCGGCCCAACTACAACAGTGCCGTAGCCACCTTCTGCAACAATATCGCCACGGAGCAACCCATCACGGTCAATGACCCCAGCGTGGAACTGGAACTGCTCTACATCGATGACTTGGTGGCAGAGATGCTCGATTGCCTGGAGGGCAAGGAGCACCGCTGCGAGTTTGAGGGTCTGGAGGTCAAGCCCTCCGCTGATGGCCGCTACTGCTACTGCCCGGTCACCCACCATGTCACGCTCGGTGAGATCGTCGACCTGCTCCACACCTTCCATGACCAGCCACAGACCCTGGTCATGCCAGAGATTCCGACTGGCAGTTTCGCCAAGAAGCTCTACTCCACCTACCTGAGTTATCTGCCCAAGGAGAAAGTAGCCTTCCCGCTGAAGATGAACACCGATGCCCGAGGCTCATTCACCGAACTGCTCAAGACAGCCAACTGCGGACAGTTCAGTGTCAACATCTCCAAGCCCGGCATCACCAAGGGCCAGCACTGGCATCACACCAAATGGGAATTCTTCATCGTGGTGAGCGGCCATGGCCTGATCCAGGAACGACGCATCGGCGGCGATGAGGTCATGGAGTTTGAGGTGAGCGGCGACCGCATCGAGGCCGTGCACATGCTTCCAGGCTACACCCACAACATCATCAACCTGAGTGACACCGAGAACCTGGTCACCGTGATGTGGGCCAACGAGCCCTTTGACCCCAACCACCCCGACACATTTTTTGAAATCGTGAAATAGCGCATCCCGTCCTTGCGCCACATCCACAACCACAACCAACGCACATCAACCATGGCAGCATTCAAGAACAACGGAAAACTCAAACTGCTTATCATCGTGGGCACACGTCCTGAAATCATCCGGCTGGCAGCCGTCATCAACAAATGCCGCCGGTATTTCGACACCCTGCTCGCCCATACCGGACAAAATTATGACTACAACCTCAACGGTGTCTTCTTCCGCGACCTGAAACTCGCCGACCCCGACATCTATATGAATGCCGTGGGCAGCGACCTCGGCGAGACCATGGGCAACATCATCGCCGCATCCTATAAAGTGATGGTGGAGACCCAGCCCGATGCCGTACTGGTTCTCGGCGACACCAACAGCTGCCTCTCCGTCATCGGGGCAAAGCGGCTCCACATCCCCATCTTCCACATGGAAGCCGGCAACCGCTGCAAGGATGAGTGCCTGCCAGAGGAGACCAACCGGAGGATTGTCGATATCATCAGTGATGTCAACATGGCCTATTCCGAACATGCCCGCCGCTATCTGGCCGACTGCGGTCTGCCCAAGGAGCGCACCTATGTGACGGGATCGCCGATGGCTGAGGTGCTCCATCAGAACCTGGCAGAGATCGAGGCCAGCGACATCCACCAGCGCCTTGGTCTTGAGAAAGGCAAATACATCCTCCTCTCCGCACACCGCGAGGAAAATATTGATACGGAAAAGAATTTCCTGTCACTGTTTGGCGCCATCAACAAGATGGCTGAGAAATATGACATGCCCATCCTCTACAGTTGCCATCCGCGCTCACGCAAGCGTCTGGAAGCCAGCGGATTTGTTCTCGACCCCCGTGTCATCCAACATGAGCCCCTTGGTTTCCACGACTACAACTGTCTGCAAATGAACGCCTTCGCCGTGGTCAGCGACAGTGGCACACTGCCAGAGGAGAGCAGTTTCTTCACCAGCGTGGGGCATCCTTTCCCTGCCGTCTGCATCCGCACATCAACCGAGCGCCCGGAAGCACTCGACAAGGCCTGCTTCTTCATCGCCGGCATCGACGACCACTCACTGCTGCAGGCCGTAGAGACCGCCGTGGAGATGAATGCCAATGGCGACCATGGCATCCCCGTCCCCGACTACGTCGAGGAGAATGTCTCCACCAAAGTGGTGAAGATTATCCAGAGCTACACTGGCATCGTCAACAAGATGGTTTGGCGCAAGGCCTGAATGACTCCAACAAGGAAAATAACACCTTTTGAAACGACAGTATCATGAAAAAGCACTTGATTTTCACGGTAGCAGCCATCCTGACAAGCGTTTGTGCGCTGGCTCAGCCCTATCCATACCAGAACCCCGACCTTTCCGCAGAGGAAAGAGCCGGGGACCTGTGTTCTCGTCTGACACTGAAAGAGAAAGTCAGTCTGATGATGAGCACCTCACCCGCCATCCCCCGACTCGGCATTCCACAGTTTGACTGGTGGAACGAAGCACTCCACGGCGTGGCCCGCAATGGTTTCGCCACCGTTTTCCCCTCCACCATCGGCATGGCAGCCTCCTTTGACGATGCCCTGTTGCAGCGTGTCTTCAATGCCGCGAGCGATGAGGCGCGTGCCAAAGCCAACGTAGCCCGCCGCAGCGGTGAGATCAGGCGTTACCAGAGTCTGTCGTTTTGGACGCCCAACATCAATATCTTCCGCGATCCGAGATGGGGACGCGGACAAGAGACCTATGGCGAGGACCCCTATCTGACCTCAAGAATGGGTCTGGCGGTTGTCCGGGGTCTGCAGGGAGATGACTCCCACCGCTACAGGAAACTACTTGCCTGTGCCAAGCATTTCGCCGTGCACAGTGGCCCTGAATGGAACAGGCACCAGTTCAATATCGAGTCACTGCCCGAGCGCGACCTTTGGGAGACCTACCTTCCCGCATTCAAGGCCCTTGTGCAAGAGGGACATGTCGCTGAGATCATGTGCGCCTACCAGCGCATCGACGGAGAGCCCTGCTGCGGCAATACCCGCTACCTGCGCCACATCCTGCGCGACGAGTGGCATTTCGACGGACTGGTCACCAGCGACTGCGGTGCCATCGATGACTTCTGGCGCCCCAACCGCCATGACTTCTCGCCCAATGTCCACGAAGCATCAGCCAGGGCCGTCAGGTCGGGCACCGACGTGGAATGCGGCAGCAGCTACAGGTCCCTGCCCGATGCCGTGGCCAAAGGTGAGATCAGCGAGGCAGAAATCGACATCAGTCTGAAACGTCTTCTGAAAGCCCGTTTCGAACTGGGAGACTTCGACTCCGAGGAACTGGTTGACTGGCAACGCATGCCAGAGAGCGTCGTGGCCTGCAAGGCACACAAGCAACTCGCCCTGGACATGGCCCGTGAATCGATGACACTGCTTCAGAACCGCGGCAATGTGCTTCCTCTGGCAAAAGATCCCAGCAAGATCATCGTCATGGGTCCCAACGCCAACGACTCTGTCATGCAATGGGCCAACTATTCCGGATATCCCACCACCAACACCACCATCCTGCAGGGCATCCGGAAGAAGATCGGGCCAGTGGAGTATTATACAGCCTGCACGCTGACGAGCAATGAGATTGACGAAAGCCGTTTCGATGAAATCAAGAGTCCTGACGGCACCCGAGGTCTCCGCGCCACCTATTACAATACACTTGACTTCAGCGGTGATGTTGCAGCCGTAGCCACACTTACCGACCCCATCAACCTGAGCAACGGAGGCAATACCGTCTTCGCTCCGGGAGTCAACCTTGAACAATTTTCAGCCCGATATGAGGGAACTTTCATCCCCAGCCGCAATGAGGAAGTCATCTTCACAGTGAAATTCGACGACTGCGCCCGTCTGCTGGTGGATGGTGACACTCTTATCGATGTCTGGCGCGGACGTGACCGCATCCAGTTTGGCGAGAAGACCCTCCGTGTGGAAGCAGGCCGTCCCTACCGCCTGCAGCTCGACTACATGCAGAATGCCGATATGGCCTCCCTGCAGTTTGACATCATCCACAAGCACGTCCCCACGATGGACGAAGTGGTTGCAAAAGCCGCTGGCTATGAGACGGTGATTTTCGTGGGCGGCATCTCGCCCCGTCTCGAAGGCGAGGAGATGCGCGTCAACATCAAGGGTTTCAAGGGTGGCGACCGCACCGACCTGGAGTTGCCCGAAGCCCAGCGCAAGGTGATCGCTGCCCTCCATCAGGCCGGCAAGAAGGTGGTTTACATCAATTGTTCCGGCAGTGCGATAGCCCTGGTGCCAGAGACGGAGAATGCCGATGCCATCCTTCAGGCCTGGTATCCTGGAGAGGAAGGCGGCAATGCTGTTGCCGACGTGCTGTTTGGCGACTACAACCCTGGCGGCAAACTCCCCATCACCTTCTACAGAAGCGTCAGCCAGTTGCCTGATTTCCTCGACTATCGGATGAACAACCGCACCTACCGCTATTTCAAGGGCGAGGCACTTTTCCCCTTTGGTCACGGACTGAGTTACACCACTTTCGACCTGTCTGCTCCCAAGTACAAGAAAGGCAAAGTGGTGTTGAGCGTCACCAACACGGGAAAGTGCGAAGGCACAGAGACCGTACAAGTCTATCTCAAGCGGATGGATGACCATTCGGAGCTGATCAAGTCCTTGAAGGCCTTCCAGCGGGTGACGCTGAAAGCCGGTGAGACCCGGACGGTGGAAATCGATCTGCCAAGGGATCGTTTCGAATGCTGGGACGACCAGACCAACACCATGCGGGTCTTGCCCGGCAAATACCTTCTGATGACCGGCGACTCCAGCGCGACGGAAAATCTCAAGATGAGAAAGATCAAGATTCGCTGAATCTTTTGACCCTAAAATTTTGAGTACTCCTAAAAAAAGTGTACTTTTGCATCATGATGGAATTAAGAAGACACATTGAAATTTTACTCCTGAGCAACGACTGTGTAATCGTGCCCCATCTCGGTGGTTTCATGGCTCATCACATCGAGGCCCGCTACGACTCGACAGACGGTATGCTCATACCCCCACTCCGTACGCTGGGATTCAATCCCCAGCTCAGCATGAGCGACTCGCTGCTCGCCCAGTCCTACATGGATGCCTACGACATCAGTTTTCCTGAGGCCGTGAAGCGGATTGAGAGCGAAGTCCACCTGTTGAAACAACGTCTGGAGACAGAAGGCAGCATTGAACTTCCCGATCTGGGCACCCTCCGTGTCACCCCAGAGGGCCACTATGCTTTCGATCCCTGTTCCTCCGGAATCCTCACCCCGTCGCTCTATGGATTCGGAGCCGTGGAGATGCCTCACCTCTCCAACCTGAAGCGTCAGGCATCCGCTCCACTCCGGACCATCGAGTTGCCCACCCAACCTTTTGGCATCATCGAACCCGCTTCTGCCAGGAGGACCTCCAAACTTGCCACAATTATGTCACACATAGACCAAAGAGAAACGCCTGAAGAGGAAAAAACCATTAGCATCAAAGTAAGTCTGTTGCGCAATCTCGCAGTGACGGCAGTGGCTGCCGTTGCCCTGTTGCTGTTTGCCCGTCCGGTGCCTCAGGGAGAATCCGACGTGGAGACCACAGCCCAGGAAGCCAGCGTGATGGCTGTTCCCGAAGTCTCAGAAACAGAAGCTCCCCAGTTGGAGAGCATTCTGAGCAGCCTTGAGAGCGTGTCACAGAAGATACAGATCAGCAATGAGGAAGGCGTAGTGCCCGAGGCCGGTTCTTACACCATCGTGCTTGCCTACAGTCTTCCGTTGGAGAACGCCAAGCAATTTCTTGCTGACATCAAAGCCAAGGGTGCAAGGAAAGCCGTCCTGATGACTTACAAGTCAGAAAACGTGATCGTCTACGGCAGCTACGCCACCAACAGTGAAGCCTATTCCCACTTGCAGGAGTTGCAAGCCAACGGCAGCGTGTCGAGTGGATGGATCATGCAGATGAATTGAGATGAAGAGAGTAAGATGTCCTAAATGCGACAACTTCATCACCTTTGATGAGACGAAATACCAGTCTGGCCAGACTTTGGTATTCGAATGTCCGAACTGCCAGAAGCAGTTCGGCATTCGTATGGGTGTATCCCGCCTTCGCAACATACAGAAAGAAGAGAATCCTGAAGAGGAGGTTGAGGAGGAAGGCTGCGGTTCGATCCTGGTCATCGAAAATGTCTTCCACTACAAGCAGGTGCTTCCACTCCACATGGGCGACAACACGATAGGCCGCTATATGAAAGGAAGCAAGATCAACACGCCCATCGAGACCAACGACCCCAGCGTCGATATGCTCCACTGTGTGATCAATGTGTCACGCACCAAGTCGGGCAAGTTGAAATATGTGCTCCGCGACGGTCCGAGCAATACTGGTACTTTTGTCGATAATGAGATACTCGGCGACCGGGAGCGGCGCGTCATCGAGGATGGCACCCTGTTCACCATCGGCGCGACGAGCATCATCCTGCGTACGGCCGACAGCGAAGAGGAGTAACACTATTTCCTCAGTCGCAGCCGTGGAATCAGATAATGGTCACCTTCTTTCGGCTCATTGTTTCCACCGTTGAGCACGGTCAGATAAATCTGGATATCTGTACCCAGGAAAATCCTTGAGATATCAGCCAGACTTTGTCCTTTCATGACCGTGATGACGGTATCTACCCCAATGATATCATAAGCTCCGTAAGGTATTTCAGCATTCATGGCTGCATAGTCCAGCGTGTCGGACTGTGCCTTGGCATCATTGGCGCCATCGGCACTGTCGGAGGCAATGGCCGGTGCTTCGGTCTGTTGTGCCACAGGTTTGTCGTCTGAAGCCACCTCCTGAGAATGGTCTCTGGCAAGATAGAGGAACAATCCGGCCAGACAGAGCACAGCTGCTGCCACAGCCGCCCACAGCACACGGCGCGGAAAGGCGTTTTTCCTGCTCTCATCCTGCGGCTCTTCTTCCTGATTGGCCACGGGTTGCACGGTCTCTTGGTTCTCCGTCGTCAGAGTATCCTTCTGAACAAGTTGCTCCTCTTCTGCAGTCGGAACCTGTTCCACCACAGAATCAGCCACTGGAGATATGGGTTCTGTTTCCGGCGTCTCCGGTTGCTCAACCTCCTGATTTTCCTTGTAAATCAGGAAAACGTCATCATCGCTCTCCTCCGGTTGAGGACTGGAGGGGTACACGGTCTCGACATCATCGAAACTGACGTCTGGTCGGAGTTCCACGGGTTCGAAATAAGCGAAAGGACGGTTGACCCAGGCGGCCAGCGTCTCATGCGGTTTGAAAGCTACCTTGCCATAGACGGCATCCCCTACCCTCACCTTGGTCAGCAGGAACTCACCCAACTGATCGACTTCCACGGCATCGCCCTGATCCATTCCGTCGAGAATCGCCTTGAAGAAAGCGACAGGCAGTTTCTCTGCCTGATTCTGCTGCGCCTTGCATTGTGTGACCAGCATCTCCTTCATGGCCGGGAACACCTTGCCCTCCTCACTACCATTTTCCTCCACAGGAATGAGGGGCGACGGAGTGAACTGCAAGGTCAACCGCGGGGGCATCAACATACGTGTCCGGCCTCCAATATCGGCAGTGATATATTCCTTGTGGTTCTCCACCTCGAAACGTCCGAAGTCAGCCACCGTCAGTCGGCCTTTCTCCACGATGTTCTCCGACAACCATTTCACGATGGCCGCCACATACTGCCTGCAATCCTCCTCCTTGCAGCCCAAGGAAAGGGTCAGATCCGATATCAACTGGGTATAGGTCATATCAAACTTATCATCGTATTGGTCTCACCACCTCGCCGTAGAGGTCAAATTCCTCCGCATCGGTGATGAGGACTTCATAGAAGCACCCACGGCGCAATCTCCTTGCCGCAGCCGGTATCAGCACCTCCGGGTCAACCTCCGGCGAAGAGAACTGAGTGCGTCCCACATAGTAATCACCTTCCTTCCGGTCGATGATCACCTTCATGGTCTTTCCCACGGCAGAGGCTTCTATTTCCGCGCTGATTTCCTGTTGGAGCGCCATCAACCGGCCAAGGCGGTCGTTCTTGACCTCCTCAGGCACATCATCCTCATAATGCAGGGCACTATAGGTATCATCCTCCTCAGAGTAGGCAAAAGCGCCGAGTCGCTCAAAACGGGCCCATCTGACGAAATCAAGCATTTCCTGGAAGTCTTCCTCCGTCTCGCCGGGGAAGCCCACCATCATGGTCGTTCTCAAGGCTATTCCAGGCACCGCCTCGCGCAGTTTCCTCACCAGGTCATAGGTTTCCTCCTTGCTTGTCTGGCGGTGCATGCGCTCCAGCATGCGGTCTGAGACATGCTGAAGGGCCACGTCGAGGGATTTGCACACATTATCATGTTCCCTCATGACATCGAGCAGATCCATGGGGAAATGGGTGGGATAGGCGTAATGCAGGCGTATCCAGTCAACACCGGGAATCTCGGCCATCTGCGAGATCAGTTCTGCGATGTGCCGATGGCCGTCGATGTCCATGCCATAGAAAGTCAGTTCCTGTGCGATAACCTGAAACTCCCTCACGCCGACCTCGGTCAACTGCCTGACCTCCTGAAGAATCTCCTCTGCGGGACGGCTGACATGCTGACCGGTGATCAACGGGATAGCACAATAGGCGCACTGCCTGTTGCATCCCTCACTGATTTTCAGGTATGCGTAGTGGCTGGGGGTCGTGATGGAACGCTGTCCACGGCAATCCTCCACCTCTGCTTTGCCAAGGTCGGTGAGCAACTGTTTGTAATCAAATTTGCCGTAGTATTTGTCCACCACGGGGATTTCCTGTTCAAGTTGCTGGCGGTATCTCTGAGAGAGGCAGCCCATCACAAACAACTTGTTGATCCGCCCCTCCTCCTTGGCCTGGGCGAATTCGAGAATGGTATTGATGCTCTCCTGCTTGGCATCGCCGATAAAGCCACACGTATTGATGACCACGATTTCACCTTGCGGACGTGAACTGTCGTGGGTGCACCTGAATCCGTTGGCTTCCAACTGGCGCATGATCAACTCACTATCGACCAAGTTTTTGGAGCAGCCCATCGTGATGATGTCCACCTGATTCTTTCTCATCCCGCGAATGATGTTATTTGCCGAAGAGGGAATCCACGAATTGACGTCTATTGAAGAGCTGCAGGTCTTCCATGCCCTCTCCCAGTCCGATATACTTCACAGGCACCTTGAGCTGGTCGCTGATGCCGATCACCACACCGCCTTTGGCTGTACCATCGAGTTTGGTGACGGCCATGCTGGTGATGTTGGTCACGGCAGAGAACTGCTTGGCCTGTTCGAAAGCGTTCTGTCCGGTACTTCCGTCGAGCACGAGCAGCACTTCGTCGGGAGCTGTGGGGAGCACCTTCTTCATCACGTCCTTGATTTTCTTCAACTCGTTCATCAGGCCCACCTTGTTGTGGAGACGTCCTGCCGTGTCGATGATGACGACATCCGCCTGGTTGGCTTTGGCAGAACTCAGCGTGTCGAAAGCCACAGAGGCGGGATCGGAGCCCATCTGCTGCTTGATGACGGGCACGCCGACACGTTCTCCCCAGATGCACAACTGCTCGACGGCAGCAGCCCTGAAGGTGTCTGCAGCTCCGAGATACACTTTCTTTCCAGCGTTCTTGAACTGATAAGCCAGTTTGCCGATGGTGGTGGTTTTTCCCACGCCGTTGACACCCACGACAAGGATGACGTAGGGTTTGTGGTCGGCAGGCAAGTCCCAGTCCTCATTGTCCTCGCTATTGTTTTCAGCGAGGAGTGATGCGATCTCATCACGGAGGATATTGTGGAGCTCTGACGTTGACACATACTTGTCACGCGCCACACGCTCCTCGATTCTCTCGATGACCTTGATGGTGGTCTCCACGCCTACATCAGAGGTGATAAGCACCTCCTCGAGTTCATCGAGCACCTCGTCATCCACCTTCGACTTACCGGCGATGGCCTTGGAGATCTTGGAGAAAAAACTTTGCTGAGTGCGCTCCAGACCTTTGTCCAAGGTTTCCTTTTTCTTCTTATTGAATAATCCAAATAATCCCATAATGCAATTTTGGAGCAAAGTTAGTGGAAAAAATCGATTTAGCGAGTGGAAAAGGAAGATATTTCATGAATGAAACGCAAGATTTTGACCCATCTCAACGAAAAGTATAAAATTGTGATAGGAAGACCGCAATTTTACGGGCATTTTCGATAGTCATCAAGAGAAAAAGCCGTATTTTTGCATCTTGGAAATAATATCTTACTGAAAAACCAGGATTATGAAAGAATTCAACAAAAGATTTATTTATTTCATCTGTCTTGTCTCGGCGATGGGCGGTCTGCTCTTCGGCTACGACTGGGTGGTGATTGGCGGTGCCAAACCGTTTTATGAACTCTATTTCGGCATATCCGATTCCGTGACCGACCAGGGACTGGCCATGACGATCGCCCTGATTGGCTGTATGATCGGAGCCTGCACTTGTGGCTGGCTGGCCGACAAGATCGGACGCAAGCGGATGTTGCTGGTCGCCGCAGTGGTATTTCTCGTATCGTCCATCCTGACAGGAGCATTCTCCACCTTCGGGGCATTCCTCATCGCCCGTTTCTTCGGCGGCATAGGCATCGGCATTGCCTCCGGCCTCTCGCCGATGTATATCGCCGAGGTGGCACCGACGGAAATCCGGGGCAAATTGGTGTCACTCAACCAGATGACCATCGTGATCGGCATCCTGGCCGCACAGGTTGTCAACTGGCAGATTGCCCAGCCCATTCCCGCAGACTACACCCCAGCCGACATTGCCGCTTCCTGGAACGGCCAGATGGCCTGGCGCTGGATGTTCTGGGCTGCCGCCATCCCTTCCGCCGCCTTCCTGCTGTTGGTCTTTTTCATTCCTGAGAGTCCAAGGTGGCAAGCCCTGAAGGGTTTCACGGCCCAGGCCGGACAGACGTTGACCCGCATCGGCGGTGAGCAATATGCCGCGAGTGAGATGCAGGCCATTGCCGCTGCCAATGCAGCAGCCAAGCAACAGGCAGGTCTGTCCACCCTCTTCACCAAGCCTTTCCACAGCGTACTTCTGTTGGGCATCATCATAGCCGTTTTCCAGCAATGGTGCGGCACCAACGTCATTTTCAATTATGCCCAGGAGATTTTCCAGTCAGCAGGTTACAGTGTGGGTGATGTCCTTTTCAACATCGTGATCACAGGTGTCGCCAACGTGCTGTTCACGCTTGTCGCCATCTTC
This sequence comes from uncultured Prevotellaceae bacterium, assembly GCA_902776475.1. GTDB lineage: Bacteria > Bacteroidota > Bacteroidia > Bacteroidales > Bacteroidaceae > Prevotella. The sequence goes on along the minus strand of CACYQD010000021.1, from coordinate 2,896 downwards.
ACCATCGACAAGCTGGGCCGCCGCAAGTTGATGCTCCTTGGTGCCGGAGGCCTCTGTATCATCTACGCCACGCTGGGCTGTTGCTATTACATGCACATCACGGGCTTCTTCATGATCATCCTCGTGGTGGCCGCCATCGCCTGCTACGCCATGACACTCGGTCCCTGCACGTGGGTGCTCATCTCTGAACTGTTCCCCAACCGGGTGCGGGCCATCGCCGTGGCCACCTGCACCTTTGCCCTTTGGGTCGGTTCATCGACACTCACCTACACCTTCCCCATGCTGAACAAATCACTGGGCAGCTATGGCACCTTCTGGATCTATGCCCTTGTCTGCGGCTGCGGTTACCTGTTCTTCTTCCGCCGTCTGCCTGAGACCAAGGGGAAGAGTCTGGAGCAGTTGGAGAAAGAACTGGTCAAATCTGACAAAGAATCATCACACAATACAACATCATGGTAAAAGCTTGGAGAGAAACTGTGACAATTCCCACCTATGAGGTGGGGAAGCCGGAAAAGAACCCCATGTTTCTTGAGAAACGGGTCTATCAGGGTTCCAGCGGAGTGGTCTATCCCTATCCTGTCATCGAGATAATCAGCGACTTGAAGGCAGACAAGCAGTGGGAGGCCATCTATCTGGAAAACGAATATATCAAGGTGATGGTACTGCCCGAGTTGGGCGGCCGCATCCAGATGGCCTATGACAAGATCAAGCAACGTCACTTCGTATATTACAACCACGTCATCAAACCCGCATTGGTCGGTCTGGCCGGACCATGGATCAGCGGCGGCATAGAATTCAACTGGCCGCAGCACCACCGTCCGTCAACCTATATGCCGGTGGACTCCACCATCGAGGAAAACGCCGACGGCAGTGTCACGGTTTGGGTGAATGAGATGGAGCGGATGTTCCACCAGAAGGGAGCCGCAGGTTTCACCTTGCGCCCCGGCTGTGCCTATCTGGAAATCCAGGGCCGTGTGTCCAACCGCACCCCGCTGCCCCAGACCTTTCTATGGTGGGCCAACCCAGCCGTGGAGGTGGACGAGGCCTACCAAAGCGTGTTCCCGCCCGATGTGAACGCCGTGTTTGACCACGGCAAGCGGGCGGTCTCCTCCTTCCCCATCGCCACGGGAACCTATTATAAGATGGACTACTCCGCAGGTGTCGACATCTCCAATTACAAGAACATCAAGGTGCCGACCAGTTACATGGCCGTCAACTCCAAATATGACTTCGAGGGCGGATATGAGAACAACACGAAGGGCGGCATGCTCCATGTGGCCAGCCATCATTTCTCACCCGGCAAGAAGCAGTGGACATGGGGAAACGGTGACTTCGGCAGAGCCTGGGACCGCAACCTGACCGACGAGACGACCCCCGAAGAGGCCCGCGAATGGCATATCGGCCGAAAGGGTTTCCGGCCTTATATTGAACTGATGGCGGGCGTATATACCGAGAATCAACCCGACTTCACATGGCTGATGCCCTATGAGGAAAAACAGTTTGTGCAATATTTCATGCCCTATCGCGAGGTGGGCATCGTGAAACAAGCCACGAAAGACTTTGTGATGAACATCGGGGAAACCGACGGCGGCGTGTGCATCAAAGTGCTGGCCACATCGAGGCAAACGGTGCAGTTGACGCTCTCCGACAAGCAAGGCGAACTGTTTTACAATGAAGTTGTGACCCTTTCGCCAGAGACAGTGTTCGAGCAGACGGTTGATGTGAAAGGAAAACGGATGGAGGAATTGCAGTTTGCCATCAGCAAACCCCAGTCCGACATGTCTGGCGGGCATCGTCCCCTCCAAGGTGTTCCCCTGCTGCTGTGGGAGGCGGAGTCCGACGAGATCCGCCCCATCCCCGATGCTGCCGAGGCTGCCCTGTCACCTGTGGAAACGAAGACCAATGACCAGCTCTATCTGACAGGACTCCATCTGGAACAGTACCGCCATGCCACATGGTCGGCACTCGACTACTACGAGGAAGCGCTGCGCCGTGACCCCGACGATGTCCGCTGCCTGAACCAGGCCGGACTGTGGTATCTGCGCCGCGGACGCTTCCAAAAGGCAGAAGAATATCTCCGCAAGGCCGTGAGGAAATGGCAGAAGCGCAACCCCAATCCCTATGATGGCGAGGCCATCTTCAATCTTGCCCTTGCCTTGAAGTCGCAGTCGCGTCCGCAGGAAGCCTATGAACTCTTTTGGAAATCAGCATGGAACAAAGCCTGGGCTGATGCCGGCTATTTTGAGGCCGCCTGTATCAGTACGTCGCAAGGCCGCTACGAAGATGCCCTTGATGAGTTGAACCGCTGTCTCATCTCCAACAGCTGCAACCATAAAGCCCGTGCCCTGAAAGCAGCCGTGCTGCGGCTTCTCCAGTCCAGCAAGCAAAAGGGCGGTCTGCAGATGGGAACGTCGAAGGAACTGAATGAGCGGTTGGCCCTGATCAAGGATTCACTCCGACTCGACCATTTCAACTACGGCATCCTCTACGAGCAATATCTGCTGACGAAGGACAAAGAGGTGCTTAGAACCATGACAAGCATGATGCACGGGAATGTGCATAACTACCATGAACTCGCCCTCGACTATGCACAGGCCGGGCTCTGGCAAGAGAGCCTCGACATCCTGATGCTGGCAAAGGCCAAGCACCCCATGACCTATTACTATATGGGATGGGCCCAATTAGGACTGGGCGACGCCGTCGCAGCCAATGATGCTTTCGAGAAAGCCGAACAGATGGACAGCTATTGCTGCTTCCCCAACCGTTTGGAAGACGTCAACGTTTTGACCCTGGCCAAGACCATGAACCCCGATGGTGCCAAGGCGCCCTACTATCTGGGTTGCCTCTACTACGACAAGCGCCAGTATGACCTGGCCACCGAGAACTGGGAACTGTC
>CACYQD010000020.1 GCA_902776475.1 uncultured Prevotellaceae bacterium | reverse complement strand
TTGGCCTTTCTTCTTCGGTTTAAGACCTTCGATTCCTTTGCTTTTATATGCCTCCAACCATTCATATAGAATATGATGGCCTAAATGTAATCGGTTAGACACAGAACTGGCTGTCTCACCTTGGAACACAAACGATATTGCCTCCAACTTTTCTTCTACACTAAATCCTTTCTTCATATTGAACCGTTAAGTTGTGTCCAACTTTCTGGGTTCACTTCATTTTGCTTCCCCTTTTTCGTGACTTCGTCATTCATACCCCCAAATTCTTCGTTGGATAACTTTTCAATGGGTTTATGCCGTTCATGGGCACGCCGATGTTCATTATGCGAAGAGTGATAAACTTCAAATCATAAACCTCAAATCTCAAATTTGAGGGCTGAGATTTTATCGCATGAGCCCGAACACGCTGGAGAACAACCGCCCCTCCTCTCCCTCCGACCGTCTGCGCCTGGAATACGACGGCAACCAACTCGTTCACGTTACGGACAGCGTCTCCATAGGCCACACCTACGCCGGGGCGTTCCATTTCGCCGACGGAGCTGATGAGACTATGGAGCCCCCTTTATATCAGCTCAAAAAAAGAAGCGCCACATGTGGCGCTTCTGAAGTGATTTCTGATTTGCATGCATGTCGGAGAGACATGCTATGGGTTAAAATTTTGCCATCTTGATGGCTACCACAGCGCATTCATCACCCTTGTTGCCCAATTTACCTCCTGAGCGGTCAATGGCCTGCTCAAGGGTATCGGTGGTCAGAAGACCATAGATGACGGGAATCTCGCTCTTCGCATTCAGACGGGCAATGCCGTAGGTGACTCCCTGGCAGATGTAGTCGAAATGCGGGGTCTCGCCGCGGATGACACTTCCCAGGATGATAATGGCGTCATAGCCGCCGTTGAGGGTCATCTGGTGGGCGCCGTAGATGAGTTCAAAACTGCCGGGAACCGTCTTGACGTGGATGTTCTCGGGCAACGCGCCATGCGCCTCAAGCGTGCTGACAGCACCTTGCAGAAGGGCATTGGTCACTTGGCTGTTCCATTCCGATACAACGATTCCGAAGCACATGTTACTGGCATCAGGCACGTTAGACGGGTCAGTCTCAGAGATGTTGCGAAGTGCTGTGGCCATGGCTTATTTCGTCAGATACTCAATATACTTGTCGACATCCTGCTGGGCAGGTGAACCGAGGTATTTGTCCTTGATGGTCTGGAAAAGGGCCAGGGCCTCGTCGTTCTTCTTCTGGTCGATGAGGATGATGGCGGCTTTCTGGAGGGCTATCGGGGAAACGGTGTTGTTGGTGCCTGACTCTGTAGCCTTGTCTGCCATGCTGGCAGCTTTCTTGAAGGAATCAAGGGCCTTGTCGAGCTGTTTCACGTTGGCATAAACATCACCCATGGCCATCACGGCAAGCGGACTGACCATGACGTCACCCTTCGGACTGAAATTGTCTAAGTATTTGAGGGCTTCCTGCCACTTCTCAAGCTTGGCATAGCAAAGTCCGGCGTAAAGGTTGGCCAGGTTGCCGGCTTTCGTGCTGCCGTATTCGCTGGATATCTGGATGAATCCAGGTGTCCCAAGGCTGTCTCCCTTGAGGGCTTTGTCGAAATCCTGCATCATGTAAAGCTCCTGGCAGCGGGCGAGGGCGGTGCTGGCTTTCTCGTTGCGGGAGGAGGAATAACTGTTCCATCCGATGATGGCACCGATGATCACGACAAGTGCTATCAGTGCGATAATAAGACTTTTCTTGTGCTTGGTCAGGAAGGCTTCTGACTTGTTGAGGGTCTCCATCAATTCCTGATTAGCCTGTGGTTCTTTTTTCTTTGCCATTGCTGTTGATTATGATTTAATTGTTGTTCCATTTCCTGTGCCATGACGGTCCTCTCAGCGGTGAAAGGACAGGCATGGATTTTTGCGACGCAAAATTACTCATTTTCTCTTACATGCTGAAATTTATTGCAGACTTTTTTCGTTTTTCACTCCCAAATGGCGTAACTTTGCACAAAATTGACTCTTTCTCCCTCTCTATAGCATGATACTTGACAGTATTTCCATCGTCAATTACAAGAATATCCTCTCTGCGAATGCGGATTTGTCACCGAAGATGAATTGCCTGCTGGGACAAAACGGCATGGGGAAAACCAACTTCCTCGATGCCATCCATTATCTTGCCTTCTGCAGGAGCGCTCATTCAGCCATCGACTCCCAGGTCATCTCCCATCAGCAGGATTTCTTCATGGTCGAAGGACTGTTTCATCATGAGAACGGTGACCAGGAGACCATCTACTGTGGGATGAAACGGGGACAGAAAAAGCATTTCAAGCGCAACAAGAAAGAGTATAAGAAACTCTCAGAACATATCGGACTGCTGCCGCTCGTCATGGTCTCACCTTCCGACTCCAGCATCATCGACGGAGGGAGCGAGGAGAGAAGAAAACTCATGGACATGGTGATCGCTCAGTATGACAGGGCGTATATCAGTGCCTTGTTCAACTACAACAAGGCGCTCCAGCAGCGCAATGTCTTGCTGAAAATGGAGGAGGAGCCCGATGAGATGCTGATGGATATCTGGGAGCGGCAGATGGCTGCCGAGGGGGAGATCGTCTTCGCCAAACGGCAGGAGTTCGTCAGGGAATTCGTGCCTGTCTTCCAGAGGATTTATCAGCGGATTTGCCGTTCCTCAGAGGAGGTGACCATCGATTATGTCTCCCACGGCTCGCGTGGTCCACTGCTCGAGGTCATCCAGCGCGACAGGTTCAAAGACCGTGCCGTGGGCTATTCGCTGCATGGCATCCATCGTGACGACCTTGAACTGAAACTCGGCGGCTACCTCATGAAACGGGAGGGAAGCCAGGGACAGATCAAGTCTTTCGCCATAGCGCTCAAACTGGCACAGTTTGATTTCCTCAAGCGCACCAACAGCCAGACGACACCGCTGTTGCTGCTCGACGATATCTTCGACAAACTGGATGCGGAGAGGGTGGAGCAAATCGTCAAATTGGTCTCGGGGGAGGAGTATGGACAAATCTTCATCACCGACACCAACCGCGACCACCTCGACCAGATCCTTCACAACAATGCCTTCGACTACCGCATCTTCTCGGTGGAAAACGGGGTCATCACTCCTAAAGCATAAAAAAGATGTTTCGACGCGACGTAAAACAACTTGACAGCGTGCTCCACGCCTTTCTCCGGTCCTCAGGACTGGAGACCCCTTTGCTGCAGCGGCGCCTGATCGACTCCTGGGGTGAGGTGGCCGGCCCGGTGGTGGCTCGTTATACGGGCGACATCTTCATCTCCAACCAGACGCTGATGGTCAAAATCAACAATTCGGCCCTGAGAGCCGAATTGTCGATGATGCGGACCCAACTGGTCAATCGCCTAAACCAACATGTTGGAGTAAGGGTGATTGCCGACATCAAATTTTTTTGAATCCTTCCTTATTTCTTGCCTTTGGCTGAATTTCTTGCCTTTGGCTGACTTCTTGTCATCGGCCTTCTGAGGGAAAGCGGCCTTGTTGCGGAACACCTCAAGGGTCTTGTTGATGGCAGGATCGTTCTGGTTGAGATACTCCATCCAGGCTTCCTCGTCCAGCATGTTGTAGATGATGCGGCTGTAGATATATTTCTCAAACAGTCCCTTCGACTTCTGCAGCATCAGGTTGCGGCGCTGCAGACCGTTCTTCTCAGCGTAGTCGGCAAACTTCTCCAGCAGGTTCTGGTGCTTCAGGTGTGCGAGGAGCCCCTGCATCGTCTTCATGTCTTTCAGCTTGTCGCGGTTGTCATCGGTATATTCAAAGGCAAACTGGATGATCAGGCCGCTCATGGCTGCTTCCTTGTAATAGGATGTGATGCCGGTGGTGTCCTCGGGAATGAAGATGTCGGGGGTGATGCCGCCGCCGCCATAAACGGTGCGGCCCAGAATGGTGTGGTATTCGGGACCGGTGTGCTTGATGCTGTCCTCGCTGAAATACTCGCCGTGCTCATAGCGCACGAGCAGGTCTTCCTCGTAGTCCTTGTCCTTGCCGGTGGAGTAGGGCTTCTGAATGCAACGGCCGGAAGGGGAGTAGTACCGGGCGATGGTGAGGCGGATCATGCTGCCGTCGGTAAACTCTATCTGCTTCTGTACCAATCCTTTGCCGAAGGAACGGCGACCAATCACCGTGCCGCGGTCATTGTCCTGGATGGCACCGGCCAGAATCTCTGAGGCCGAGGCCGAACCTTCGTTGATGAGCACCACCAAGGGAACGTCCTGATAGGTGCCGCGGCCGGTGCTCGTGAAGATCTCACGGGGCTGCTTGCGGCCTTCGGTATAGACGATGCGGCGGTTCTTGGGCAGGAATTCGTCGGCTATCTGGATGGCGGAGGCCATGTAGCCGCCGCTGTTGTCGCGCAGGTCTATCACCAGGTTCTCAAAACCGTGCTGAGAGAGCATCGTGAGCGACGACAACATCTCACCATAGGTGTTCTCGCCGAAATTCTTGATGCGGACATAGCCGGTCTTCTCGCCGAGCATGTAGGCGGCGCTTATGCTGCTGGTGTAGATGTCATCACGGGTGATGGTGAAGTATTTGGGCTTCGTCTGCTTGTAACGGAGCACGCCGATCTTGACTTTCGTGCCGCGGGGACCTTTCAGGCGGCGCATGGCTTCCTCGTTGGTCACCTCCTCGCCGACGAAGGGCTCGTCATTGATGCTCACGATCTTGTCGCCGGCCAGCACGCCTGCGTTCTCGGCAGGTCCACCTGAGATCACGTTCTGCACATGGATGGTGTCCTTGCGGATCACAAACTCGATGCCCACACCTGAGAATGAGCCGCGGAGGTCATCGTTGGCGGATTGCACATCTTTCGCACTGATATACACGGAGTGGGGGTCGAGCTCATTGAGGATCTCTGGAATGGCTTTCTCCACCAGGTCGTTCATGTTGACACTGTCCACATATTGGTCGTCGATGATGTGGAGCAGGTTGTTCAGACGGTTGCTGCCTGAATTGATAATGCTCAACCGGTTGCCGGAGAAATGCTTGGCGAAGAAGGTGCCGATGAGGATTCCCACCACCACGCAGGCGGCCAGGATGAGGGGCATGTACCGATTGGTCTTATTCAGATTCATGTTGTTCCAGATTAATGAGTTTCACTTCTATATTGGCGCGGCGGAGCAGGTCGATACCGTCCGAGAGACGGTACTCTTCTCCGTAAACCACGCGGCGGATGCCGGACTGAATGATGAGTTTCGCACACTCCAGACAGGGGGAGGCTGTCACGTAGAGCGTACTGCCCTCGCTGTTGTTGCTGCTCCTGGCCAACTTGGTGATGGCATTGGCCTCGGCATGAAGCACGTAGGGCTTCGTCACGTTGTTGTCATCTTCGCAGACATTCTCGAAACCGCTCGGGGTGCCGTTGTATCCGTCGCTGATGATCATCTTGTCCTTGACGACAAGGGCGCCCACCTGGCGGCGCACGCAATAGCTGTTCTCCGCCCAGATGCGGGCCATGCGCAGGTAGCGGCGGTCGAGTTGGTTCTGCTTCTCTTCTTGGGTCATGGCGTCAATGGGTTTTGGGGGCTTTCTTCGGACGACGGATGCCATTGCGGCGCAGAAGGGCGTCGATGGTGGGCTCGCTGCCCTTGAAACGCTTGTAGAGGGTCATCGGATGCTCCGTGCCGCCTTTCGACAGGATATTGTCGCGGAAACGCTGGGCGGTGGCGGTATCGAAAATGCCGTTCTTCTTGAAGACGCTGAAGGCGTCGGCTTCAAGCACCTCGGCCCATTTGTAACTGTAGTAGCCTGCGGAGTAACCGCCTGACATGATGTGTGAGAACTGCACGGTCATGCAAGTGCCTGGCAACTGCTTGAAAACGAGGGCTTTCTGCCATGCCTTGTGCTCAAAGGCCATGAGGTCGCCCTCGAGGGGCTTGTCGAGGGTGTAGTAGGCCATGTCGAGCAGGGCAAAACTCACCTGGCGCATGCAGTTGTAGGCCACCATGAAATTGCGGCTCTTCACGATGCGTGAGATCAACTCGTCGGGCAGGGGCTCGCCGGTCTCATAGTGGAAGGCGAAGGTGCGGAGGAATTCCTTCTCTATGGAGTAGTTCTCCATGAACTGCGAGGGCAGTTCCACGAAGTCCCACCACACATTGGTGCCCGACATGCTCTCAAAACGGGTGTTGGCAAACATCCCGTGGAGGGAGTGGCCGAACTCATGCAGGAAGGTCTCCACCTCGCCGAGACTCAACAGTGAGGGCTTGCTGTCGGTGGGCTTCGTCAGGTTCATCACCACACTCACATGCGGACGGACGTTCTCTCCCTTGCGGTTGATGCACTGACCTTGGAAACTGGTCATCCAGGCGCCGCCCTGTTTGCCTTTCCGGGGATGAAAGTCGGCGTAGAACACGGCCAGGTAACTGCCGTCCTTGTCAAACACCTCAAAGGCTTTCACGTCGGGATGATATACGGGGATGTCCTTGTTCTCGCGGAAGGTGATGCCGTAGAGCCGGTGGGCAAGCCCGAATACGCCGTCGATGACTTTCGACAACTCGAAATAGGGACGGAGCATCTCGGAGTCAAGGTCGTATTTCTTCATCTGCAACTGATAGGAGTAGTGGCTCAGGTCCCAGGGCTCCAACTGGAAATCCTTGCCTTCCATTTTGCGGGCAAGCCGCTCAATCTCCGACAGTTCCTTTTGGGCGGTGGGCTTGTAGGCTTCTATCAGTTGGTCGAGCAGACGATAGACGTTGCGCTTGTTGCTGGCCATGCGGTTTTTCAGCACGAAGTCGGCGAAGGTCTTGAAACCGAGCAGTTGGGCGCGCTCGCGCTGGATGTTGACGATGCGCTTGCAGATCTCGGTGTTGTTCTCGGGATTGTCGTGCGTGCAGAGGGTGTTGCTGGCCATATACAGCTGGCGGCGGAGCTCTCTGTTGGTGGCGTATTTCATAAACGGCCCCATGCTGGGGGCGTCGAGGGTGAACACCCATCCATCAAGTTCTCTGTCCTTGGCTTCCTGGGCGGCTTGCTCGCGGACCCGTTCTGGCAGACCGTCCAGGTCGGCCTCGTCGGTGATGTGCAGGGTGAAAGCCTTGCGCTCCTTGCGGAGGTTCTGCGAGAACTGCAGCGAGAGCATGCTGGCCTCCTCGTTGAGTTGGCGGAGGCGGGTCTTGCCTTCCTCATCGAGCAGTGCACCGCAGCGGGTGAATCCTTCGTAGGTCTTGTCCAGCAGGCGCTTCTCCTCGGGGGTGAGACGGCGGTGATGCAGATGGACAGCCTTGATGCGCTCAAAAAGGGCCTTGTTGAGCAGCACGTCGTTGGCATGCTGGGTCAGGATGGGCTCGATCTTCTGGGCCAGGGCATCCATCTCGTCGCAGGTCTCTGCGCTCAGGAGATTGAAAAACACGGTCGAGACACGGTCGAGCAGGCCATAATATTCATTGTCATCATCCTTGTTGATGATGGTGTTGTCGAATGTGGGCTTCTCAGGATTGTTGATGGTCTTGTCGATCTGCTCCTTGTCACGGCGGATTCCTTCGATGAAGGCTTCCTCAAAATCCTCTAATCGGATTTTGTCGAAGGGATAGGTGTCGTGAAGGGTATGGAATGGGGCAAAAAAGGGATTCTCTCTCTTGGGTGACTCTTCGTGATCAGTATTCATAAATAATAACGTCTTTTGGAGCACAAAAGTAATGAAATCCGTTCAATACGCAAAATAATTAAACAAAGATTTTGTTTTCAAATCAATAATTAAACTTTTGCTCACGCGGAGGGTTGTGCATAGCTGGTTTCAGGCCTGTCTGGCGTGGCTCCACAACCATTCGAGGTTGGTGATGTGAATCTGCTCACGCGACAGGGTCAGCAGCTTTTCCTCTTCCATGGCATGCAGCTCGCGCGACACGTTGAGACGGCTCTCGCCGATGGCGGTGGCCAGGGTCTGCATCTTGATGTGGAAGGTCTTCGTACCGGCGGGATAACGGCAGTGGTCGCCGAGAAAACGGCAGATCTTGTCATGTACCGTGGACGGACTGGGGCGCCAGGCCTTGCGGGCCAGGCGCTGCACCTGGGTGGTGATGATGTTGAGCAGGTTGAAACGGAAAATCTCGTAGCTCTTGCTGAGTTTCAGGATCTCAGACTTGCTGATGATGAGCAGGTCGCAGCGGTCGGCGGCGATGCAGGTCTGCGTGTAGCGTTGGGTGAGGCCGAAAAGGCATTCAGGCTGGAGAACAGCAGGGGCGGAGAGCAGTTCTTCCACATGATAGCTGCGGTCATCGCTGTAAGTGATGGCACGCATCTTGCCCTTGATGAGAAATTGCAGCGACTCACAGCGCTGACCGGCAGTGACAAAGGGCAGCCCGCCATGACGGCGCACAAACTCGAGTTTCGTGTGCCCTAAGATGTCGGAGAGGTCATCCTGGCTGATACCCTGAAATAGGGGCAGCTCCAGCAGCCGGGTGACCATATACGGGCCGTTGCCGCTCATCAGTCTTCTATGATTTTGGCTTTCAACGAGGGGGTAAACCATTCCTGATAGCTGCCGTCGGGAGAGGCGTAGATCAGATAGGCCATCAGTTCGGGATGCTTCGACAACACGGCCTGAGCACCCTCGAGGCCCAGCACCATGAACGAGGTGGCGTAGGCATCGGCGGTGGCGCAGTCAGAGGCGAGGACCGTAGCCGACAGAAGACTGTGCTGGACGGGATAACCGGTCTTGGGGTCTATGGTGTGGGCGAATTTCTTGCCGTCCTTGTAATAGAAATTGCGGTAATTGCCGCTGGTGGCCATCGCCTTGTCGGTCACGTTGAGTATGGTCATGATCTCCTGTGAGGACTGCAGGGGGTCGTCTGTGGGACGGTTGATGCCGATGTGCCAGGGCACGCGCTTTTCATTCACGCCCTTGGTCACCACCTCGCCGCCGATCTCCACGATGTAGTTGGTCACGTCATGGCGGCGCAGCACACTGGCGGCCACGTCGCACCCGTATCCCTTGGCCACGGCACTGCAGTCGAGCATGATCCGGGGGTCGGCCTTCTGAATGCGGTTGTTCTTGCCCAGACTGACTTTCTGATATCCAATGAGCTGAAGCAGACTGTCAACAGCGGTTTTGTCGGGCATTTGGCCTTCCTTGAAACCGAATCCCCAGGCATTGACCAGAGGGGCCACGGTGATGTCAAAAGCTCCGTTGGTCTCTTCTGAGACCTTCCTCGCTATGCGGTACACATCCGTGAACATCTTGTTGACGACCACGTCTTCGTTGTTGTTCACATGGGTGATGATCGATGTGGGATTGAAGGGGGAGAGGGAGTTGTCCACCTCCTGGAGGGCTTTCTCAATCTCTGCCTTGAGGTCCTTGTCGCTCTGGTAGGTGATATGATAGAACGTGCCGAATATCTTGCCTTCTATACGGGTGTAGGGCATGTTGCGCTGCTGCATGACAATCAGCACCGTGCCGACAATAAGCAAAGTGAGGAAGGGCAACTGCCAGATCAGGTTCTTGCGCTTGTTCATGGTGGGAAAAGGTTTTTAGGTTTTCAAATGTCAATAGAGAGGATGAAAAGCATGCCCAGGCGCGTGCTGCCGCTCTTGCCGAAACCGGGCACGTACCATGCGTTGCCCAGTTCTCCGGATTGATGGCTGATGCGCTTGCGGTATCTCACGCTCCATCCAAAATGGACCGGACCGAGAATCTTGGCGTCAACGCCGACGGCCAGTTCCATCCAGTGATAATTGCATTTCACGTCCTCTGCGTGGTAGGTGGAGACCTTGTCAAGCCATATCGGGTCGACCAGGTCATGGCAGGAGACGTCGTAGTTGAAGTAGGTCATGGCATAGCGGGCTCCACCGTAGATGCGGTAGTTGTCGTGCTTGTCTTTCATCAGGTTGTAGTCCATGCCGACCCTGAAATAGGGGGCTTTGGACTCATATTTGATGAGGGTCACCACATCGTCGTGAGAGGCTCTTCCGATTCCGGCTTCCAAGACGGGGAAATAGGTGTCGCGGAGGTTGAGGCGCAGCGAGGCTTCATATTGGCCGTAATCGCTCACGGCTGATTGGACAAGACCCACCAGGTCGACTCCGACGGCGAAACCGCGCAACAAGGGCACGCTGTCGTTGGCCTCTTGTTCCGCAGCGGTGATCTTCTTCTGGGCTTGGAGGGGCAGCACCAGGAGAAGACTAAAGATCAGACTTAAAATAGATTTGCACATGGCCGCCGGTCGTGTCGTTGGTTACAGTCGGATTGGTGATGATGATGGAGTCTATGGCTTCCTGTGTCCAGGTCACTCCCTTGAGTTCGTGAAAGTAGCTGGGAGGACAGTCCACCGACTCAAAATGGGGATAGTCGGTCTTGCTGAGGGTCACCGTGTCGGTATAGACGATGTCATCGGGACCTGTCAGTTGAAAAAGCAGCACGTCTGTGGGCCTGTTATAACTGACGGGCAAGATAAAATCCGGAGCATACGAAAGCTGGTTGAGTACAAGCGTGTCAGTCCCGTCGGCGCGCTCGATGCTCACGGACAATATGCCGGGGATGGCGTCCACATCGCCTTTCAGCACGTATTTGACATACGCCTGATTGTTGAGCGGACAGTCAATGGAGGAACAGGCCGACAGCAGGATGACCGCAAGGAGCACCGGAACTATTCGCCGCATCGGATCTCCTCCTCTATCTGATAGTCGTTGCGCGTGGTGGACGAACGGCTGATGAGGTCGCCCAGGAAACCTGCCAGAAACAGTTGAGTGCCGATCATCATCATCGTCAGGGCGATGTAGAAATAGGGGGAGTCGGTGACCAGACGCTGGGGCACATGGTGGGCAAGGGCAATCAACTTGTCGGCGCCGATGATGACGGCAGACAGGAAACCGATGAAGAAGACCAACGTGCCCAGAAAACCGAATACATGCATCGGCTTGCGGCCAAAACTGCTCAGAAACCACAGGGTCATCAGGTCGAGATAACCGTTGACAAAGCGGTTGATGCCAAACTTCGACTTACCGTATTTGCGGGCTTGATGATGCACCACCTTCTCGGTGATCTTGTCGAAACCGGCGTTCTTGGCCAGATAGGGGATGAAACGGTGCATCTCTCCATATACCTCGATGTTCTTCACCACATCACGGCGGTAGGCTTTCAGACCGCAGTTGAAGTCATGCAGGTTCTTGATGCCGCTGATGCGGCGCACCGTGGCATTGAACAACTTCGTGGGCAGTGTCTTCGAGAGGGGGTCGTAACGCTTCTGCTTGTAGCCCGAGACGAGGTCATAGCCGTCGGAGGTGATCATCCGGTAGAGTTCGGGTATCTCGTCGGGGGAGTCCTGCAGGTCGGCGTCCATGGTGATCACTACGTCGCCCTGGGCTTCCTTGAAACCGCAGTAGAGGGCAGGACTCTTGCCGTAGTTGCGGCGGAATTTGATGCCCTTCACGTGCTCCGACTGTTGCGATAGTTCTTCGATGACGCTCCACGAACGGTCTGTCGAACCGTCGTTGATGAAAATCACCTCAAAACTGAATCCGTGTTCATCCATCACCCGCTCAATCCATTGATAGAGCTCGGGCAATGATTCCTCTTCATTGAAAAGGGGGATGACAACTGATATATCCATATTGTTCGTTTTTTTCATTCCTTTCTTCATCATTCTTATTTGTTCGGCTTGAAATAGCGGCGGCTGCTTACATAGAGGGCGGTGGTCAGGCTCATCAGAAGACCGGCTATCATGTTACTCCACAACAGTTGCAGGGCAATGTCGATGGGGCGCATGGCGCGGAGCTGTTCGATCATCTTCGTGAGCATGTCCTTCGAGTAGCCCATGCTTTCAAGCGATTTGCTGAATTGTGGGTCGCTTAGGATGCTGGCATACCGTGACATGAGCTGACCGTGGTCCAGATACTGGAAATAAGCCCACTGGGCAATGGCCATGATCAGTGAGGCGTAAAACACGGTCAGTGCTGAATGGGCATAGGCATGACGGTAACTGATACGCTTTCCTGGGGTCTTGTCGCTGTACAACTTGGTGAGGATAGCCACCAGAAAAGGGGTCGCCACCATCGTGGACATCCAGAGCATGCCGCAGACAGGGTATTTGAAGCTGCCGATAAACAGAGCAAAACTCACAATCCAGAAAAGACCAAGTTTCGCTCCATCCACCCGGGCAAATGCCCGCATCCGAATATAAGTTTCTGCCGATGCCATGACTCTTTTTGATTTCAGTGTGCAAAGGTAGTCAAAAGCGAGCGCAATACAAAATATATTAATATTTTTATTAAAAAAAGCCCTCTCCCTCTGGGAGACACAGCAAACTTATCCCTCTCCCTTTGGGAGAGGTTAGGTGAGGGCCCCCACATCACCCATTCAGCCCATCCAGCCCATTCTGCCCATAAAAAAACCTCTCCCTTCGGGAGAGGCTAGATGCAGTCCTCACCTGAGGCCCAAATCCTAAACGCGCAGTGCGCGCATCGCATTGAGCACAGCAAGCACGGTCACGCCGACATCCGCAAACACGGCCATCCACATGTTGCCGAGTCCGACGGCGGCCAACAAGAGCACGGCCACTTTTACGCCGATGGCAAACCATACGTTCTGGCGGGCAATACTCAGCGTTCGGCGGGCAATCCTGATGGCAAGGGCTATCTTGGAGGGCTTGTCATCCATCAGCACCACGTCTGCGGCTTCGATGGCGGCATCGCTGCCCAAACCTCCCATGGCGATGCCCACGTCGGCACGGGCCAGCACGGGGGCGTCGTTGATGCCGTCGCCCACGAAGGCCACGCTGGTGCCTTCTGCCTGACTCTCAGTCAGTCGCTCAATATGGCTGATCTTGTCGGTGGGCAACAGTTCGGAATGGTATTCGTCGAGATGGAGCTGGGTGGCTACATGTTCGGCCACTTCCTCCCGGTCGCCGGTCAGCATCACGGTGCGGCTCACACCAAGTTCATGCAGTTTCGAGATGGCGGCGGCACTGTCTTCCTTCACCTTGTCATTGATGACAATATGCCCGGCATAGCGGCCGTTGATGGCCACATGGATGATGGTGCCCTTGTGATGACAGTCACGCCATTCGATGCCCATGCTCTTCATCATCTTGGTGTTGCCCACGCTGACGATGTCGCTGCCCACACGGGCGCGGATGCCATGACCGGCTATCTCCTCGATATCGCTCACCTCGCAACCGTCGGTGGCTTCTTCGGGGAAGGCGTCGCGAAGGGCTGCGCCGATGGGGTGGGTGGAGTAGTGCTCCACGTGTGCGGCCAGATGGAGCAGATGGCGCTCGTCGCAACTGTCGGGGTGAACGGCCTCGACGGCAAACTGTCCGTGGGTCAGGGTGCCTGTCTTGTCGAAGACGACGGTCTGCACCTTGGCCAAGGTGTCCATGTAGTTGGATCCCTTGATGAGGATGCCCTTGCGGGAAGCCCCGCCAATGCCGCCGAAGAAGGTGAGCGGGACGCTGATGACCAGCGCACACGGACAGGAGACGACCAGGAAAATCAGGGCTCGGTAGAGCCATACTGGCAACGTGGCCGTGAAGTTGCCGCTGAAGAGGGGCGGGAGGAAGGCAAGGGCTATGGCGGCGAAGACGACGATGGGGGTATAGACCTTGGCAAAACGGGTGATGAACGCCTCGCTGCGCGACTTCTTTTCGTTGGCGCTTTCCACCAGGTGGATGATCTTGGATACAGTGCTCTCGCCAAAACTCTTGGTGGTCCGCACCTTGACGGCGCCTGTCAGGTTGACACAACCGGAGATCACTTCGTCTCCGCAAGTCACGTCGCGCGGCATGCTCTCTCCGGTGAGTGCGATGGTGTTAAGGGCGGTATTGCCCTCAAGGATGACTCCGTCGAGCGGCACTTTCTCGCCCGGACGGATGACGATGGTCTCGCCGACAGCCACCTCTTCTGGATTGACCTCCTTTTCCTTTCCCTCACGCACCACATGGGCAATGTCCGGACGGATGTCCATCAGATGGGCGATGCTGTCGCGGCTTTTGCCCTCGGCGTAGCCTTCAAACAACTCTCCGATCTGGAAAAACAGCATCACGAAGACGGCCTCAGGAAACTGGGTCTCTGCCCCAGGCAGGAAACCGATGCAAAGTGCACCTATCGTGGCAACCGACATGAGAAAATGCTCATTGAACATGTCGCCGTGCGCAATGCCTTCTGCGGCTTCCTTGAGGGTGTCGTATCCGGCGGTCAGATAAGGAATGAGGTAGAGCAACAACAATTGCCATGTTGCCAATTGTCCGCGCCGCTCGATGATGACGCAGATGACAAGAAGTATGACAGTGATAATGATGCGTGCCAATGACCCCTTCAAACTACCGTCATGGTGATGATGGTGGTGATGGCACTCGTGGCATTCATGCTCATGTTCATGCTCATGTCCTTGCTGATGCTCATGTCCATGTTCATGCTCATGCTCGTGTCCATGCTCATGCTCATGCTCATGTCCATGCTCATGCTCATGATGATGATCATGTCCATGCTGATGCTCATGCTGATGCTCGTGATGATGTGGATAACTCATATTCTCAGTTTTTTGTTAAATTTCTTGTTTCCTGTTTTCACGATGCAAAGGTAAAGGATTCGTTTCGCAACTCAGTTGCAAAGTTTATTGGCGCTTTTCCTTTGCTCATTGAATAAAAAAGCTTAACTTTGCCACTGAGATATAGATCAACCAAAAAAACGCAATGCCTAAACCTATCTATAATTCCACATACCGGCAGGAACTCCATCACAAGATCCTCAAGACAGCCATGGCCGATTTCAGGGAAAAAGGAGTCAAGGCGGTGAAGATGGATGATGTCGCCAACCAACTCTCCATCTCCAAACGTACGCTCTATGAGATCTACCACACCAAGGAGGACCTGCTTTTTGCCTGCGTCAGAAATTACCATGAGGAGTTTGAGAAAAAGTTGGCGCAGGAGATAGGACCAGACAACAATGTGATGGACGTTTTGATTTCGTTCATGAAATTGCATATCGAGAACAGCGGCACCACCAATCCGCTGTTCTACTCAGAGGTTCAAAAATATCCCAAGGTGAAGAAATACATCGCCAACCGCAACCAGGAAAACCGCAGCAAGTCCATCGCTTTCCTGACAAGAGGTGTCAACGAGGGGTATTTCCGCAGCGACGTCAATTATGAGATCATCAACTTGATGACCGAAGTGTTCATGAAGCACGTCATGGATACTGAGCTCTATCGCACCTATCCTCTGACAACCATTTTCAAGGACTTTTTCGTGACCATCCTCCGTGGGGTGTGCACCCAGCAGGGCATCGCCCTCATCGACAATTTCAAAATCTGAGGATAAACCACCCCAGGCTCACACCACCCATCACCGCCTCAGCAGTCCAAGTTCGCTTCGCCCATCAAATCCCGCCTCAGCAGTCTCAGCTCGCTTCGCCCATTAAGCCCCGTCTCAGCAGCCTCAGTTCGCTTCGCCCATCAGCCCCGCCTCAGCCGTCTCCGCTCGCTTCGCCCATCAGCCCCGCCTCAGCCGTCTCCGCTCGCTTCGCCCATCAGTCCCGCCTCAGCAGCCTCAGTTCGCTTTGCCCATCCAGCCCATTCTGCCCATTCTGCCCATTAAGCCCATCAAGCCCATCCATCTATCCACCCAGCCTCATCATCACAGCCGCTCCACTTGCTTGACACCCTTCACTGTGCGGATCTTCTTGATCAGGGCCTCCAGACGTGAGGTGTCATCCAGCTGCACGACGAGTATCCCGCCGAACAGTCCGTCATGGCTGTCGATGTTGATGGAGCGCATCACAATCTTCTCATCCTTGGAGATGATGCTCGTGATGTTGTTCACAATGCCGATGTCGTCATTGCCCACCACACGGAGGGTGATGGCGTATTGCGATGAGCCCTTGCCGCTCCACTTGGCCTTCACAATCCTGTAGCCGAAACGTCGGCGCAGCTCAGGGGCGTTCGGACAGTCGGCACGGTGCACCTTGATGCCTCCGTTCACTGTGACAAATCCGAAGATGTTGTCGCCATAAATGGGGTTGCAGCATTTCGCTAGTTGGTAGTCAATACCCTTCAGGTTGCGGTCAATCACAAGCACGTCATCATTGAGACGCGTGTATTGCTCGTCGGGATTCTCATAGTTGAACTCCTCGGCACTGCGTGTGGACACCTGGGGGACATTGCCGTTCTCAATGTTGCGGATCTCGATATATTTCTCGATCACCTCGTTCGGGTCCAGCTTCTCGTCTGCCAGTTGCTTGTAGAAATCACGGGTCTCCTTGAAACCCAATTTGCGGATGAGGTGCGACATGGTGGCCTCATCCATCTCCACTTTCTTGTTCTTGAACTTCCGCTCAAGCATTTCCTTGGCAAACAGACCGTCCTTCACCTGCGTCTCCTTCAGGGCAAGACGGATCTTCGACTTCGCACGCGAGGTCTTCACAATCGACAGCCAGTCTTGCTTGGGCTTCTGGTTGTTGGAGGTCAGTATCTCTACGGTGTCACCGCTATGGAGGGGTTCCCTGACGGGTACGAGCCTGTCGTTGATGCGGCCGCCGACACAGCGGTTGCCCACATTGGAGTGAATATGGTAGGCGAAATCGAGGATTGTGGCACCCTTCGGAAATTTGAAGAGGTCACCCTTGGGGGTGAACACGAACACCTCGTCTTCGTAGAGGTCCATCTTGAATTGGTCCATCATCTGCAGGTCATCATTGCTCTCCAGCGCGGAACGGATGTTACTCAGCCATTCGTCGATGCCGGAGTCGCCCTTGATGCCCTTGTAGCGCCAGTGGGCGGCCAGACCGCGCTCGGCCACTTCGTCCATGCGCTCCGTGCGGATCTGCACCTCCACCCATTTGCTCTCAGGACCGAGCACGGTGATGTGAAGGCTCTCATAGCCGTTCGACTTGGGGACGGACAGCCAGTCGCGCATCCGCTTGGGATTGGGCTGATACATGTCGGTGATGATCGAGAAGGTCTGCCAGCATTGCATCTTCTCCTTCTCCAGCGGCGCATCGATGATGATGCGGATGGCAAACAGGTCGTAGATGCCTTCAAATCCGCATTTCTGCTTCTTCATCTTCTGCCAGATGCTGTGGATGCTCTTTGTGCGCCCTTTCATGTGGAACTTCAGACCTGCCTCATGGAGCTTCTCCTCGATAGGACGGATGAACCGCTCGATATAGGCGTCGCGCGAACGCTTTGTGGCGTTCAGTTTGTCCTTGATCATGTAATAGGCGTCGTGCTCGAGGTATTTCAGACTGAGGTCCTCCAGTTCGCTCTTCAACTTATACAGGCCAAGTTTGTGGGCGAGGGGAGCATAGAGATAGGAGGCTTCTTCCGACACGCGCAACTTCTCCTCCACCATGTCGGTGTCGCGGATCTGACGCATCAGGTTCACTCGGTCGGCTATCATGATGAGAATCACGCGCATGTCCTCGGCAAAGGAGATGAGCAGGTTGCGGAAATTCTCGCTCTCCACGGCAGGACTCTTCTTGTAAAGACCTTGAACACGGTCCAGACCATGGATGATCTGGGCCACTCCCTCGCCGAAGCGCTCAGTGATTTCTTCCAAGGTGTGACGGGTGTGGGCCTGACAGGAATAGAGGATGATGGCCAGCACGCCCTCTCTGCGCAGACCGATCTCCTCCATGGCGATCTGTGCGGTCTGCAGACCAAAGAGCATGGGGTTGAGATGAAAGACGTTGGACTGGCTTGCTTTTTGCTCACGGGCCTCTTCGAGGATTTCCCTCACCTGCCGGTCATCGTCAGGATGGAGGTATTGGGCAAGCGCGTCATGCAGCGTGGCGAGCAACTCCGATATGGTTTGTTCTTCGGTAGGTATTTGTTCAGTGATGTCCATTTCCAACAAGTTGTTTTTGCAAAGGTACGTAAAAACGAGAGCAAAGCAAAGAAAAAATGAATCTTTCTTTGTTCTGCCGAGGGCTAAGTATCTTCGGCGCTCCCTGCAAATCCGAGATACGTCCAAGAAGGGGCGATCAGGCGAATCTTGTTGCTAACGCTTTGCTTGGATGTTTCAATCCACATCCCTGCGAGAGGGGTCTGCTGATGCTCTTCATTCGACTGAATGACACCATTTTCGTTGATATGTGAGATGGTATGAGTAATGCCCATAACAATTAAAATTCTATTTTCAAATAGCCTTGATCAAGAATGCATCTTCAAATGGTATATGCTCGTGATTTCCATGATGTCTAATCCATGCTTCCTCATCATGGCTGATTCGTGAAATCTCACGAGATGTCATTTTGCTAAAATGGGTACAGATGCTATCAAGCACCTTCTGTTCTTCATCAGTGAAAATGGACAAGTCCGGTTCCGCAGAAGCAATCAGCATACTGCCAACGAAGTCTCCAACCTGCCGTAGCTCTTGCCTCACCTCAGGAAACTCGCTATATATTCTATCCCACCTTTCAGGAACAGGCCCATAATCTATTGCCCAATATGATAAACCTGTCATGGCCATACCGCGTTCTCTATAGGATATAAAATCAATATAGAACAATAGCTTGTTCATTTTAGTACACCATACATCATCACATCTGTTTAATACGTACAGCATAATGTTCTTTAGCCTATTCAAAGACAATTGTGCATACCCATTGTTAGCACCTCGAGGTTTGTTGAAAATCCGTCTTGTTTCATATAGCTCCATTTTGTATGCCTCATGGTTTGCGATAATGGCTTTCACCTTGTCTGTGATTTTCTCATAATCCGACACCGACAATTCGTTTCTGGAGCTTTCAACCATCTCCAACATCACTCTTGGATTCATAATGGAGCGTATCATCCTGCCATTGGAGACGTTGGGCACTTCTCCTTGCTCATACAAACGATACTGATTAACGCCAATTCCAAGAATCAGCGACATCTTGGCCGCACTGATTCCATATCTCTGGCGAACTGCAATAATCTCGTCTGTATACGGAATACCATACTTTTCCCGATACTGATTGGTTACTTGAATAAAACCGGCAGTATCGCTTGCATCGTCAGTGAACAACTCGCCTGAATCCTCACAAAGCCATGCTATATGCTCATATTCAAATTGCTCACCCCGGAAGTTCCATGTACGTTTCTCGTACACTCGCTTCATTTCCTTACCTGTAAATGGACTCTTCATTATTATTTCTCCACATCTTTAAAAGGATATGCCAATGGATGCTCTGCTAAATGAAAAGAGATGCAGATGGTTTGGCATCCTACACCACCTAACATTATTTTGATATATACTTCACGCCTTTTCACATCTTTGCCAAAGACCCACAGCTCTCCGAGTTTATTCAACTCATCTACTACAGGTCCTTGCACATAGTCCTCTACAACAAGGTTTTCAATGATTACCCTTCTGTATGAAGGCACAATCTCCAGTTCCTCGAGTGTTTTTTGGTTCTTTCCACGATCATCTCGGTAGATGATACCGAAGATTTTCATTTTCTCGTGAAACTGATTCAAAAACATCTGAACATCTTTTCTCGTTATCATTTCTATCTTGATTTGTTGTCGCAAAGATAAATAAAAAAATTGAAATATGCAAATAATCCAACTTTAAAGTTGTCTTATGAGGATTAATTTCATTATTTTAGCATAATTAGCAGCCATATACATATATTTTGCGCTGAATTACAAATGCTTAAGGGATGAACCTAAAATGCGTCATTTTCACCCCATCTTCAACATAGATATAAATTTTCATCCAATTATTCGTCTATTTAAGAAAAAGTGACTAAATTTGTGACAAATTACCCAAATCGTGTTATTAAATCTATTCATATTATGTTATCACAAGAAGATCTAAGACAAATCGCATCAAAAGGAATCTCTGAAGAGCAGATCGCTGTTCAGCTGGATGAGTTCAAAACTGGATTCCCATTCTTGAAACTGGAAGCCGCCGCTGCCATCGGAAAGGGTATCATCGCACCTGAGGAAAGCGAGCGCGACAAATTCATCGCCGCTTGGGATGAATACAAGGCTGAAGGGAAGAAAATCGTCAAATTCGTACCTGCCTCTGGTGCTGCCAGCCGTATGTTCAAGGATATGTTCTCGTTCCTCTCTGCCGATTATGAGGTGCCCACCACCGACTTCGAGAAAAAGTACTTCGACAACATCCATCATTTCGCTTTCTTCGATGAGCTCAATGCAAAATGCGTGGCCAACTGCGGCAAGGGCATCGACGACCTGATGGCTGAGGGCTCCTACAAAGCTGTGGTGGCCAACATGCTCGAGGCTTCCGGACTCAATTACGGTCAACTGCCCAAGGGCTTGCTCCTCTTCCATAACTATGAGCAGGGTCCGCGCACTCCTATGGAGGAGCATCTCGTGGAGGGTGCTCTCTATGCCGCCAGCAAGGGTGAGGCCAACGTGCACTTCACCGTGAGCCATGAGCACATGGCACTCTTCGAGCAGAAGGTGGAGTCGAAACTGAAGGATTATGCTGGAAAATATGGCATCAAATACAATATCTCATTCTCGGAGCAGAAGCCGAGCACGGATACCATCGCTGCCAATCCTGACAACACGCCTTTCCGCACCGAGGACGGCAAACTGCTGTTCCGCCCGGGTGGCCACGGTGCTCTGATCGAGAACCTCAATGAGATTGACGCAGATGTCATCTTCATCAAGAACATTGACAACGTCGTTCCCGACAGACTCAAAGGTGATACCGTCACTTACAAACAGCTTATCGCCGGCGTGCTGGTCTCCTTGCAGAAGAAAGCCTTCGAATATCTGCAACTGTTGGACACGGGCAAATACGACCACGACCAGTTGGAGGAGATTATCCGCTTCGTCCAGCGCGATCTGTGCTGCCGCAAGGAGGATATCAAACTGCTTGAGGATGCTGAACTGGTCATCTACCTGCGTAAGAAACTCAACCGCCCGATGCGTGTTTGCGGTGTCGTGAAGAACGTCGGTGAACCGGGCGGCGGTCCGTTCCTTACCTATAACCAGGATGGTACCGTGAGCCTCCAGATTCTGGAGAGCAGCCAGATCGACAAGAGCAACAAGGAATACCAGAAGATGTTCACCGAAGGCACACACTTCAATCCGGTCGATCTCGTCTGCGCCGTCAAAGACTACAAGGGCAACCACTTCAATCTGCCGGAGTTTGTCGATAAATCCACAGGCTTCATCAGCAGCAAGAGCAAGAACGGCAAAGAACTGAAGGCTCTCGAACTCCCCGGACTGTGGAACGGTGCCATGAGCGACTGGAATACGGTGTTCGTTGAGGTACCGCTCTCAACGTTCAACCCGGTCAAGACGGTCAACGACCTCCTCCGTGAACAACATCAGTAAGAGTTCTTCTCCATCTTAATCTAAGGAAGGCAGGGATGAGCATCCTTGCCTTCCTTATGGATAGGGGGCAACATCATTCGTTCTGTCGTATGGAAAAACTGTGGAACCGCAACTACCTGAAGGTGATGACAGCCAATTTCGCGCTGTTCTTCGCCTTCTATCTGCTTACCCCATTGCTGCCCATCTATCTGAACGAGTATTTCTCGGCATCCAAAGACATGATCGGGGTGGTCTTGTCGGGCTACACCATCACCACCTTGCTGATTCGGCCTTTCAGCGGATTCCTGGTCGATAGCTTCAATAGAAAACACGTGCTGATGCTTTTCTATTTCCTCTTCTTTGCCTTTTTCGCTGGATATCTGGTGGCTGGTTCGCTGCTGCTCTTCGCCGTTGTCAGGACATTGCATGGAGGCCCCTTTGGCGGTCTGACGGTGGCCAACAGCACCGTGGCGGTGGACATCCTGCCGCCGAGCCGAAGGAATGAGGGCATCGGCTATTATGGACTGAGCAACAACCTGGCTATGGCCTTGGCTCCTTCGGTCGGTGTGGCGGTCTATCATTACACATCGGATTTTCATCTCTTGTTCTGGATCGCACTGCTCGTCGCCGGATTCGGCATGGCCGTGGATTATACCATCAAACTGCCTCCCAAAGCAGTGGCCAGGAGTGGGGGCAAGATGTCGTTCAAGCGGTTCTTCCTCACAAGGGGATGGCTCATCGCCCTCAATATGGTGTTTTTCGGATTCTGCTTCGGCGTCCTGCACAACTATCTGGCGATATACAGCAAGGAGGTGATGGGCGTCACGGGCGGTACAGGGGTATTCTTCTTCTTGCTCTCCATAGGACTGATTATGGCGCGGCTGATGGGATCAAAGTCTCTGCGTAAAGGACTGTTGGTGAGGAATGCGGGGGAAGGGGCCGTCCTGTCTTCTCTGGGCTATGTCCTTTTCGTCCTTTGCCCCAACGATTTCGGCTATTATGTGTCGCCTCTTCTCATCGGATTGGGCAACGGTCACATCTGGCCGGCTTTCATGAACATGACCATCCATGTCGCTGCCAACAATGAAAGGGGTACGGCCAATTCCACTTTGTTGGTCTCCTGGGATGCGGGCATCGGCTTGGGCCTCCTGGCTGGTGGCCTCCTCTCAGAATACATCGGCTACTCTTTCGCCTTCTTCACTGTAGCTTTCTTCCAGTTGGCTGGCACAGCTCTTTTCTTCCTTGCCACCCGCCACTTTTTCCTTGCTCGCCGCCGCACTCCCGGAGAGGCATAATCACTCCGCAACAAACTAAAGACCGCGCCAGAATTGTAATAAATCCCTCTCCCTCCGTGAGAGCCCTTACATTCTTATCCCTCTCCCTCCGGGAGAGTAAGGTTACGAGCAATGTAGAGACGTCACACCGTGGCGTCTCCCCAACAAGGCAACCGCTCCTCCTCGTCGCTCGGACACTAAGGTATGCTCGACCCATCAAAGGGTCGGCATCGTGCTACGCAACATAGTTGCGATTGTTTGTGCGGGCAAAGCCCGCCCATGCGGCTCAACGGATTTCGATCCCTCTCCCTCCGGGAGAGCCCTTACATTCTTATCCCTCTCCCTTTGGGAGAGGTTAGGTGAGGGCATAAAAAATCCAGTGATTTGCACGCAAATCACTGGATTAAAGTACTTTATCAAGTCGAGCGGAATTACAATTTTTGCAATTTCGTTTTGGCCTCCGGAATTCCTTGGTCTGCAGACTTCCTATACCATGATTTGGCTGTTGAGATGTTTTTCTCTACGCCCTGGCCAAACTCGTAGCACTGACCGATATTGTATTGCGCATACTTTTCTCCTTGTTCGGCCGCTTTACGAAACCATTTCGCAGCCTCCGTATAATTAAGTGTGACACCATTTCCTTCTTTGTACATCACCCCTAAAACATTTTGAGCCTCCGGAATTCCTTGGTCTGCAGACTTGCGCATCCATTTCATAGCTTCTTTGTAATCCTGGGCAACGCCACGGCCCACATAATAACAGAGTCCCAAATTAAATTGAGAATTTTTTTCGCCAAGTTCTGCCGCCTTCCGATACCATTTCACGGCTTCAGAATCATTTTTCTGAACGCTTTGTCCTTTTTCATACATATATCCAATTCCTAGCATGGATGGAGCATATCCCATGCCCGCTGCTTTACGGAACCACTTCATCGCCTCGGCGTAATTCTGGGTCTTTCCGTTCTTACCATAGTAATAGTCTGCTCCCAATTTGTCCATCTGCTCCGCCGTCATGGATGAAGATTGTGCAGTGGTGCTCGAAGAGGAGTTTGTGGATGGTTTCTTGGTGGTGGAAGATGAACCTGAGCCGGTGGTGACTTTTGAGATAAGCCCTCCCTTTGTAGTGGTGCTAATACTGCCTTTGGTGGTTGAGATAAGCCCCCCATTAGTAGTGGTGTTAATATTGCCTTTGGTGGTTGAGATAAGTCCCCCATTAGTAGTGGTGTTAATAATGCCTTTTGTGGTTGAGATAAGTCCCTCTTGGTTGGTGTTAATGCTGCCTTTGGTGGTAGTGACAATGCTGCCTTTGGTGGTGGAGATAAGGCCATTATTGTTGGGGTCTGCGGCAATAATGTGCTTCTCCTCCAACTTTTTCTTGGCTTTTTCATATCCTTGATTAGCTGCTTTCAGAAACCATAAATTGGCTGTGTTGGGGTCTTTCTTCACTCCTTTACCTTTTTCATACATCCTGCCCATATCATACTGGGCCATAGCCAACCCTTGGTCGGCGGCCTTTTTGTACCATTTCATGGCTTCGGAGTAGTTTTGGGCAACTCCTTCTCCATTCTCATACATAAAACCGAGGTTCCTCTGCCCTCTGGCATATCCTTTCTCTGCTGCCTTGCGGTAATACTCAACAGCTTTAGCAAAGTCTTTCTTTTTCCCGTTCTTACCGGCATAATAGGCGTTGCCAAGGTCAGTCATCTGACTGGGTGTCATATTGCTGGTTTTCTGTGCATAGATAGGGGGAATGGTTACCCACAGAAAAAGAAATAGCAAACCACAAACTGTTTTTGTGAGGATCGATTGATTCATGTTACTATTGATGATGAGGTTCTTCTTTGGATTGTATTATTATGCAAATATAAAGGTATTAAGTCAATTATCCAAATTATATTGTATGTTTTTTGAATTGGCCGAATGATAATCATCTTTCCCCAACAAGAAAAACATCCTTATCCCTCTCCCTCTCCCTCTCCCTCTCCCTCTTGGGAGAGCCCTTACATCCTTATTCCTCTCCCTCCGGGAGAGGTTAGGTGAGGGGGCCCACGTCGCCCATTAGGCCCACATCGCCCATTAGGCCCACGTCGCCCATCCACACTTGAATAATCCCTCTCCCTCTAGGAGACCCCAGAGAAAATCCCTCTCCCTCTGGGAGAGGTTAGGTGAGGGCGGGAGAGGTTAGGTGAGGGCATAAAAAATCCAGTGATTTGCACGCAAATCACTGGATTAAAATAACTTGATCAAGTCGAGCGGAATACGGGAATCGAACCCGCCTCCTCGGCTTGGGAAGCCGATGCACTACCGATGTGCTAATTCCGCCTATCCCTTTTGAGCCGATACCGGGACTCGAACCCGGGACCTATTCATTACGAATGAATTGCTCTACCAACTGAGCCATATCGGCAAATCCTTGCAAATTGGACGGCTTTTCTTCGCACGGAAAGCCCCTTTCGTCCAATTCGAGCGCAAAGATAATCCAAAAAATCCGTTTGACAAAATTTTTAGGTCACAATTTTATCACGCAGGTATCTTCCGGTGATGCTGGCACTGCATTCGATCAGTTGCTCGGGTGTTCCCTCAAAGACGAGATTGCCTCCCTTGTCGCCGCCGTCCGGACCGAGGTCGATGACATGGTCGGCGCATTTGATGACTTCGAGGTTGTGCTCGATGACCAATACGGTATGCCCTCTGTCAATCAGGGCATAGAAGGCGGACAGCAACCTTCGGATGTCGTGGAAATGCAGACCTGTCGTCGGTTCGTCGAAGATGAATAGGGTGGGGTCCTGGCGCTCCTGACCGATGAAATAGGCCAACTTCACACGTTGGTTCTCACCACCGGAGAGTGTCGAGGAACTCTGCCCGAGACGGATATATCCAAGTCCCACATCCTCAAGGGGTTGTAGTCTCTTGGCAATCAGCGGCTGCTGGTTCTCCTTGAAGAACGTGATGGCTTCTGACACGGTCATCTCCAGCACTTCATGGATGTTCTTCCCGGCGAACCTGACTTCCAGGATGTCGCGCTTGAAACGCATGCCGTGACAGGCCTCGCACTCCAGTTCGAGGTCGGCCATGAACTGCATCTCCACCGTGATGACACCTGCGCCCTTGCATTCCTCGCAACGGCCGCCGTCGGCATTGAAGGAGAAATATTGCTGACTGAATCCCATCTGCTTGGCCAACTGCTGTTCGGCGAAAAGCTGGCGGATGGCATCGTAGGCCTTGACATAGGTGGCGGGGTTGCTGCGGCTGCTCTTTCCGATGGGGTTCTGGTCGACGAATTCCACGCGCTTCAACTGCTGCCAGTCGCCTTCCAGGGCCAGATATTCTCCGGGTGGATCGTAGGTGTCGCCCATGTGGCGCTTCAAGGCAGGGTAGAGGATGCCTTTCACCAGTGAGGACTTGCCGCTGCCGCTGACACCGGTCACGACGGTGAAGACATTCAACGGGAATTTCACGTCGATGCCGCGAAGGTTGTTCATCCTGGCTCCACGGATGGTGATCCACAGGTTCCATGGGCGCCGGCTTGTGGGCACGGGGATGTTCTCCTGATGCAGGAGATACCTCACGGTATGGCTCTGGGGGTATTTGGCGAGACTCTGCTCGTTGATATCTGAGGCATTGCCTTCAAAGACAATCTCACCACCCAACCGACCGGCGTCAGGACCCACGTCGATGAGATAGTCGGCGGCACGCATGAATTCCTCGTCGTGCTCGACGATGATCACAGTGTTGCCAAGCGATTGCAGTTCCTTCAGCACGTGGATGAGCTTGTCGGTGTCGCGGCTGTGCAGACCGATGCTGGGCTCATCGAGGATATAGAGTGATCCGACCAATGAACTGCCCAAAGAGGTGGTGAGGTTGATGCGCTGGCTCTCGCCGCCGCTCAGGGTGTTCGACTGGCGGTTAAGGGTGAGGTAGCCCAGCCCCACCTCGTCGAGAAACTGCAGGCGGTTGTTGATCTCGGTCAACAGGCGCTTGGCAATCTGCCGCTCATGGTCTTCCAACTGCAGGTCCTGAAACCACTGGCGCAACGACCAGATGGGCATGTCCACGAGGTCGGAGATGCTCTTGCCGCCGATTTTCACATAACCGGCTTCCTTTCTCAGTCGGGTGCCATGACATGAGGGACAGATGGTCTTGCCTCTGTATCGGCTCAGCATCACACGGTATTGTATCTTGTACTGGTTTTCCTGCACCATGGCGAAGAAGGCGTCGATCGAGACCTGGTCGTGGATGTCAAGGCCCTGGTCGGAGGGCAGGCCATGCCATAGCCAGTCCTTCTCCTGATGGGAGAGTTCCAGGTAGGGCTTGAAGATGGGGAAGTCGTAGCGGGCGGCGCGGCGGCAGAACTCATCCTGCCACATCTTCATCTTCTCTCCGTGCCAGCACTGTACGCATCCCTCATAGACGCTCAGCGTGCTGTTGGGGATGACCAACCGCTCGTCGATGCCGATCACGCGGCCGAAACCCTCACATTGGGGACAGGCTCCAAACGGGGAGTTGAAGGAGAACATTTGGTCGTTGGGCTCCTCAAAACGCATGCCGTCGGCTTCGAAACGCATCGAGAAGTCATACGACAGGTTGGAGGGCAGAAACGTGAGACGGCAATGCCCGTTTCCCTCATACAGGGCGGTTTCGGCAGAATCGGTCAACCGTGAGATGCTGTCCTTGCTGCCGTCCAGCGACATGCGGTCGATGAGGATGAAGATGTCGGAAGGCTGAACGGAAGCGAGGGCTTCCTTGTCTTCAAGCAACTCGTCAATCCTCACAAACTGTCCTTTGATGAACAGCCTTACAAAACCCTGCTGGAGCTCCATCTGCAACTGCCGTTCCAGGGTGCGCCCCTCGTGCATCTGCAACGGGGCCATCACGCAGAAACGGGTGCCCTCAGAGAATTCCATCACCTGCTTGATGATGTCTTCGGTGGAGTGCTTCTTCACTTCCACACCGCTGATCGGCGAATAGGTGCGCCCAATACGGGCAAAAAGCAGGCGCATGTATTCATAGATCTCTGTCGATGTCCCTACTGTGGAGCGGGAATTGCGGCTGATGACGCGCTGCTCGATGGCGATGGCAGGGGGAAGGCCTTTGATGAAATCGCATTCCGGCTTGTTCATCCTGCCCAGAAACTGCCTGGCGTAGGACGAGAGACTCTCCACATAGCGGCGCTGTCCCTCGGCATACAGGGTGTCGAAGGCCAGTGATGACTTGCCACTGCCGCTCACGCCGGCGATGACGACAAACTGTCCGTGGGGGATGTTGATGTCAATGTTCTTGAGGTTGTTGACACGTGCGCCCTTGACTTCGATGTGGTTTCTCATTGCGGAATGGGGAAAAACGGTTGGTGATGGCTATGCGTTGATGGCGGCGAGAGCCAGACTGCAGTATTTGCAGATCTTGCTGTCGCTGCGGGAGGGCAGGACCACCGGGGCCATCGTACCGGCGAGCATGCCCGCGGTCTCGGCATGGCAGAAGAGGGTGATGGTTTTGTAGAACACGTTGCCTGCCTGGATGTCGGGGAAAATCAGGGCGTCGGCCTCTCCGTCAAGGGGCGACTGGATGCCTTTCTTGTCAAGGCTCTCCTTGCAGCAGGAGGTCTTCAGGTCCAGCGGACCATCGATGACACAAGGACCGAAGTCACCATTGCGGCCGCTCTCAATGATTTCCGCATACCGTTCGGTGAAGGGGAAGAATTTGCCTCCTACTTTCTCCGAACAGTGGATGAGGGAGATCTTGGGCTCGCTGATGCCGAAGTCGCGGCAGAGTTTGGCGATGTAACTCACTTGCTCGACGCGCTGCTCATGTGTGGGGTAGGGGATGACGGCTGCATCGGTGAAGAACAGCAGTTTGGGATAGCCGGGGATGGTGGAGGCGGTGATATGGGTCAGCACCTTGCCCTTGGGCAATATGCCGGTCTCCTTGTTGAGCACGGCATGGAGAAGGTTGTCGGTGTTGATCAGACCCTTCATCAGAATGTCGGCCTTGCCCTCACGCACCAGTTCGACGGCTTTGCGTGCTGCTTCGTCACGGTCGGCGGCATCGATATAGGTCACGTGTCCTTCATGGGCGGCGAAGGCGGGATTGGTGATGATCTCTTCCTTGCAACCGACAAAAATAGCGTCGATGAATCGCTCATCCAGGGCGCGTGCCACAGCATACTGGGTGGAATCGTCTGAGGCGCATACTACGGCTACTCTTTTCCGCTCTCCGCGCTCTGAGAGATGCTTCGTGAGTTGTTCAAAATTGGTGATGGTTTCCATATTGTTGTTGTTTTGTTGTTCACGGTCCATGCCGTCATTCTGCAAAGATACGAAAAGTCGAGTGCAGAACAAAAGAAACTCGTTTCTTTTTTATGCTGAGCCGCAGTATCTTCGCCATGAAATGACAAAGATACGAATAAGCGAGCGAAATGCCAAATTTTTTGGGCATTTCCGAGCGGAAACCCAGATACTCCTCAAAAAGGGCATCAAGCATATAGTCCAGGGCCCTCACCTAACCTCTCCCAAAGGGAGAGGGAAACTTTTGTAAAAGCCCAGAGGGAGAGGGATAAGTATGTTTTGCCTCCCCAAGGGAGAGGGATAAGTTTGTTTTCTCTCCCAAAGTGAGAGGGCCATTTTGGAAAAGCCTAAAGGCGCAACTATGTTGCGTAGCACGATGCCGACCCTTTGATGGGTCGAGCATACCTTAGTGTCCGAGCGACGAGGAGGAGCGGTTGCATCCCTCCCCCTGGCGAGGGGGAGGGCCTTGGGTGGGGGTTGAAGCCCTTCCTTAGGACAAGGAAGGGTGCGGGATGGTTGTGAATCCCCTTTCTTGGGACAAGGAAGGGTGCGGGATGGTTGTGAATCCTCCTTCCTTGACTTGATATATATCAAAAAATTTAGGCTCTTAAAAGATTTTCTGGCCACAGAAAATGTGGGAATCACAATTTTCTCCTATTTTTGCAGTGTCACATGACGACCATACGAATCTGATCAATAGGTTTTTTGAGGTGAAAGATTGTTTAGGATGACATCTTCGTTGAGATGCTGCCTTGAACGGCACTCAATACTCCTGTTGATTTTCAAAATATTGAGAGAATTGGACAGAAATGAATTCGGCCAAATGTAGGGATACATCTAGTCGAATTTTTTACGTATTGGGGTCTTGTGAATGCTGTTCGCCAGGCTTGGCCTGACTTTTCTTCCTCACCACCTGATGCTTTTTCTTCTTGAGCCATTCCGCTTTGCGGGCTTCGTATTCCTCTCGCCGTCTCTCCAGGTAATTGTCTGCCATGAACTTTTTCTCCTGTGTTTTGCTATGGGAATCCTGACTGGGGATGGCCTCAATCAAATGTGCTGTAGATCACGCTGATAGATATCGGCGTGTCACCGCCGACGAGACGGGTGCTCGTGAGCGACATGTCGTTCGACACATTCACCAGGATCGACGTCTGGTTGTATGACGTGTAGTTGGTTGTGACAGGCACCAGCATCACCTTGTTCCAGTTGGGATGCTTCGATACCCAGTTGGGGTCGCTCTTCAGACCATTGGTCTTAGCTTGATACATCGCGGTGATCAGTTCGCAGATGTTATTGAACGAATAACTGTTCTGGGCCGTGTTATAAACGGCGAGGTGCGACGATTTGTAGTTGGCGATCTTGCCCTTCTCGAAGAAAGAAGCCACGCTGTCGGTCTCCACCATCAGCAGCGATTTCGGGGCGGGCAGGTTGTAGATGTTCGACTGCTCGTTGTTGATCCTGTTGAACTTGATCTTTGCCATGTTGATGGAGTCTTTCTCATGGCCTTTCATGATCTCATCCACGGGGAGGGTGACCTCCGTGAAAATGCCCGACGGACTCTTGATATAGGTGCAGCTGTTGTCGTTCACCAACTGGTGGATGGCCTGTTGGTCATTGTTCACTGTCGTGGTCTGGAGCACTTCCTCCGTGCCGGAGAACAAGGTCACTTTGCTGGCCAAACTGTCCTTGTTGTTGGTGTACTGACGGTAGTAGATGTTCATTTGGGGAACAGCTACATAAGCCATGGAACCCAAACCGCCGGTCATCTTGAAGAACATGCCGGGAAGGATGTGGTTGATGAAACTGATGGAGTTCTTGAAATACTCGGGATGGGCATAGTATTGGCGCATCACAAAAGTACCGAAGTTGTTGTAGGTCACACCATCCTTGTCGGTATAGGGGTCGTTGAGGCGGATACAGATGTTGCCCACATATTCATCATCTGACTCTTTCCGGCTATTGGGGTCGCTGTTGTCTATGAGGGCATAGACCTTCTCCTTGCGGATGCCGTCCTGGCGGATGAGTCCAGACTCCATCGGGTCGAAATCGCTGTAGTAGTAGGTCGTCTCCTTCATCGGACGATCCATCTCATAGGCCGTGAGCTTCATCGTGGCCAGGGAGTCGCCGTAGTAACTGTTGTAGAAAAGGCGCACCTCGCAGGAGTCGGCGATGATCTGGCCCGTTTCATCCAGGCTGGCCACGCTGTCGCGGTCCACGAGCTTGTATCCTTCCAGACAGTAGAACTGCGTCATGAAGTCACATGTGATGTGGGAACCGGTTTCGGGGTCGAGCACGCGGCCAAGATAGCATGTGGCACTCCTCGACACGACGGAATCCACGCTCACCGAATGGCTCGTGGCGTAGAATACGTTGCTGGTGACTTGGATTTGGTCGGCATCGTCTATCAGCGAGATGCCAACAGTATCGGTCGTATCGTCGCAGGAGACGAACAGCAGTGCGGCTGCCGCGACAATACTCAACATGAACTTGATATTCATCGTTGCAAAATAGTTATTCTGTTTCCAACAATCGGGTGTAGAATTGGTCGTAGGCGTCGGCGTAATCCTCGGCGCCGGGATAGTCCATCACGGGGATTCCCTTGCTCTTGGCATAGTCCATCAGGACACTGTTGACCTCCGAACCGGCTTCCACGATTCCATCGGAGAAGTCGATGGCCAACTTTCCGAGATCCACGAAATTGAAGTCGTCGCTGTAGGAGGAGAGCAGCGAACTCTTGGCCTCGCGGAATTCCACGCAGTGCTTGAACCTCGTGCCGAGGTCGCTCTTCAACTGCTTGGTGAACAGCGAGGTCACGACTTTGGCATTCGCAAACGAGGGCTCGTCGTGGTAGGCGGTCTTCACGTAAAGGGGAACGACTGCCGACATCCATCCCTGGCAGACGATGAGGTCGGGAATCCAGCGGAGCTTCTTCACGGTCTCAAGCACGCCGCGGGCAAAGAAAATCGCGCGCTCACCATTGTCGGCATACTCCTCGCCTTGCTCGTTCTCCTCCATCTTGCGCTTCTGGAAATAGTCGTCGTTGTCGATGAAATAGACCTGGATGCGGGATACGGGTATAGAGGCCACCTTGATGATCAGTGGGTGGTCGGTGTCGTCGATGATGAGATTCATCCCGGAGAGGCGTATGACTTCATGCAGCTGGCCGCGGCGCTCATTGATGGTGCCCCATTTGGGCATGAACGTGCGGATTTCATAACCTCGTTCCTGCATGGCCTGAGGGAGCATTTTGCCCAGAATGGATATCTCGCTCTCGGGCACGTAGGGAGTAATCTCCTGATTGATGAATAAGACTTTCTTGGACATCTTGATGGTTTTGGTTTCCTGTGGGGAAGTGACGGCAGGATAGAACTCCTCACGCCCGCGCACTTCTTATCCCGTGCAAAATTACAAAAAAAAATCGATATGGAGAAATCCTTTTTTGATTATTTAGGTTTATGACACCTTTTTTGACGCATAGACAGGTCTTCCTGACAAGAAAAGGGCCGCGGCAATCTGCCACGGCCCTGTAACGCTTGGAGGATGGGGAAACGCTTACTCGATGACGACGAGCGGAGTGTCTTCCATCACACTGGCTCCAGTAGAAACGAGCACGGCGGTCACCTTGCCGTCTTTCTCGGCCTCGAGGTTGTTGGCCATCTTCATGGCCTCGAGCACGATGACGACGTCGCCGGCTTTCACCTCGTCGCCCACGGCGACCTTCACCTCGGTGATCACACCGGGCAGCGGGGCCTTCAGGGCATTGGCGGTGTTCACCGGTCCGCTGGCGGCAGCAGAGGTCTCGGCGGGGGCAGCTTCCTTAGCGGCGCCGGTCTTCACCACCACCTTCTTCTTCTCGGGCTCTGCCTCCGGCTCCATCTCCACTTTGTATGCCTCACCGTTCACGGTCACGTCGGCGATGTTGTCGGTGATGTCGCCGATGGCGACTTCATATTTCGTTCCGTTGATCGTATATTTGTATGTCTTCATTGTAAATCTTGTTTTTGCGTGTGATTGATCTCTTAAGGATGCATGGTGGTCATCGGCAGATGGGCGTTCCACTCCGTATGGTGCGGACGGATCGTGATGATGCCAGCCTCCTTGTCGTGTACATTGTTGCCCTTGTACTCGTGCAGGGCCATTGCAATGGCCGCATACACCTCATTGCTTGCTTTTGCCATCTTGCGTGAATTTGGGTTTCTGATTCTTTACATCGGAATGTTGCCGTGCTTCTTGGCAGGCAGGTTCTCACGCTTGGTGGCCAACTGAGCGAGGGCCCGGCAGATGCGGAAACGGGTGTTGCGGGGCTCAATCACATCGTCAATGTAGCCATACTTGGCTGCCTGATAGGGATTGGCGAACAACTCGGAGTATTCATCCTCCTTCTCGGCGAGGAAGGCCTTGACGTCTTCTCCGGCGTCTTTCTTGGCCTTGGCTTCCTTGGCGCAGAGCACAGCCACGGCACCAGAGGCACCCATGACGGCGATCTCAGCGTTGGGCCAGGCGTAGTTGAGGTCAGTGCGCAGCTGCTTGCAACCCATCACGATGTGGCTGCCGCCATAACTCTTGCGCAGGGTGATGGTCACCTTGGGCACTGTGGCCTCGCCGTAGGCGTAGAGCAACTGGGCGCCGTGCAGAATGACGGCATTGTATTCCTGACCTGTGCCGGGAAGGAATCCGGGCACGTCAACAAGGCTGACGATGGGGATGTTGAAGGCGTCGCAGAAACGCACGAAACGGGCTCCCTTGCGGCTGGCGTTCACATCAAGCACACCGGCGTAGCAGGAGGGCTGGTTGGCCACGATACCGACGCTCTGACCGTTGAAACGGGCAAAACCGACGATGATGTTCTTGGCAAACTTGGGCTGTACCTCAAAGAACTCTCCGTTGTCGGTGATGGCGGCGATCACTTTGTACATGTCGTAGGCCATGTTGGGATCGTCGGGCAGAATCTCGTTCAGACTGTCTTCCATGCGGTCGATGGGGTCGTCGCATTCCTTGCGCGGGGTCTCCTCCATGTTGTTGGAGGGGATATAGCTCAGCAGGGTCTTGATCATCTCAAGGGCTTCCTCTTCGGTAGCGGCGGTGAAATGGGTCACACCACTCTTGGTGGAGTGCACAGAGGCTCCGCCGAGGTGCTCCTGATCGACGTCCTCGCCAGTGACGGTCTTCACCACCTTCGGGCCGGTGAGGAACATGTATGAGGTGTTCTCCATCATCAGGGTGAAGTCGGTGAGGGCAGGGGAATATACGGCACCACCGGCACAAGGACCGAAGATACCGGAAATCTGCGGGATGACTCCAGAAGCAAGGATGTTGCGCTCGAAAATCTCGGCATAGCCGGCGAGGGCGTTGATACCTTCCTGGATGCGGGCACCACCGGAGTCGTTGATACCGATCACGGGAGCTCCCATCTTCATACCCATATCCATCACTTTGCAGATCTTCTCGGCCATCGTCTCGGAGAGGGAACCTCCGTTCACCGTGAAGTCCTGGGCGAAAATATATACCAGACGGCCGTCTATCGTACCGGAACCGGCTACGACACCGTCGCCAAGGAATTGCTTCTTCTCCATGCCGAAATTGGTGCAGCGGTGGAGCTTGAACATGTCGAACTCCTCGAAACTGCCTTTGTCGAGGAGCATGTCAATGCGCTCGCGGGCAGTGTACTTGCCACGGGCGTGCTGTTTCTCAATCGCTTTCTCTCCGCCACCAAGACGGGCCTGTTCGCGCTTGGCGACAAGGGCTTTGATCTTCTCTAATTGTTTGCTCATTTTTTTTGTTATGGTTTGTCTGCCGGCTGGCGGCAGATGTTAAGTCTCTGATTGACAAGTGGATTAGTGCTCGCAGAGCTCCGTGAGGATGCCGCAAGTGGATTTCGGGTGCAGGAAGGCGATGTTCAGATTCTCGGCGCCTTTGCGGGGTGCCTTGTCGATCAGGCGGATACCCTTGGCATCTACTTCTGCGAGGGCATTGGCCACGCCGTCCTCGATGCAGAATGCAACATGGTGCACGCCTTTGTTGCCTTTGTCGAGCCATTTCTGGATGGTGCTCTCGGGTGAAGTGGGCTCCAGGAGCTCAAGTTTCACTTCGCCGCACTTCAGGAAGGCGGTCTTCAC
This sequence comes from uncultured Prevotellaceae bacterium, assembly GCA_902776475.1. Taxonomy (GTDB): domain Bacteria; phylum Bacteroidota; class Bacteroidia; order Bacteroidales; family Bacteroidaceae; genus Prevotella. Next base: position 50,879 of record CACYQD010000020.1, on the reverse strand, counting down.
CTTCTGGTCAGCGACTTCCTCCACGGCATAGCATTTCAGTCCAAGAACTTCCTCGAAATAGGGGAGTGACTCCTCGATACTCTGTACTGCGATTCCTAAATGTTCGATGTGTGAGATTTTCATATAACTAAAGTTTAAAGTGAACGATTCGTGTCTGAAGTGAACGATTCTTATTTTTGTGCAAAAGTAATAAAATAAATCTATATACTTTGTATATAATTCCGAAATTTATGATTTATTTCGATTTTCAATGCCCTTCTCAGAATTCCACGAGCACTCTGCCGTTGATTTGCCGCCCTGTCAGGTAGTTGGGCACGGCATACTGCTGGTTGGTGACATCGGTGATCCAATAGTAGGAGTTGACGTTGTTGATGCCGAAGAGATTGAGGCAATCCACACCGAGCCAGATGTTGCGCAAAGGATTGCGCTTGTGGGTCTTCTTCTCGTTGTCCAAGGCCCTGAAACTCATGCCGATATCGGCGCGCTTATAGGCGGGGGCGCGGAAGTTGAAGTTCTCGATGCCGCGGTGGGGCGCACTGAAAGGCAGTCCGTCGGCATAGGCGAGTTTGAGCGACATCTTCCAGCGCTCGGTGTTGGGGAAATAATCAGTGAAAAACAGGTTGAGGGCATACCGCTGGTCGGTGGGCAGAGGGATGGACTTGCCATGCAGTTTCATCTTCGTGTTCATCACCGAGATGCTGATCCAGGAGTCGGTGCCGGGCACGAACTCGCCGTAGAGCTTCAGGTCGAGGCCTGCGGCATGGCCGTTGGCTTCGTTCTGGCCGTAATACACCACCTTCACGTTGCTCACGCTGTAGGGCACGAGGTTCGACAGGTATTTGTAGTAGGCTTCGGCACTGAATCGGTAGTTGCGCTCTCTCATCTTAAACCGGTAATCGACGGCACCGATGAAGTGGATGGAGCGCTGGCTCTTGATCTTCTTGTTCAGCGTGGCATAGGTGATGCCGTTGATGGTGGTGGTGTCTCTGAGCTCCTTGAAGAAGGGGGCTTGGTAGTAGAGTCCGGTGGCGAGACGGAAGGTGACGTCGTTGTTGAAGGCGGGCACGATGGCCAGCGAGACGCGCGGACTGACAATGCTCTCGTGGTTGAAGTTCCAGTGCGAGAACCGCACGCCGTAGTTGAGGGTGTAGAAAGCTGTCTCTTCGGCGTTGTTCCACCGCCAGGTGTCTTGCACGTAGGTCTCCAGACGGTTGGCGTCGAGGGTGTTGCGGGCGTTCAGCGAGTAGATCATGTAGAGGTCCTTCCCGGTGTGGGGCATGGTATATCCGGCGGAGTCGCGCATCTCATACTCGCGGCTGTTCTCGGTGATGTGCTCCGTCTTGTAGGTCAGTCCGGCTTGGTAGTCATGTCGGCCGGCTTTGTGGCGGAGCACGAGTTTGAAGGTCTCCACATTGGCTTCCAGGTAGTTGCGGGCGTGCTCCATGTAGGTGCCCACGCCGAGGTTCTCGCTGGTCTCGGTCTGCGTGAGCCAGTACTGGCCCTGGATGTCATATTTCTCCTGCTCCTTGGTGTAGAAGGCGGAGGTGATCAGCGAGAGGGTGGTCTTGTCGGTGATGTGGCGGCTGATGTTCGCCATGCCAAACCAGGTGCGGAAGATGTCTTTCTCCTTGCCGTCGAAATACACCTTGAAACTCTTCACGTTCTCCATCGTACCGAAGTTGGTCTCACGGTCGTGGGGCACGAAATTGTAATGGTTCTCGGAGATGTTGCCGATGATGTCAATGGTCCATCGCTTGTTGGGATGGTAACTCAGATAGGTCTGGTAGTCAAGGAAATTGGGGTTGTACTCTCCCTTGGTCTCCAGCGACCCTAAGAGGTAACGGTTGGTCTTGTATCTCAGGCCATTGCTCCACGACACTTTCTTGTTGCTCACTCCTAAATAGGCGCTGCCTCCAAGCAGACTGGCGGAAACGCTGCCTTCCAGGGCTTTGGGGCGCTTATAGGTGATGTCGAGGGCGGAGGCCATCTTGTCGCCGTACTTGGCTTCGAAACCGCCGGTGGAGAAACTGATCGACTCCACCATGTCGGGATTGATCACCGAGAGACCTTCCTGCTGACCGCTGCGAACGAGAAACGGTCGGAAAACTTCCACATTATTTATATATACGCTGTTTTCATCGAAACTGCCGCCGCGCACGTTGTACTGCGACGACAATTCGTTGTGGGTGGATACGCCCGCCTGGCTCTGGATGAGTTCCTCCACGGCATTGCCGGTGACCGAGGGCGTGTTCTTCATGTCCTTGGTGTCGAGTTCCTCGCTCTGTCCGGTTTGGCGGCGCTTCCTGATGACGAGCAGTTCGTCGAGTTCATTGTCGCTGGTGAGTTGGATGATGAGGGTCTGGACGCCCTTGGGCTTGCGGAGCACACGGGTCTTGGTCTGATAACCGACCATGGAGAAACGCACCTCCACACTGTCAGCGGAGGACAACTGGATGTTGTACTCTCCTTTGAGGTTCGTGAAGGTGACGTGGCCTTGCTTCGGTACGGCAACGGTGGCCAGTTCCAAAGGGTTGTTGTTTTCATCGCTCACCTTTCCGTGCAGGGTGAAGGTCTGGGCCTCCACGGTCAGGGCATATAGAAAGCCCAGGAGGAAGATGAGGCATGATGCTGTTTCCCGTCTCATTATTACCATAACGTTTTTTTCGCTTGATTATTTCCTCAATAGCAGAAAAATCAGTATTTTTGCATGATGGATTTCGAAAAACTGATAGCAACTCGCAGAAGTCACCGCGTTTTCGCTGAGGGTGACTTGTCTGCCTCACAGGTGCAGCTCATCCTCAGGGCCGCCCTGATGTCACCCACGTCGCGCAACCAGCGCGCATGGCAGTTCATCGTCGTCGATGACCCTTCCGACCTGGCCAAACTGGCGGATGCCAAGGAACAGGGGGCGGCTTTCATCAAGGATGCTGCCCTGGCTGTGGTGGTCGCGGGCAATCCGACGCAGAACGACTGTTGGGTGGAGGATGGCAGCATCGCGGCTTTCGCCATGCAGTTGCAGGCGGAGGATGTGGGACTGGCCTCCTGTTGGGTGCAGATCCGCGGACGGCGCTTGAGCGACGGCACGACAGCGGCTGAGGTAGTCAGGGGAATACTCAACATCCCAGAGGAAATCGATGTGCTCTGCATCGTGGCCTTCGGAAGGCCGCATGCTCCGCTCAGACCGCATAATGATGAGAATCTCCTGTGGGAGAACGTCCATCCTGAAAAATACGAATGACGACAATTTGGAAAACTCACTATGATCAATTATGATTTGAAAAGCATCAAGGCCATCATCTTCGACGTGGATGGTGTACTGAGCAGACAGACCATCTCCATGGACGCCATGGGGGAGCCGTTGCGCACCATCAATATCCAGGATGGCTATGCCATCCAACTGGCGATGAAGATGGGCCTTCGCATTGCGATCATCACAGGGGGGCGCACGCCCAACATCCGCCTCCGCTATGAGTATCTTGGCGTCAGCGACATCTATCTGGGAAGTGCCGTCAAAGTCAAGGTCTATAAGGAGTTCCTCAAAAAATACGACCTGTCCGACGAGGAGGTGATCTACATGGGCGACGACATCCCCGATTATGAGGTCATGTGCTGCTGCGGATGTCCCTGTTGCCCCTCTGATGCGTCGCCCGACATCAAGCGTGTCTGCCGCTACATCAGCGACCGCAAGGGCGGTGACGGCTGTGCCCGAGACGTCATCGAGCAGGTCCTCCGCGCTCACGGCAAATGGCTCAGCGGCGCCGAAGCCTTCGGCTGGTAACCCCTCAACCCCTCAAATTCCTTAAAGACCCTAAGGACCTTAAGGACCTTAAAGACCTTAAAGCCCTTAAAGCCCTTAGAAAAAAACCTCCAACCGATGAAAATCATCTTAGCCAGCAATTCCCCCCGCCGCCGCGAACTTCTCGCGGGGCTCAACATCGACTTTCAGGTGAAAGTCTTGAAAGGCATCGACGAGTCCTATCCCGCCGACCTCCCTGTCGATGACGTGGCAGCCTATATCTCAAAAAACAAAGCCGCCGCCTATAAGAATATCCTGTCACCTGACGAACTGGTCATCACGGCCGACACCATCGTCGTGCTCGGTGACAGAGTTCTCGGCAAACCCGCCTCTCCCAAGGAGGCTTCTGAAATGCTCCATGCGCTCAGCGGACAGACGCACAAGGTCATCACGGGTGTCTGTCTGACCACCTGCGAACAGCAGCGCACGTTCTCCGTCACCTCAGAGGTCTCTTTCAAGCATCTCACCGATGATGAGATCGACTACTACATCCGTAACTACCTGCCTTTCGACAAGGCAGGCGCGTATGGCATACAGGAATGGATTGGCTATGTGGGCGTCACAGGACTCATGGGCAGCTATTTCAATGTCATGGGACTACCCGTGCAGCGCATCTACCAGGAATTAGTGGATATGATCGGTTGGGAGAAGCTTATTCATGGTGATAAGGCTCTCCCTTGATGATGGTGCAGGCCCTGTAAAACTGTTCAGTGAAAATCAGCCTGACCATCTGGTGCGAGAAGGTCATCTTCGAGAGTGAGATTTTCTCGTTGGCACGGCGATAGACAGCTTCGGAGAAACCATAGGGCCCGCCGATGATAAAGACGAGGTGCCGCAACGCCTGTTGCTTTTTCTCTATCCATCCCGCAAATTCGATGCTGCGCCTTTCCACGCCGTGCTCGTCGAGCAGCACCACGTGGTCGCTGTCTTGCAACTGCTTCAGAATCAGTTCTCCCTCACGGTCTTTCTGTTGCTGGGCCGTGAGGCTTTTCGTGTTTTTCAATTCAGGAATGGTCACCAGCGAGAAAGGCATATAGTGACCGATCCGCTCGCGGTAGTCGTCGATGCAGGCGGCGATATGCTTGTCGGTGGTCTTGCCGACCACAAGCAGGGTGGTCTTCATGATTTTTTCTCCGTTTTTTGATGCAACTCGTACTTCCGTTTCGTATTCATGGGGTGCGGGGGGAGTGGTTGACACTTGACTCATGCAAAATTACAATAATGAGGAAAAAAAACAAAATAATGACAAACATTTTGCCGGATAATCTGTGTCATTTCGGTTTTTTTTTGTAAATTTGCCCAATCAATCTTTCACCTGATAACACTTTATTCATTTATTTAATATATTATGGAAAATAACGCTGAACTGATTAAACAATGTGAGGAAAGAGCCAAAGTATGGCTTTCTCCGTCATTCGATGAAGAAACACGGAAGGCCGTACAGGCCATGCTCGACAATGAGGACAAGACCGAACTCATCGATGCCTTCTACCGCGACCTTGAGTTTGGTACCGGCGGACTGCGCGGCATCATGGGTGCCGGCACCAACCGCATGAACAAGTATATCGTTGGTATGGCCACTCAGGGCTTCGCCAATTACATACTCAAGGCTTTCCCGGGCCGCAATGACCTCAGCGTGGTTGTAGGACATGACTGCCGCAACAACGGCCGTATGTTCGCCGAGACCGTCGCCGACATTTTCTCGGCCAATGGCATCAAGGTCTATCTCTTCGAGAGCCTCAGACCCACTCCGGAAATCTCTTTCGCCATCCGTCAGCTGGGCTGCCAGGCTGGTGTCAATGTCACAGCCTCTCACAATCCCCGTGAGTACAACGGCTACAAGGCTTATTGGGATGACGGCGCACAGGTGTTGGCTCCCCATGACAAGGGCATCATCGACGAGGTCAACAAGGTGACCATCGACGACGTGAAGTTTGAGGGCAACAAACTGCTCATCGAGATCATCGGCGGTGAGATGGACTGGGATTATCTCCAGGCTGTCAAGGAGGCCATGGTTGACCAGGATGTGATCCTGCGTCAGAAAGACCTCAACATCGTCTATTCGCCGATGCACGGTACGGGCCGCGTCATCATCCCTGAGGCTCTGCGCTCATGGGGCTTCCAAAACATCCATGTGGTGCCGGAGCAGATGGTCATCGACGGCAACTTCCCCACAGTGGTGTCTCCCAACCCGGAGAACCCCGAGGCCATGACGCTGGGCATGAAACTGGGCACTCGCCTGAATGCCGACCTTGTCATCGCCTCCGACCCCGACGCCGACCGTCTGGCCATCGTCTGCCGCAATGCCAAGGGTGAGTGGGAAATCCTCAACGGCAACCAGACCTGCATGATGTTCTGCTGGTATATCATCGCCAACAAGAAGAAACTGGGTCAGTTGAAGGGCAACGAGTTCCTCGTGAAGACTATCGTCACTACCGAACTCATCAAGAAGATTGCCGACAAGAATGGTGTGGAACTCCGCGACTGCTACACTGGCTTCAAGTGGATTGCCAACGAGATCCGTGTCTCCGAGGGTGTCAACAAGTACATCGGCGGTGGTGAGGAGAGCTTCGGCTTCCTGCCGTTCGACAAGGTGCGCGATAAGGACTCCCCAGCTTCTATCTGCCTTATCTGCGAGATTGCCGCATGGGCCAAGGACAATGGCATGACGCTCTATGATCTGCTCATGAACATCTATAAGGAGTATGGCTTCTCACGTGAGTTCACGGTCAACGTCGTGCGTCCAGGAAAGACCGGTGCCGACGAGATCAAGCAGATGATGACCAACTTCCGCAACACTCCGCCCACCACTCTCGGCGGTTCCAAGATCGTGCTGTGGAAGGACTTCCAGAAACTGGAGGCCAAGGATGCCGAGGGCAACGTCTGCAAGCTCGACATGCCCGACACATCGAACGTCTTGCAGTGGTTCTGTGATGACGACACCAAGGTGTCCGTACGTCCGTCAGGCACCGAGCCGAAGATCAAGTTCTACATTGAGGTTAAGGATCCTTCCTTCAAGTGCGCCGGCTGCTACGAGCGTTGCATGGCCGATGCCCAGGAGAAGATTGAAGAAATCAAGAAAGACCTCAAGCTCGACTAACACAAACAAACGAGGGATGTGTCAAAACAAAGGTTTTGCACCGCCCTCGTTATTTGCAATTTGCAGTTATTATGCGGCCTAAAAGGCCAACAAACAATTAGCCCAGGGCAACGCCCTGGGCTTTTGCGTTCAACAACAATTATCGCCCTTCAGTGCGAAACAATCCCTCTCCCTGAGGGAGAGGTTAGGTGAGGGGGCATCCCTCTCCCTCCGAAAATATCCCTCTCCCTGAGGGAGAGGTCAGGTGAGGGGGCATCCCTCTCTACCTCTTCCGATCTCTTTCTTTGATGATGCCATGCCGATAGGCATAAAGCAGTTTCTCCAGGTCGCTGATCTGTCGGCTGATGTCCAGACCTTTGTCCGTGTCGGCCACGCGCATGCGGTGGGCCGACATCTCCACAATCTGCGTCGTGCCCAGGATGTCGGTGCCGCGGAGGATGGCGTCGCGCGCTGAGGTGAACGGCTCATGCTGCACCAGTTGGAAACCGCGGCTGTGATACACCAGCGTATAGCCGGCGATGCCGGTCTCCTTATGGTAAGCCTGCGAGAATCCTCCGTCGATCACCATCAGTTTGCCGTCGGCCTTGATGGGGTTCTCGCCGGTCTTCACGTGCACGGGCACGTGACCGTTGATGATGTGCCGGTTGGGACCAGTCACACCGAAGGCATCCATGATGCGGTCGCACACGTCGGCATTGTCACGCAACTTGAAGTACCAGCCTTTCTCTTCGCGGTGGGTCTCCTTCTCCTTGAGGAAATAACGCTCGAAAGTGGCCATTTTAGCCTTGTCAAACAGCGGGGAGTCTTTGCCGCACCACAGGTAGAGGAAATAGTCGATGGCATATCGTTTTTCTTCGGGTTCGGTGTCGTTCTGGAAGGCCGCGCGGATAATCATCCCGATGGTGTGCATCAGTTCCATCCCCTTGTATTTCTTGCCCCCATAGAGTTGCACTTCCTTCAGCGAACCGTCCTCGTTGAGGGGTACGGAGGCGTGGAAGAGCAGGTTATGGTTGTAGATGGCATACATGCAGCCATGCCGCAGGATGAGCCGGATGTGGCGGTGGAGCTTCTCGCTCACGGTGAAAGAGTGGCGGAGGCGGTCCATCAGCGTGCGCTCGCCCTCGGTCAACTCATTTGGTGACTCGGGATTGATGGTGGGGAAGGAGTTGCTTGTGAGCATATACTCCTTGCCTTCGAGGGTGATGACGCCGCGCTCGTAATCCACCATGTCGAGCACCCGGCGGTCTTGCATCATCCATTCGGGATGCCGCTCCGCCATTTGCGCCTCGAGCTTGAACTGGATGATGGAGATGGCCTTGTGCATCTTCGCCGTGAGGCTCTGTGTGCGGTCGTCCATCAGCATCTCGTTGCCCGACATGCGCGGCTGGAACTCCTGGCAGGGATCGTCGCCGTAGGTGTCGAGGGCGAAGGTAGCCAGCGGGATGAGGTTGATGCCGTAGCCTTCCTCCAGGGTGGTCAGGTTGGCGTAGCGCAGCGATAGCCGGATGACATTGCAGATGCAGGCCTCGTTGCCGGCACAGGCTCCCATCCATAGGATGTCGTGGTTGCCCCACTGGATGTCCCAGCTGTGGTAGGTCTCCATCGTGTCGAGGATGAGGTGCGCTCCCGGACCACGGTCGTAGATGTCGCCGAGGATATGCAACTGGTCGATGGCCAGGCGGTGTATCACGTTGCTGATGGCGATGATGAAGTCGTCGGCGCTCCCCGTGGAGATGATGGTGTCGATGATGGCGCTCACGTAGGCGGTCTTATCCACATCCTCGGTGTGCTCGTGCAGCAGTTCCTGGATGATGTAGCTGAACTCCGGCGGCAGGCTCTTGCGCACCTTCGACCGGGTGTATTTGCTCGACACCTCGCGGCACACCTCCACCAGGTGGTGGATGGTGATATGATACCAGTCGTCGATGTCTTCTTCCTTCTCCTTCACGAGCTCAAGTTTCTCGCGGGGGTAATAGATCAGCGTGCAGAGTTCTTTTTTCTCCGACTCCCTGATTTGGTTGCCGAAGATCTCGTTCACCTTCCGCTTGATGTTGCCGGAAGCGTTTTTCAGTACGTGGCTGAAGGCCTCGAACTCTCCGTGGATGTCGGCCAGGAAGTGCTCGGTGCCTTTGGGCAGATTGAGGATGGCTTGCAGGTTGATGATCTCGGTACTGGCTTCCGCGATGGTGGGGAAGGAGTGCGACAGCAACTGCAGGTAGCGCATGTCGTCTTCTACAGCTTGTGTTTTCGTCATATTAGTTTTAGTATTTGGTGAGGCTGGCTCTGATTTTCTCGGTGCCTTTGTCGTCGAGTGCGGCCACGGGCATGAAGCCCTCGTCGAGGTAGGCGGCCTCGTGCAGCACCTGGCAGATGCGGCGCGTGAAGGTGTGGATGCGCTGCTCCCGCAGGTGGATGTCGAGGGCATCCTCGTCCATCGGGGTATGCCGCAGCACCTCGTAGAGGTCGCACAGGTGGCGGAGAGAGAGACTCGACTGTCCGACGTGATACCGCAGGTTGTGGAGCATGGTACACAGCGTCCGCTCCGCACCTCTCGTATGGCGCAGTTTCCGCTCTATGGCTTTCCTGCTGATGAGGTTGGGTGTCAGCAGCTTGTCACCCGTCAGCGGCCGGGTGTCTTTGGGGTAGCGCAGGGGGAAGTGGTCGGCGGTGCCGGCGTCGGTCTCGGGCACGGCCAGTTGGGCACGTGCGATGCCGTCATTGATATATCCCGTCACGCCTTGTTCGGCGGCGTAGAGGAAGATGTCACGCCATTTCTTGGGAGTGATGCTGCGCAGGTTGAGGATATCCTCCGAACAGAGCGGTTGCCGTTCCACGTCGCCGGCCAGACTGAGGTGGAGCAGGGCGCTCACGGCCTCCTGACTCTGACGGTCGATGCGCTTCCCCATATCGGTGTCGAGCACTTTCTGATAGACTTGCAGCGTGCAGTCGGCATAGTCATCCAGTTGGGTGTGCTCCTCCTTCGTCGGGTCTTCGATGAAGGCGATACGCTCCGAGAGTTTCTCTTCCTTGATGTAGTCGCCCTCATGAGGGTCGGAGATGAGGGTGCAGGAGGCGTTTCTCACCATCTTCTTCTGGTAGCTCAGGAGTTTCCAGGTCCTCATCCCGTATTCCTGGTCGATGAACTCGGGGTTCATCCCGCCGTAGGGGGAGAAGACCACGGGGAATCCTCTTTTCCGCGACCACAGTGCGATACGTGAGTTGATGAAGTGATAACTGCCATGGATGTGAACCACCTGCGGCATCAGCTGATAGAGCAGGGTCAAAAACCGTTTCTGAAGCGCGAGCAGGTTGACGATGCCATGCTTACCATAGTCGGCTTTTCCCGAACCGATGCAGTATTTCCGGTAATTCTCTCCCGAACTCTCTTTGACAGGCGACATTGTGGCGACATGCACCTCCGCCTCTTCCCCGATTTTATGCAGAAAGAGGTCGAACAGCACGGCGGCATTCTCCTGTTTAGGCCACTGTGGCACAAAATGTAATACCTTTATTTCCATTCAAGTGGCAAATATAGATAAAAAAATCCGATTTCAAGCCTGTTGGAGAAAGAATTTGATATCAGAGTTTTTTCAATTTTCAATTTTGAATCTTCAATCGGCCTCGGCCGAAATCAATCTTCAATTTTGAATCTTCAATCGGCCTCCGGCCGAAATCAATTTTCAATCGGGCTTTGCCCGAAATTCAATCGGCCTCCGGCCGCTCTCACATTCTCGAATTCAGATACGCCCGAAACTCTTCAATATACGCATCCGTCACGTGGATGATCTCCTTTCCGATATAGATACAGTTGTTGCGGTCCACCTTACGGATTTTGTCAAGCGCCACGATATAGCTCCTGTTCACCCTCAGGAAGATTTTCTTGGGCAACATCTCCTCCACGGCCTTCATCGTCAGGTGGGTGATGAGTGCGCGGCTCTCACCCTCCATGTAGAACATCACGTAGTCCTTCATCCCGCTCACGTAGATGATCTGCTGCAGGGGTATCTGCCGCAACTCGCTATCCACCTTGATAAAAATGGTGGTGGCGTTCTCCTGCTGCGGCTGTTGCACCGGCGTCGTTTCAGTGACCACGGGTTCCAACCTCCTCCGGGCTTTCTCAATGGCAGAAAGGAACTTGTTGTAGCGGATGGGCTTCAGGAGGAAATCCAGCGCCTCCACCTCATAACTCTCAAAGGCATACTCCTTGAATGCCGTGGTGAAGATGATGCGTGTCTCCGGGGGCACGATATGCGCCAACTCCATCCCGTTGAGGTCTGGCATCTGGATGTCCAGAAACAACAGGTCAACCTTCGCCGTCTTGATCACCTGCACGGCCTCCACCGAGTCGGTGAACGAGGCTGTCAGTTCCAGTCCCGGTGTCTTATTGACAAAAGTCTCCAGCAACTTCACGGCCAGCGGCTCGTCATCCACGATGATGCATCTGAGTGGTTTCATCCTAATTTTTTAATTTCCGCTGCGAATTTACACATTTTTTTCCAAAAAAACAAATCATGGCCATTTCTCATAAGTATAAAAAGAAGAGACGCACATCGTGGCGTCTCCAATTATCCCTCGCCCCTCAGAAAGGCCAGGTGATGGGACAAACTCTTCACTTATCACTCTACACTCTTTATTTGGAGCCGAAAGATCCTACTTTTCTCCACGTCTCATTACCTTTTCTGTATGTCTCATTTTTCCCATTTTCCATTTTTTTGAATCATAAAAAAAAATAATAAATACTTGTGAATTTTACACTTATTTCCAAAATGTATTAATTTTGTGCCGAAATTTATTCTTTAACTAATCAATAACAAAAATTAAACAAAAAACAAATGAAGAAGAGATTACTATTATCTTTATTGTGCTTAGCACTTGTAGGAAGTGTTTGGGGTGAAAGAGGAGTTACCTTCGAATTTCCAGAAGTTAATATGTCTGGAAATACAAGTGTAACACAAGTTCATGAACAACGAATTTGGTGGGACAGTGGTTATCAAGCGTTTTGGCTTCCAGATTTTGGTTATGGAGAGTTTGATTATTCGTGGGTTCCTTTATCAGGTGACATAGATGTAACTTTTATTGGCTACAGAAGCAGTAATGGCAAAAATGTAAATGGTGATAATACGAAATTCCGTATAGAATTTACTGGAAATAAAGGTTCTATAGAGATAACAGCTCGAAACAATGTAGAACATGAAGGCCAAATATTCGAATGTAAATTTATTCTTTATTTTAATATGTTCCGCAGAGTATGGGATTTCAATACAAAACACTTTGAATACACTCATCCAGGGCATTGGAATAGCGGCAGTCAAAAACTAATTAGTAGAGAAGGTTCATCAGAAACAAGGGAATATATACCATATCCTTGGGGGGTTACAGAAAATACAGATGCCACATATTTTGTAAGTAATAATGATATTCCCAATGGGTTGAAATTTACTGCTGAACAAGGAAAATTTGGACTTAATAATCCAGCTGATGGTGATGACTCTAATAAATATAATCGTTACTTGGCATTTGGACGAGGAAGTTCAATTGTAATTCCTTCAGATATATTACAGCAATGTAATAATCCTCGCATTCGAATAAAGATGGCCCGAGCTGGTGACAAACGTCATCTGACCATATCCAATGGCACAGACGCACTAGATACTCCTATCTCTTACGATTACATTATAGGTGGAAGTATGTGGAGAGGTGATTACGATAATGGAAAAGATAAAAATTACAGAGGTGAATATCATTTTGGTGTTCAATCCACATCAGTAGATTTCAAGATTACTACAACATCTGATGATTGGTTACTGCTTTTATACGTGGAAGTGTATGACTCTCCAGAAGTAATTTCTGAGAACACAATAGAAGGTGATACATATCAATTGCTCAATAATGGACAATATGACAACACCAATTTGGGCGAAGACGGAGCTGTTGGTACATATAAACTACATTATTATGGATTGGGAGAGCGCGCATCGGTTGATTATGATAATATCTCCACAACAGGAACCGTAACTTTCGACAACAGGCGTTTTAAGTCTGTCAATGATTTTGAGACTAAATATATATCTAAAGTTGGAGAATTCGGAACATTTAGAATGCGTCTGAATTGTCATACTTATGAAGCAACTTATAATGAAGATAATACAGAAAAGAAAATTCAATATTGTACAGACTTTGCATGGCGTACACAGTCTGTAGGTTACCTTCAGTACAAGAGATACCCTTATACATGGGATTTCACTGACGTTCAGCCTAATTCTTCTTCCGCTATGCAACAAGAGGATATTTATGCATCCGGAGAAGATAATCAAGGAGAAACGACCTTCATAAGGAATCATTGGAACAATACAACAAATGGTATAGATAATCGTATTGCTGTGGATGCAGGACACAATATTTTGTTTTGTATGGGAAGCCAACTTTGGTATGGAAAAACGATTATTCCTGAAACTGCTGGTTTGGGATTCTATCCAACAAATCTTGATGCAGCATATAATGGCTCTTTAGAAATGACTGAAAACGGCTTAAATATAGCTCAAGAAGAAAGAGACTGGTGGGGATGGAGTATTATTATCCCCCAAGTATCAAGTAATAATGCCATTTATGTTCGTGCTCATAAAATCGAACAAGAAGAGAAGGATAATCCTTTATACGGTAATTCTAGTTATCCCAATGCCCCCGAAAAGGTGATGGTTCCTTTCTATAATGCAGGATATTATTATGGATATCCAGCATACAAACAATCTTACAATGTTTTTGGCACAGAAGGGAATGTCCCTAAGATGTATGAGGTGTCCGCTGCAGATGATGATTCAGGAGACGTTATTTATGTTATACCAGGTGATAATAATGGAACAAAAGACGTAACATTGTTCTTCTCAGGTGTAACTATTAAGAAAATTGCTGTTTCAGATGACCCGAAGAAAGTGAATGTCAAGGGTTGGGCTTCTGAGAGCCGCGGCCGTGTGATTGATCCAGAACTGACAGGTTACATGACAGGATCAAATCTCCAGACCTTCATCGTTGACAAACAGACCTATGGTGATAATGTGGTGCTGACTCGTATCGACAATATAACTGAAGAAAGAGCTTCGTTGGTCATGGATGCAGTGCCCTCTAATGGAAACGGTGGTTATACAGACAATAATGCCGCTTGCATTATCTACAATAATTCTGGCTATGTGGATGTGGAGCAACCAGATGAGACACAAATAGAAAGCAACAAAGTAGAAATACTTAATGGCGGTTTCCATCTTTTTGTTCCTGACATGCATGACTACGGAACAACTGATGCTAAGAAGAAACTTGTATCAGAAGTATATCCCAATAATCAGCTAAAATCTGCCATTGCAAATGGCACCTTTGTTGAGGGAGCCTCAAAGACCAATTATGCGCTTTCATATAAGGCTTATAATGAAAATACGAATGAACAAAAAATAGGAAAGGAAGGATTCTATAGAGTTCGGAAAGAAGGTATTTCAAGTTCTGGCAATCAAGCATACCTTCCTATAAGCGATTCAAATTCGGCATTAATGTATAACCTCGCATTTGATAGTGAAGGTTCAGATACAAATGATATTGATGCAAGATTAATCAATTCCCAGAATTCTGAAAATGATGTTTATTACAATTTGAATGGACAGAAAATCAAGGGAATTCCCACCACACGTGGTCTCTATATTGTGAATGGTAAGAAAGTAATTATCAAATGATTATTAACTGCAAAAGCATTATGAAAAAATATATAAAGCCCGTTACAGATAATATTTGCTTGACAATTAATAATGACGTACTTGAAGAAATCGAATTAGTTAGAGGGTCATTAGTTACAAGCACAATGGATTCCAACGAAGGTGGTTTCGACGAGGACGAGGATTGGGACATTCCTGCAAATACCTCTCTTTGGGAAGACTAGAAACATATTTAACGATGAATAAAGGATAATCCTTTATATAGTAACCTCTTCTACGGATGGGGGGAAGGCCAGCCTTCCCCCCATTTTTAGGATATGTCGGTGCTCTGTACTGATTCCAGGACGCAGCCCAGAATTAATGACAGCGGCTTACATCCAACTAATGGTTGTAGTCGCTGTCATTAATGTTGAACTTATTTGCAAAATCAAATCAAAACAATTATATTTGCAGTTCGAAGATAGACAGAATCACAGTGAAAAATCATCATCATAATCATAGAAAAATATGGGAAAGCCAGTTTTTTTCATCTTAGCGTCTTTGTTTATTCCTATGCTGACCCATGCTCAGTTGGATGTTGCAACATATAATAAGGAAAGACACCAGTTGGTCAACTACCACGCAGACAGTGATGGCAACCTGGTTAGTATGACAATTACAGACGACGACATGACCACCATCATGCTCAACGTGGATGGCACGGCCCAGTCGGTCGTAAACAGTCTTGCCACGTTGGAGTTTGAATACGAAGACACTGGCAAATCGATGGACACCAAATATACGGTCGACGGCCAGCAATTGGCGCGTTGCGTCTATCATTTGGATGAAGATGTGGATTTCAAGAAGTTCAAACAGGAATACCAAATGTACAACAGGGAGTTGAACCGTTTGGAGAATTTGGACAAATTCTTATCACAGGGCGGAGCACAGTTGGTTAACGATCTGGTAAACCATACCATAAACTTATTGAATACTCCCATCAAGGCTTGTTACGAAGCCTTGACCCATAACCCTTACGAGGAAGGAAAAACGACTATAGTCAATGCCGACAACTTAGCTTCCATCGTTTCAGGAATATCTTCTGTCGAGGAAGTTATGAATGATTATACAGTCGGACTTATTTTCGAACGCTATAACGAATGGACGGCAGACTGGGCATCCGATGTTTACAAATGGCAGGTGCGTCATCTTCAACGTCAAAAGAACCTTAACCAACAGGTGCAAGGCTGGCGTGAAGGCATCAAGGAGAAAGTTCTTCGCAACGAGATAACCATTGCCGAGGCTACTGAGAAAATAACTGAAATAGAGAAGAAACGACAGTCCTATAAGAAAATGTACGCTGGATGGGGCGAAGACGTGGCTGTAGATATCAAGGAAGAAAACGGAGAGGAAGTTGTCTCCTATTCCGTCATCAAGGCCGATGGCCGCTCGGCTGAGGCCAGAAATGCGCCGGCGAATGGTGAAGCCAACAAAATGATGGATATCGTTAGACAAATCTCCGAGAAAAGCAAATATGGACGTCTGGACCATGTGGCCATCACATATTACACACCCTCAAATGGAGAAGAGGAGTGGAGTTATTTTCTTGAAAACAAGAAATTGGTGCTTAAGAGTCATACCAATTATGCCGGTCCTCCCACCGATGGATGCGATGATTGCAAGCGCGAATATCCTTACTATCGCCTTTGGATAGATTATTCCAACGATGTGGACCCTAACGTATGGGGTGACGTTCAGATGCAGTTGTGGGTCAGTCCTGGAGGAACCGTCCTCAACACCTACGTTATTGACTGCAGAGGCAAGCAGTCGGAGGCGGGCAGTTTTCCCGCAAAAACGACAGGCAACCAATGGTTTTTTATTGAAAAATATTAGCAACTTGCCGACTCATGCAAGCCAATTGTGTGACGCGCATACCATATAATCGATGATCTACAATTCGATTCATTTCCTGCTGATCTATCCGCTGCTTTTCCTGCTCTACTATGCCATTCCCAAGCGGCATGACAGGTGGCGCAACATCTACCTGTTGCTGGTCAGCTATGCGTTGTACATCCACTGGAGTCCGGCTCATGCCCTCTTTCTGATGGGGGTGACAACCGTCACCTATCTCGGGGCAAGACTCTTGCTGAGAACAAGGCGTCCGAAACTCGTTTTTGTTCTCTCTCTCATGATAGCCCTCGCGCCGCTGGCTTTCTTCAAGTATTTCCATTTCCTCAATGAGACCATTGCCGCTCTATTGGCTACCATCGGACTTCAAATTCCTCTGATGGGGCACCATTGGGCCATCCCCGTGGGCATCTCGTTCTTCACCTTCCAGGCCATCGGCTATCTGGCGGATGTCTATCTCAAGAGTATGAAACCAGAGCAGAATTTCCTCCATTATGCCTTGTTCATCTCTTTCTTCCCGTCCATCCTTTCAGGACCTATCAACAAGGCGTCGCTCATCTTGCCGCAAATCAAAAACCTGCGGCCTTGGTTTGACTATCCCAAAGCGGTGGAGGGACTGAAAATGATCCTATGGGGTATGGTGATGAAGGTGGTGGTGGCCGACAGGGTGGCTCTCTATGCCGACACGGTGCTCAACAGCTATGAGAACTATACGGGTGTGACGTGCTTCCTGGCCAGCGTGATGTACTCCATCCAGATTTATGCGGATTTCGCCGGCTATTCCCTCATGGCGCTCGGAGTGGGCAAGACGCTGGGCTTTGAACTGACGGAAAACTTCCGCAGGCCGTATTTCGCGGTCAGTGTGACGGATTTCTGGCACCGATGGCACATCTCGCTCTCCACTTGGCTCAAAGACTATGTCTATATCCCTTTGGGTGGGAGCCGGTGCAGCAAGGCAAGGAATTACTGGAACATCTTCGTCACGTTCCTGGTGAGCGGAATCTGGCACGGAGCCAACTGGACATTCATCATCTGGGGTATCTTCCATGGCATCGCACAAATCGTCGAGAAAATGCTGGGTCAACAGCGGTGCGAATATGGCAGATGGGGTAGGGCGGTCAAAATCCTCATTACGTTCCTGTTGGTCAACTTCGCATGGATTTTCTTCCGTATGCCTACAATAGGGGAGGCTGTGGGCGTCATCACGAGAATCTTTGACTTCAGCCTGCCGATGACAGTCTTTGTGTCGCTCAACCTGAAGTATGCGGCCATAGCGATCGCGGTTCTGGTGGTGAAGGACACGTTGGATGAGTTTTTCCCAGGAAAGGCGGAACTTCTTCATCATCGCCTTGGATGGGTGAGATGGACAACATACATTGCACTGCTGACACTGATCATGATGGCGGGGGTGTTTGGCGCCGACCAGTTTATTTACGCTAATTTCTGAGCCATGAGACGCTTTATCCTGAAAATCCTGATGCTTGCCGCAGCCATGATGGTGGTCGATATCCTCGTGGGTGTCGTCTTCCGGCATTGGTTCGAGAGGATGGACGACGGCGAGATGGGGAAGGAAAATTACATCGGGCACCAGGTGGATGAGGATATCCTGGTGTTCGGTTCCTCCAGGGCGGAATACCACTATGACACCAAGGTCATCAGTGAGTTGTCGGGCCGCTCTTGCTATAACTGCGGGGCAAGCGGCAATGGCATCATCCTGGCTTATGGCAGACTGCTCATGGCACTGCAGCATCATCGGCCTCAACTGATCATCTATGATGTCAACCCGGAGTTTGACGTGCTCGAAAGCGACAACCACCGGTCGTTGGCGCAGATGAAGATACATACCGAGACGGATGGACTGGAGGAGGTTTATCGGGATGTCGATGCCCTCGAACCCTTCAAGATGCTGAGCAATATGTACCGCTTCAACTCCAATTTCATCCACAACCCGCTCTGTCTGTTCAAATCAGCGCCGGACCGGTGGAAACCGGACGAGAACCACGGCGCGGTATTGCAGAAGGGGGCGTTCGACCCGATGAAAGTGAGGGAGGAAACGGCTCCGCCGCCTTTCGTGGCAGACTCGCTGAAACTGTCCTATGTGAGAAAATTCGTCAACCTCGCCAAAGGGTCAAGACTGGTTTTCGTGGCTTCGCCGAAATGGTACGCTCCCGTTGATAGCCTGCGCTACCAGCCCATCAAGGACATCTGCCGCGAGATGGGGGTGGAATACCTCGACTTCACGACCTCCTCCAAATACATTCACAACAATGAACTGTTTGTGGACGGCGTGCACCTCAATGCCAAAGGCGCGGCGGAGTTCTCACAGGATCTCATGAAAACGTTAACGTCGAAAAATCACGGCGAAGAGTGACAACCGAGCGAAAAACCTATTACCTTTGCAGGCACAAATTATTCAATAACATAATACTACAAAGCAATGAAACAGATTTTCGTCATCGGCGACAGAGAGAAAAACGAGTGGGTATCCGTGTTCAACAGCGAGGACAAGCAGATGGCTTTCTGCAACGAACTCACACAGGCCAAGGCTTACGAGTCTCCTGAGGTGGCTTTCGACTGCCTGAGACAGATGCAGACCACAGGCTATTTCACCGACCTGGGCATCTACCTCGTACAGGACGGCAAAGCCTACATCGCAGGGGAACGCGACAATTTCCACCCCATCGACTAAAATCCCGACAGAACCCCACCAAAACCGCTCAGGGGGTGTGCTTTTCACGGCGCACCCCCCTGAGCGGTTTCATTGGGCCTCTGATATTTCAGAAGATTATTGCAGTTGGATCCATGATCCAAGACGGATGTCCCATGACTTGTCGGGATGCCAAGTTGGGTTTTCTCTGGTTTTTCCGACCGCCAGATAAATTAAACCAAGGAATAAAGCGCATTTTTCAGATTTTTTGCTAATTTTGCCCTGTCTATAGAAGAAATGCTCCAATCCCTTGACATCATGATGCTGAACATTAACGACTTTATCTCTCAATTCATCACAAAACGCGAAACAAGCTTGTTCCTGCATGATATCATGCAGAATCACGCACTATTGGAAAAGGAAATCAAGGACAGTAGAGTTCTGGTGATAGGAGGTGCCGGTTCAATAGGCTCTTCATTTATCAAAGCTGTATTGCCATTCCAACCCGCGCAACTGGTGGTGGTCGATCTGAGCGAGAACGGTCTCGTGGAACTCACACGTGACCTGCGGTCCTCCTATCAGATGTTCGTGCCTGAGGATTATCGCACCTATACGCTTGATTTCCACCATCCCATCTTTGAGAGTATCTTCCGTGAAAACGGGGGATTTGACATCGTGGCCAACTTCTCGGCTCATAAGCATGTCAGAAGCGAGAAAGACCGCTATTCCGTTGAGGCGCTGATTGAGAACAACCTCTTCAAGGCCAAATGGTTGCTTGACTTGCTGCGGGAATTTCCGCCGAGACATTTCTTCTGTGTATCTACAGACAAGGCGGCCAACCCCGTCAATATCATGGGGGCGAGCAAGCGCATCATGGAGGACCTCATCATGGCTTATTCCGACCTGTATCCCGTGACTACGGCAAGGTTTGCCAATGTGGCGTTCAGCAACGGGTCGTTGCTCGACGGATGGTTGCAGCGATTGATGAAGAGACAACCTCTCGCCGCACCTTCTGACGTGAGACGCTTCTTCGTCTCACCAGAGGAGAGCGGACAGATCTGTATGCTGGCCTGCATGCTTGGCAGGAGCGGTGAGGTGTTCTTCCCGAAACTTGACGAGAGCCAGATGAAGACGTTCTCGGGCATCTGTGATGATTTCGTACGCCAACTGGGATATGAACCGGAATTGTTTGACAACGATGAGGTGGCCCGGGCATTTGCTGCTCAGATGGTTCCCGAAGGCAAGCATTACCCCGTGGTCTATTCGAAGAGTGACACTACAGGAGAGAAGAGTTTCGAGGAGTTTTATGTCGAGGGAGAGCAGACGGACATGGACCGGTTTGACGCCCTGGGCGTGATAGGCAGGTCTCACCGCCGGAGCATGGAGGAGGTCACCTCTTTCCTTCATTCGCTCGAGGATATTTTCAAACAACCTGATTTTACGAAGGTGGAGGTCGTGGAGGCCATGGAGCGTTTCCTGCCCAACTTCATCCACGAGGAAAAAGGTAAGTATCTGGATCAAAAGATGTAACATATATGGCATATAAGATTCCACTATTCAATCTCAATTTCGATGAGCGCGAGGCCCAGGCCGCGTATGACACCATTATGTCGGGGTGGATCTCCACAGGTCCTAAAAACGCCGAGTTGGAGGGTTTGTTCCGCGACCTCTGGGGTGTCAAGCACGCGGTCAGCATGACCAATTGCACCGATGCGCTCCACGTGGCTTGCATGGTCTGCGGCTTCGGTCCAGGCGATGAGGTAATCTGTCCCTCGCTCACTTTTGCAGCGTCTTGCAATTGTATCCGCTATGTCGGGGCTACTCCGGTGTTCGCCGACATTGTGGGACCGGATCATATCAACATCGACCCGGAGGACATCCGTAGGAAAATCACACCCAAAACAAAAGGCATCGTTGTCGTCCACATGGCTGGTTTCCCTGCCCGAATGGACGAGATCATGGCCATCGCACGGGAATTCGGCCTCAAGGTGGTCGAAGATGCCTGCCATGGACCGCTCTCTGAATACAAAGGGAAAAAACTCGGCACCATCGGCGACTGCGCTGCGTTCAGTTTCTTCTCCAACAAGAACATATCAACGGGAGAAGGGGGGATGTTCATCACAAATGACGATGAGATGGAGCGCAAAGCCAGACTGATACGGTCGCATGGCATGACCACCATGTCCTATCAGCGTGCTTCGGGCCATGCCACATCCTATGACATTACCTGCCTGGGCTACAATTTCCGCATGGATGACATCAGAGCCTCCATCGCCATCGAACAGCTTAAGAAACTGCCTGGCGATCTCGAGACGCGTATCCAGGTGCGCAAACACTATCTTGACAGGCTTGCAGGGGTGAAAGGTATCGCTATCCCCTTCGCTGACAATGAGGAGTTCGTCAGCAATTATATCTTCCCCATTGTCCTCTTGGATTCCAACAGGGACAGGCGTGACCGGATAAGGGATTTCATCCATGCCAAAGGGGTACAGACAAGCGTCCACTACCCGGCCGCGCACCGGTTCTCAACCTATCAGGAACTGGGTGCGGTGTTGCCCCAGACGGAGTATGTGACGGACAATGAAATCACACTGCCCATGTATGCGGCTTTGACCGAACAAGAGGTGGATTACGTCTGCGACACACTTTGCGAAGCTCTAAAAACCATCGGATGATGAAGCGTGAAGGCAGGACGGTCATGGTGTTCGGTGTCGGGACTCTACAGCGGTCAATCATCGAAAGGGCAAGGCAAATGGGGCTGCGCACCGTGGGCATTGACCCGTTGACTGATGCGGCCTGCCGCGACATGGTTGACGTCTATGAGGTAGTGGGGGGACAGGATTACGAGAAAACCCTCGAAGTGGCAAATCTGTACAACGTGACTTCCATCGTGACGGCTGCCACCGACAAACCCCTGGTGATGATGGCACGCATAGCTCGGACAATGGGACTGCCCTTCTATTCGGTGGAGACGGCGGAATGGTCTACCGATAAGTTCAAGATGAAACAACGCTTCCTGGAAGCGGGGATCCCCTGCGCTCGTGGAAGACTGGTAACGGCTGTCGGTGAGGTGGAGGACCTCGAAATGCCATTGGTGGTCAAACCGCGTGACAATTCCGGAAGCAGGGGCGTGAAGGTCTGCCGCAACAAGGAGGAACTGGCAGGGGCTTTCCGCGAGGCCTTGGCTTTCTCCAAGATGGAGTCGCTGTTGGTCGAGGAGTTCATCGAAGGACAGGAATACAGCATCGAGGCCATCCACCAGCACGGAAAAAGCGCTGTGCTGCAGTTCACGGAAAAAACGACTACACCATTTCCCTACAATGTGGAGATGGCTCATTGCCAACCTGCCCGGCTGTCTGAAGACACCAGGACGGCCATCAGGAAAATCGTCTCTGACATCTCTGATGTCATGCATTTCGACAACTGCGCTTCACATACCGAACTGAAAATCAATGCCCGTGGTATATTCGTGATTGAGACGAGTCCAAGGCTGGGAGGCGACATGATCACCTCGCACTTGGTGCCGCTCTCCACGGGTGTCAATATGGAGGACCTCGTGCTCCGCATGGCGGAGGGCGAGGAGGTCTGCATCCCTACGATGGAGAAGGATATGGCTTCCTGTGTCAGGTTCTTGGACTTGCCTGCGGGGGTGGTGCAACAGATCTCACCGCATCTCAGCGATGTCATGGGATGGCCAGGGGTCGTGGACTTCGACTTCGGCCTGCAGGTGGGTGACAGCGTGCCTGCCATCCACAGCAGTCTCGACAGATTTGGACACATCGTCATCAAAGGGAAAAGCAGCGACGAGGTGGAACGGAGGGCTGAGAAATATACAAGCGACATCATCGATATGATAAAAATAAGGAAATGAGAAAGGTCATTGTTCTTGGTGCAACTGGAAAAGTAGGATGCTACACCGCACTGCATCTGAAAGACAAGGGGTTTGACGTGACGGCTGTGGGAAAGAGAAAGTCCGACAACGGATTCTTCAATGACTATGGCATTGACTACGTGTCGGTCAACATCTTGAACCAGGAGGATTTCAAACGTCTCCCGCAGGAGAATGTCTTCGCGGTCATTCACATGGCGGCTGTGCTGCCTGCAAAAATGGTGGGCTATGAGCCGCGTGACTACGTGGAGTCGAATATCTACGGGACGATGAACGTGCTCGACTATGCGGTGACTGCTGGGGCAGAAAGATTCGTCTTCCCCAAAAGCTGGTCGGACGTGACATACCTGACTGGGTCTCTGAAACCCATTCCTGCCGATGCTCCTGTCAAGTTTCCGATCAATGACGACCATACCATCTATGCCATCACGAAGAATGCCGCAACGGATATCGTGGCGCATTATGCCGCCAGATACGGATTCCGCTATTATATCCTCAGATTCCCCAACATCTTCTGCTACCATCCAGACCCCACCTATTTCGTCAACGGCACGAAGCGTTGGCAGGGAATGTGGAGAATCATCGAACAGGCAAAACGGGGGGAGGACATCGAACTATGGGGTGATCCCATGGCCGCGCGTGATTTCATCTATGTGAAGGACTGCGTGCAGATTGTCGAGAAAACGCTCACTGCTGAGGGGGAATGTGGCACATACAATGTGGGAACAGGTAAGGCTACAACCCGGATCGACCAGCTGAAAGGCATCGTCGAGGTGTTCTCACCGCATGACCATCCGTCGCAGATTGTCATGGCTCCCGAAAAACCAAGTGCTCCCTTCTTCCTCCTTGATATCCAAAAAACCATCGATCAGTTGGGCTATCATCCTGAGTATGACTATATCAGGAGCCTGAGGGATATCAAAGAGGAGATGGAAAACGAGAGGTTTGCCAAATTGTGGGGCAGGAGAGTGGATTATGACCAGGAATGACCTTAATCATACAGTATAGATGATGACAGAGAAAATCAAGGAGAGGATCGTGTCACCTCGGTGGTCACTGATTGACGCGATGAAGAGAATGGACGAACTGGGGGTGAAAATCTTGTTCGTCTATGATGGTGATGACTTCATCGGACTGCTGACCATCGGCGATATACAAAGGGCCATCATCAGAAATGTGGCCCTGACAGAGCATTTGGCGGCTGTCTTGGACAAAAACAAAATCTATGCCTACACCGATGAGGACGAGACAGCCATCAAGGAGAAGATGAGAAGACTCAGGGCGGAATGTATGCCGATCATCGACCATGAGGGGCAACTGGTGGATGTGTGGTTCTGGAAGGATGTGTTCATCAATGAGCAGACTCCTCAGAAGAATCCCATCGATGTTCCTGTGGTCATCATGGCGGGAGGAAAGGGTACCCGACTGCAGCCCCTGACCAATGTCATACCCAAACCATTGGTGCCTATCGGCGAAAAAACCATCCTGGAGGAGATCCTCGACCAGTTTGAGGGCATCGGATGCAAGAGGTTCTACATGTCGGTCAACTACAAGTCGGATATGATCAGGTATTACCTCGGCCAACTGGAGCACCATTATCAGATTGAGTTCTTCCAGGAACCGAAACCGCTGGGCACCATCGGCAGCGTGGCTTTGCTCAAAGAGGTCATTCACACGCCTTTCTTCGTGTCGAATTGCGACATCCTTATCGACCAGGACTACCGGTCGGTATATGAGTATCATGTCGCCAACCGCAACGAACTGACTGTGGTCACTGCGGTCAAGAGCCACAAGATTCCTTACGGAGTGGTGGAGACGGGTGAGAATGGACTGATGACGGCCTTGAGGGAGAAGCCGGAGACAACCTATATGATCAATACAGGGGTTTATGTGCTCAATCCTGACTTGATCTGTGATATCCCGGAGGGGGAGTTCTTCCACATCACCGACTTGATGGAAGTCATCCGAAAAAGGGGGGGGCGCATCGGTTGCTTCCCCGTCAGTGAGAATGCATGGAGGGATGTCGGGGAATGGACGGAATACCTCAAAATCATTAAGGTCTTATGAGCAAACGCATCAGAGTCGTGTGGATCTGCCATTTCTCAGATGAGAAAACCAGAGCGCAGATCCAGTTCAGGAAATCCCTGCTCAAAAGACTCAAGGCCTGGGTCAAACATACCCAACCTCTCCCTTGGAAGGATTCTGCGGTGTGGAATTCGAATGCCATCCGTGAATTTGAACAATATGACGACATCGACTTGACGGTCATCTTCCCGCATCAGGGAATACAGGGGAAATGCCAGAGATTCTCACTCAATGGGGTTAAGTTTGTTTGCTTCAGGTCTCAGGATGACAGCGTCATCCATCACAGATGGAGCAAATGGACGGGTAAGAAGGAATGGGAATTCAAGAAAAACCGTAGGTTCATTGCTGCGGCCATCAAGACAATCAACCCCGACATCGTGCATGTGATAGGTGCAGAGAACCCTTATTACGCACTTGCTGCATTGGATATTCCGGAGTCCATCCCCTCAATCGTGTCATTGCAGACACTCATGTCCGCTCCCGGTTTTTTTGAGAATTTCCACAACTCACGGGACATCTATGAGCATCGTGCGGGCATAGAGAGAGAAATCATCCGGAAATGTGACTATATCTTCTCTGGCAGCGCACCCATACACCAATATGTGAGAAATCATATCAAACCTGGTGCGGTCATTTGCAATCTGCCATTGGCGGTGGGTGTGGATGTCAATACTGAATGTGGTGAGAAAGAGTTTGATTTCGTTTATTTCGCTTCCAACATCAATAAGGCCGGGGATGTGGCCATCGAAGCCTTCGCATTGGCTTTGAAGAAATATCCGCAGCTGCGGTTGAATGTCAGCGGCGGTTTTGACGAAACATACAAAATGGCATTGGACAAGAGAATGCGCCAACTGGGCATTGAGGAGAACGTGTTTTTCTCTGGAGCCAAGGCCACCCATGAAGAGGTCTTGAAGCAAATCAAGAAATCTAAATTTGCTGTCCTGCCGCTGAAAGTGGATATGATTTCCAGTACTATCCGGGAGGCCATGGCCTGTGGACTGCCGGTCGTGACGACCGTCACTCCTGCTACTCCGGAACTGAACAAGGACCGAGAAAGTGTGTTGCTCTCAAAACCCGGTGATTTGTCCGCAATGGCAGAGCAGATGGTAAAACTTGCGGAAGATGGCGCATTGGCCGAAAAAATCAGAGCCAATGCACTTGTCACTGTAGAGGAAAAATATAGCAATAAGTCTATGATGGAGAAATGGAGAAGGGCTTACCATGAGATCATGGAGCATCATGCCCACGGAAAACCATTGTCTCCGGATATCTTAGCCGATTGACGATGCAGGAAAACAACAAGAAAATAGCCAAAAACACGGTGGCTCTCTACATCCGCATGGCCATCACGATGGTGGTGTCTTTCTTCACGGTGAGAATCACCTTGCAGGTGCTGGGCTCGGATGACTACGGACTCAACAACCTGGTGGGAAGCATCGTGGCCTTATTCTCATTCATCAACGGGTCGATGGGGACGGCTGTCCAGCGGTTCTATTCCTACGAGATCGGCAAAAACAACCAACAGCGGTTGGCAAAGGTCTTCGGAGTGGGACTGTATCTCCACTGTTGGGTGGCGGCCATCACCTTGCTCGTGGGAGAGGTGTTCGCTTTCTTCTTCCTCGGGAAACTCAACATTCCCGCTGAGCGGATGTTCGCGGCTCACGTGGTCTTCCAGATCTCACTGCTGTCGCTGCTGCTCAATATCATCAACGTGCCCTACGCTGCCCTGCTCAGGGCAAGGGAGGATTTCGCCAAATTCGCCACCCTTGATATCATTCAGGCATTGTGCCGGCTGGTTATCCTCTATCTGCTCTATGTCATCTCTTTCGACAAACTCATCACCCTGTCGGTGATGAACTTCTCCATCACGCTGATGTATATCCTGGCGGTCAACTATCTGGCCAGGAAATACAAGGAGACGGCATTTCGAATCGACAGAGACAAAACGCTGGTGAAGGAGATGACGGGATTCATTTCCATGCTGCTCTTCACCGTCTTGTTTTCCTTGCTCCGGGATAAGGGCATCGTCGTGCTGATCAATATCTTCTTCAACCTGACCATCAATGCCGCATATGCCATCGCCGCGCAGATCATGACCATGGTCAATACCTTTGCCATGAATTTCAAACAGGCCATGGTGCCTCAGATTATGGCTGCATACAGTGCAGGCAACAGGGGGAGGATGAACCAGTTGATTGATTCTGGCACGAAAATCACCTTCGTCTTGCTGCTGCTCATCACCGCTCCTGTGATTGTCGAACCGCATTTCGTGCTCGATATCATTCTGGCTGATGTTCCGCCTTATGCCCCTCAGTTCACAGTGCTGGTTCTCATCAATGTGAATGTGGCCTCATTCACCTATTTCCTCTATCAGAGCGTGCATGCGACAGGGAAAATCAAATGGCAGCAGACTTATATGTCTGGACTCTATCTTCTCAACGTCGTGCTGATTTTCGTCGTCTTCAAACTTGGTGGTAATTGCCTGTCTGCCATTTATGTCACGATAGGATGCTCGTTGCTCCAGTGTATGGTCAACATCTGGTTTTCCAAACGTACTTTTGACTTCGACATCGCAAACTTCATGAAGAAGATTGTGGCCAGAAGCATCCTGATGGCCTTGCTGGTCTTCTCCGTCATCATGCTGGTGCCTGTACAGGAGGAATCATGGGGGAGATTCCTTGTGCACACTTCCGTGATGTATGGCATGATTATCCTCTCCTGCGTTGTCTTCTATCTCGACAAACAGGAACGGGAGAACCTCAAGGCTCTGATCTCAAAAAAATGGGGGAAAAAATAGAAGGAAGGGAAGAAAGGTTTTCTCAGGTCCAGAATTCTTGCTTACCCGTGAACTCCATCTTCCCGCCGCATACGGGACAGGTCTTCTTGTCCCAGATACGGATGGCGTCACTGCCACACCTCAGGCACAAACGGCCGACCTCACTGCGAAAAGAAGGGGCGACATCGGAGATGATGCCGCCCACTACCAAATGCTGGATGGTCTTGCACTGAGGACAACTCACTGAGGTGATTTCCTGACGGAAGAGTCCGCGGCCTTCATAGTCGTCGGCCTCATATCCGCAAGCAGTACACCGATATGTCTTCTTCCAAGACATTCAATTCAAAAAAAAGGTTCCGGCTACCCGAAGAGGGTCTGAGCTTCCTCGTAACTGTCGAGTGAACCGATGTCATAACGGTGACCGGGCATCTGCCAGGCATGGATGGTGGTGACATCCACCAGATAATGGGCGAGATTGCCGGGGGCATCAAAACCGCATCCGTGGTTCATGCAGTCCTTGATGAGTGGAAGGTCGCTCCGACGATAGATGTAGAAGGGCGGGACGGCCAACTCAGATACGGGTTCCTGGGGCTTCTCCTGCATCTGAAGCACACGCCAGTCGTCATCGACAGCGATGACCCCGGTGCGCTGTAAACGCTTCAGTTCAGGCTCATGGTAGCACATGATCACCGAACTTTCCTTCATTTTGAAGAAATCGACAAAGCCCTGGAACGAGAAGTCGAGGATGTTGTCGGCTGCCAAGACCATGATGTCGTCATCGACCTGACAAGTGTCGATGGCCAGCAACAGGTCTTTGACGGCACCCAGACGGGTGTCATTGGTCTCCGTGCCGTCGTCAATGATGCGAACGGGTTTGGTGTAGTTGACCCCAGAAGCCCATTCGTCAAAAATCCGGGCAAACTTATGGTTGGTGACAATGATGTGCTCATCGATGTCGTCAATCAGGTCGATGTCGTCGAGCATCCGTTCGAGAATGGAGCGCTGGCCCACTTTCAACAGGGGCTTGGGAAAGTTCTCGGTCAGAGGATATAGGCGGGTGGCGTAACCAGCCGCGATAATGATATTCTTCATGTTTGGTGGGTTTGGTTGATGGGGGAGAAGTGTCGGTTATAGAAAATCAACGCCATTGCTGGTGTTGCAGAAGAACACCTTGAAGGAGTCTCGGTATTGCGGGAAGACTTTCAGATATTCCTCGGTGATGAACTTGCGGATGCTGTCTTCCTTTTTGGGATCGACAAGGGCGATGCACGCTCCCTTGAAACCGGCTCCACTGAAACGGCCACCATAGATGCCGTCGGTGCGGCGCATGATCTTGTATAGCTCGATCAGTTCGGGTGAACCACACTCGTAGTTGTTCATCGAACTCTCGCAACTTTCGAAAATCAGTTTGCCAAACTCCTTGATGTCGCCTTTCTCCCAGGCTTTCACACCGGCTTCCACACGGTCGCATTCTGTATAGAAATGGCGGGCGCGCTTGGCAAAGCGTGAGGGCATCTGCTCCTCATGCTTCTCAAACATGGCCTCGGGAACGTCGCGCAAACGGGTGTCCTGCATTTCTTTCAGGGGAATATCCTCATAAGCTTGCATGATCCATGCGGCTGTCTTGCATTCCGACACACGGAGATTGTAGTCGGTGCCGGTCAATTTGCGGGTCACACCACTGAAGAAAATGCCGATCTTGAAGGGCAGGCTCTTGCGGCCGTCGCCAAACTGCAGAATCTTGTACTCTGACGTGTCGGTATCCAGATACAGCAACTTCTCCGACTCGCACAGCACGACACAGGCCTGATCGAGAATGCCGTTGTTGAGACCCACATACTGGCGCTCTGCCATCGAGGCGTATTTGATGACTTGCATCTTGTCGAGACCAAGGTTGTTGACCTTGTCCAGGGCTTTCACAAATCCGCAGAGTAAGGCGGCGGAGGAAGACAGACCTCCGATGGGCATGGAACCCTTGACAACGCCACGGATGCCGCGCTGCAACTGAAAATCTTGCTGCAAGGACCACACGGCGCCACGGAGATAGTCTCCCCAGTTGTTTTGCTTGGAGTCAATCTCACGCCTCACATTGAAGGTCATAAGTCCCTCAAAGGAGAGGGAGCACATCTCCACCTTGCCGGTGTCGGTGGCGGAGAACAAAAACTCGATGCCGCTGTCGAAAGCAAAGCCGCTCACCAAACCGTGCTGGTGATCGACATGGGCGCCCAAAGGACAGATACGATAGGGTGAGAACAATTGGTAGAGGGCGTCTCCCTTACCAAAAAACGTACGGTATGCTTGAAATAAATCGAACATGTTTTTTTATTTTATTGAAAATTGAAAATTCAAAATTGATTTCGGCTTCGCCGATTGAAGATTGATTTCGGCTTCGCTGATTGAAAATTGATTTCGGCTTCGCCGATTGAAGATTGATTTTGGCTTCGCCGATTGAATATTGAAAATGATCCCTCTCCCTGTGGCCTCCCTGGAATTTTATCCCTCTCCCTCTGGGAAAAATCTTTATACCTTAATCCCTCTCCCTTCGGGAAAAATCTTTATACCTTAATCCCTCTCCCTTTGGGAAGAATCTTTATTCATTAATCCCTCTCTCTCTGGGAGAGGCTAGGTGAGGGTAATGTAGAGACGTCACATTGTGGCGTCTTTTCCCAACCACCCCGCACCCCTCCTTATCGTAAGGATGGGCTTCAACCCCCACCCAAGGCCCTCCCCCTCTCCAGGTGGAGGACTTCAACCGCACCTCCTCGGTGCTCGTACATTAAGGTACTGCTCCCGAAGATAGGTCGCAGTCGATTTTACGCAACAGAGTTGCGATTGCTTTGCGGGCTCCGCCCGCCCATGCGGCTTAAAGTAATTATATCCCTCTCCCTTTGGGAGAGGTTAGGTGAGGGGACATATTTCAGCCGCACTCAGGATGATCAAATGATGGCCTCATAGACCTGGGTGACTTGGCGGGCGATGTGGTCCCAGTCGTATTTCGACATGTCATATCTGACAGGATGGAAGTCTTGTCGGATGTTGTCATAGAGTTTGTCGGCCAGGGTGCGGACATCGCCGAGGTGGAAATAACTGTCAGAAGAGAGTCCTACTTCCAGGTTGGCGGGTATGTCGCTCACGATGGCAGGCAATTCATAACCCATGGCTTCCAATAAGGCAATGGGCAGGCCCTCATGGGAGGATGGGAGCACAAAACAGCGGGCTCCAGACAAGAGGGAATGCAACTTTCGCCCTTTGACAAAACCTGTCAGCACCACTCCGCACTCCTTGGCCTTGGACTTCAGCTTCCTTGAGTAGTCATCCTCAAAGTCTGCATCGCCGGCAAGTACAAGTTGCACATCGCCTGTCTTTCCTTCCTCTTGCAACAGGTGGAAGGCTTCCACCAGATGGTCGAGTTTCTTTTCCGGAACAAAACGGCACATTCCCAAGATGTAACCGCGCTTCTGGATACCGAGTTGTTGGAAATACTCTGGGAAGTCGACGATTTCAGGTGAGGCCATGCCATTATAAATAAGGTGGGTGTCGCGACGTCCGTATTTGTCAATCAGGAGCTGGCGGATGACATTGGAAATGACGATGACCTCATTGGCATAACGGGTGCCCATGCGCTCGCCCAACCGCAACATGGTCTTGGCAGCAACCCCCCATTTGTCACGGTCGTAGTCGGGACCGTGGTGGGTGAACACGACCTTCATCCCAAGCAGTCGGGCCATGGGAACAAGCAAGGCTGGTCCGATAGCATGGATGTGAACAATGTCTGCCCCCAGTCGCTTAGCTTTTAGTATGGCTTTGAAGGTGTGGATGATAGCCTCAAAACTCTTCTTTTTAGGTGTCTTGAGGTCAACGAGGTGCACGCCCTGCCATTCCTGCAACTCATCTTGGGCATACCAGTGGCGACGTATGACTGTAACATCATACCCCATCTTGGCTATCCGTGGAAACAACTCCTCGCAATGGGTCTCCACACCTCCCATGATATGGGGAATGCCGCGAGTACCTGTAACCACGATTTTCGTCATTCTTGCCATCAATTATTGGTTTGTAACAACTTTGAGCCCCCGCCCAAGGCATTATCTCTTCGAAGTCCATGAGCCCACGCCCTGGACAATCCCCAGTGTTATCTCTTCGAAGTCCATGAGCCCACGCCCTGGACAATCCCCAGTGTTATCTCTTCGAAGTCCATGAGCCCCTGCCCTGGAGAGGGCGGGGGACGAGGGGTGGGTTGAAGCCCTTCCTTACGATAAGGAAGGGTTGGGTTGGTTGGGAACCCTTACGATAAGGGAAGGGTTGGTTGGGATCTCTACCTTACGACAAGGAAGGGTTGGAAGGGTTGGGAACCCTTCCTTGTTCGGGATCCTGCCCGACATCATGCCATTGAGGCTCGATGCAGGGCTTCTTGCCCGTCATCACCCGTATTTTGTTGCGGATCGCCCACTGGGCAGGATATTTGATATATTTATGCATCACGGGAGAGGCGGTGCCGACCATCCAACAGTTTTTGGGGCACTTCCGCACCTTTTCCCTTACCCGCTCGGCTTGTTCACTTTCCCAGATTTCCATAAAGGGCTTGTCATGGATATTGCCCATGCTCTCTTTCCAGTAATGCTCCTCCAGACCGTTGCAAGGCATCACCTCGCCCCAGGGGTCGATGAAGAAGTTCATTTGTCCGGCCTCGCAGGGAAGCATCCGGCGGTTGCCCTCAATGTAGTTGATCAACCCCATGTTGAACCAGGCGCGGAACCAACTCTTGGGGTGCTTCTCCTGCAACTGCCACTCGATGAGTTGGCGGAAATTGCCGCATACCTCTTCAGTGTTGGTGATGCGGTTGTCGCTTTTGTGGAAGTAGTAGGAATTGTGGAAGGCGGCGGTAGCAAACTCCATCCCAAGCGATTTGGAGAGCTGGTAGAGCGACAGCATGTCGCTGGAGTTGTGGTTTGACACGGTGCATCCGAAACCGATGTCCTTCAGTCCCATCTCCTTGAGTGTGAGCAATGTGCGCAAACCCTTGTCAAAACCGCCGTCACGGCCGCGCAGTTCATCGTTCTTCTGCGATAGTCCCTCGATGGAGATGCGGATACCGATCTTGGGATATTTGCGTGCAAGGGCAATGACCCGGTCTTCAAACCATCCGGAAGTGGAGATGACAATTCTTGGCGAATGGCGGTAGCATTCTTCCACAATCTCATCCAAGTCTTCCCTGATAAACGGCTCACCTCCTGTCAGGTTGATGAATTTGAGCTGGGGCAGGGATACAAGGTCAGAAGCTTTCAGCTCCTCACTCTTCTGGGTGGGATTTTTCCAGATATTGCACATCTGGCACCGCATCGGACAGCGGTAGGTCAATATGATGCTCGCATCAGTGGGACAGGGTATCTTTTTCATTCATACCAAATATTACAATCGGCCAAATGCCGAACTCAATCTTCAATTTTCAATTTTCAATCTTCAATCGGCGAAGCCGAACTCAATCTTCAATCGGCAAAGCCGAATTCAATCTTCAATTTTCAATTCTCAATCTTCAATCGGCAAAGCCGAAATCAATATTCAATCGGCCATTGGCTTTGGCCAAAGGCCGAAACATGGCTCTTGATGAGCGACTGAATCTCCTCCTCGCTCTTGATTTCAAATTTTGTCGTCTTGTCACCGGTCATTTGGCGGTACTGACGAATCATTTTCTCTGTGGAGGAATCCAGGTCTTTCTTGTTCGATTTGCCTTCCGGCAGTCGGATAACGTTGCTCTTTCCGGTGTAATAGGAGAGGATCCAATGACCTCGTGTTGTATAGAAGACATTGTCTTTCCATATATTCGATTGATAGTCGCCATGGCTGGGAGAAGCACTGTAGAAATTGCCGCCGATGAAGGTGTTGCCTTCAATGATCATGCCGTTTCTGACATCGTGGTTGTGCCCCAGTACATTGCAGAAGACAAATCGACTCTCCGGGTATCCGAAACCTGTGGTGTTGCCGCAGTTGGCGAAAACATTGTTTTTCAATCGGCAATTCACATATTGCTTGCCGTTGTTGAGGAAATCCTCCCATCCTTGGCAACATTCGGTGATCAGGTTGTTTTGGATGAGGATGTTTTTGGGGGTCAGTTTTGAAGTGGCACTGCCCTGAATGGTCATCCCCGCATCGTATGTCCGGGAGATATGGCATCGTTCCATCAGACAGTTCTCTACAGGGTGAACATCGACCCAATACTCAATCCCATTGCCATAACAAACGAATTTGTTTGTGCCGATATAGGTCATGCCGCCAACAGCGTCAATACGGCAATTGCGGATTGTCGTATTCGATTGCGATACAATGCCATGACATCCAAAACCTTGGATCTTAATATTTTCCATCGTGGCATCGCTGAGTATCGCACCAATGACACCGACAGAGAATTCTAGTTTCAGTTGGTTGGGATTGGTCTTGGAATAGAGATAAAGCTCATCAAAAGAGTGGGCATTCACCGAACGACTGTCATAGTCGCTGGTTTGCCAGAAGTCCCAGTTTGATTTCAGTTCATTTTTCCGCTCCACTTTCCGGCCATGAACCAAATCCTTGTCGTATTCGTGGATACATCCGACATTGTTTAAAAGGGAGAATCCTTTGGTGTCGAAACCGGTGAAAAGGTTGTCAGACAACCGTATCTTCCAAATATTTTTGCCTGCTTTCTTCCATTTCGGCTTGGCTATCCGTTTATAACCGCTCAGAATGGGGCTTACGCCGGTACCGTATGAGGAGAGGCGCTTTCCTCTCAACTGGATGTTCTCGTAGAAAATGTCACCACATTTGAGATAGATGTCGTTGCCTTTGGTGATGGCACAGGCGATGGTCTTTAGCGGAGCTTCCTGGCTCTTCCCTGAGTTCTTGTCGCTTCCAGTTGTCGAGGAGACGTATATTTTGGAAGGACCTTTTGCCTGACAACATACGATGCCGACAATGCAAAGGAGGAATAGAAGGAGGTTTCTTGTTTTCATGGTATGGCTATTTTTGGTATATGTCAATCAGTTGGCGGTAATAGTTTTCCTCATTGTATTGAAGGATGGAACCTGATGCTAATCGGGAACAGTCAAAAGTGGTGTCCCACATCTGTCTGATCTTATCCTTCAAGTCCTCGTGATCATAGGGGGTGAAAGTCATGCCACTGCGCTCTTCGTCAATCAGTTCGGGAATACCTCCGATACGAGATCCTAAAACGGGGGTGCCGAGGCATTTCGACTCGATAACGGTCAGGGGGTTGTTCTCATTGCACTCCGAGGGAAGTACCGTGAAGCGTGCTTGGCCTACAAGCTTTTTGATGTCAGCCCATTGCTTCTGGCCTGCAAAGGTGATGTGTGATCCTGCTATGGCCTTCAGCTCTTGTTCCATAGGACCACTGCCGATGATGATGAGCCGGTAGGGGAGTTGGTTGGCTGATTCTATAAGTGTCTTGACTCCTTTCTCCTTGCTGAGTCTTCCGATATAGCAGTAGTAGTCGCCTTTGTCGTATTTTTCCCGCTGGCATTTTGCCGTGTCGATGAAATTGCACAGGTGATAGATTTTGTGCTTGTCGAAACCGCCCTTCTTGATCTGCTCTGCCATGAAAAGACTGGGACAAATGAAAGCATCGGTAAAGGCGGATACCCGTTCGAGATTCCACGTCTGGGCTTCCTTGTAGCCGATATAACTTGCCAACCAGGAGTGTTTCATACAGCGGTGGCGCAGACAGGAGCGTTTGTCGGTGACACAGGCGACACAGTGCTGTCGGTCGTCAAGCATGCAGTCATAACGCGGACACAGCAACTTGTAGTCATGGAGGGTCCAAACCACGCGGACGCCTCTCTGATGGGCTATTTCACCAATGACGGGTGAAAGTTGGGAGTGGATGTTGTTGAGATGAACCACATCGGGCTTGAACGCATCTATCAGTTTGGTAAACTGTTGCTTGACTTCCTTTGTGCCAAAAGGCCTTAACATCGCTTTCAGCAATCCCTTGCCTGGTTTGAAACGGACCTCGGTGGGGAAAAACTCTTGCCAGGGCGAGGCGGCGTTCTCGGGGTGCTGCATCGAGAAAACAGCCACCTGATGGCCATGCTCCTTGAGCATCTGCTCCACATTCATCGTGTAGATGCAGTCACCGCCGCGGCGATAATAGAATTTGTTGGCCAACAGGACTTTCATCTTTCGCTTATTCTGTGTATTTTACAAGACCAACCTCACCACTGAGGTTATTGTAGTTGATTTCCCGGTCATGACCAAGTCCCATCCGTTTGATGTGGATTTTGCCCGTCTTCTTGTTGATGACCAGCACTGATAAGGCTATCTCATCCTTATGCTTCAACTGATGCTCATACCTGACATTGTCCTGGGAAAGGCCTGGTGTCCACAGACCGCTCTGCAGACATGTCAGGGCAACCATTCCGTCCCAGACGTAACACATGTCGGCGTGGTTATGACCTCCAATCCATCCGATCAAATCGGCGCCCGAGGCCTTGATCCATTCCATCGCTTCCCTGACGGGCTGGTAGGGTTGGGGTTCTTGCCCATCATAATCCCTGCCGGCATAGTGGTTGAATACCACGACGGAATAATCGTCCGGGGTATGGTGGAGCAGGGTGTCCATCTCTTCTTTCAATGGCGAATAGGATGGGGAAGGGGTACTCAGAAACAGAAAGCGTATCTTCAACCGATTGTCATCCAGATAGAAAAGTTGATGACTCTGCCCGACTTCATTCACAGTGTGTCCATCGACATACCTCTTCTGGGTATAATTGTAGAATTCCTCTGTGGTCATGCCATACCCCGTGCCGTCACCGGTGTAATTCTCTTCATGATTTCCGATGAGCAGAAATTTCCGACTTTCAAATTGGTTCATCCAGCTGTTGAGATAATCCAGGTTTTGGAAACCCATTTCTTTCGTCTGTCCTTCTTTGGATAGGGGCAACTGGATGTAGTCGCCTCCAAGAACGATGAGATCGGGATGCAGGTCGGCCTCGGCTCTCTTCATGCTCAGAAACAAATTGACAATCGGTGGAAGCAAGGCTTTCTCCGCGTAGCCACTACCAGGATAAGAGAAATGCAGGTCGGTGGCATACAAGATGATACAACAAGATGAGTCGCTGATTGCCTTGACATCTGTGATCGTCTTGTCGTATTCTGTGCGCAAATAGGCGGGATAGAGGTCCTCAATCTCAGTACCGGTCTGTTCGACCTTCTCGATAACCTTGATGGGGTCTTCTTCTCTGCTGGTGACGTCATGGCAAGACGGGATGATGCAGAGAACAAAAAGGGTGAGAAATAAGAGCTGGACAGGTGGGCGGTTTTTCATCCGACAGTCATTGGTCGATGAACTCTATCTTGGTGGCATGAATGGCAATCTTGTCCAGGTCGGGCAGTTTCATATAGTCACCAAAAATCAAGCGGAGGTATTGGTCTGGGTCGTGGGGAGCAGACAGCTCGGTGTTTTCGAAGGGAATGCGGCGGGTGGGGTAGATGCAGTTGTATGGACGCTTGGGGTTCACCTTTGCACATCCATAGACAATCATGATGTCATCGCTCTTGAGCAAGAGGTCGATCCAGTCAAAAAGGCGATAGACGAGATAGACCAGGCATCTGACGCCGATCAGCATGGTGTTGAACCATTTGAAAGGGATGTATTTGGCCGGTCGGATCAGACAATTGAGCTGTATCTGATAGGCTACTTTCTGAAGGAAAGGATTGCAGGCCTTGGTGGGGAAGATGTCAACAAAGGCGCCCTTGTATTTATAGTAGCGGTCGATTTTGGTCAATTCAGTTATCCTAGTCCTGGTGTCGCGCACCTTGACAAAAGGAAACATGAAATAGGGGTCTGTATGATGATCCTGTATCACGAGATGCTTGGGCAACTGACTGGGTGCTATCTTCAGGAATTTCCTGACATCCTCCACAGGCATCTCGATGTCGATGTCATCGTCCCATGGTATGAAACCGCCATGGCGCACCGCACCTAATGTAGTTCCCCCGCATAGCCAGTAGCGCAGACCGTTTTTCTGGCAAATGCGGTCTATCTCAACCATGATCGACAACATGGTTTCCTGAATCAGACGAAGGTCTGACCCCTCTGGGTTGAAACGCTGGCGCAACTCTTCCTCATTCATCGCTTCCGACGGGTTGTTAGGTGAATAGTTGGGTAAAATCCTCGGCCGTTCCTGGATGATAGGTCATCTTGAAATCATGCAAGTGGCATGCCTTTTTCATTCCTTCTGCCATCTCTTTCGTGTTGCCTGATTCCACAAGTATGCCATTGTATCCGTCCTGGACCATCCTCTCTATCATGGGAATGCAGCGCGTGGCGACTACTGGACATCCCACATACATCGCCTCGATCAGACTGTTGGGCGTACCCTCATACCTGGATGGCAAAATAAAACAGTCACAATGCTTCATCCATTTGAAGGGATTGGTCTCATGCCCGATGATATGCACATGGTCTTCCATGTGATGTTCGTGGACGATTTGGCATACCTTGAGGTAATAGGGGTCGTCCTCTTTGTATTTGCCCAACAAGTATAACTGTGCTTCGGGGTCTTGGAGATGGATTTGATGAAAAGCCTCGCAGGCCAGATCTTGGCCTTTGTTGTGGAAAAACCTTCCCACACACAGATATTTCCGGCCTGTGGCTGAGGGATAGGGCGACGGCTCGTCCTTCAGTATGTCGATGCGGTCGGTGTCCAAAGGATTGTTGATGGCAATGACCTTTTCGGCCGGCAACCGCATGACATCAATCAGTTCCTGTCGCATTTCTTCTTGCTGGGCGATGACTGCATGTGCCCAGCGATAGGTAAGACGCATCAAAATCTTGGTGTCCCATCGCGCAGTCAACAGGCCGTTGTCGTTTCTGACGACGACCTTGATCTTCCCTACGAGCTTGGCTGCCAGCAAAACGCGCGGATTGAGATAACGCAGTGAACAGAAAACATAGTCAGGGCGTTCTTTCCGCATCAGATTCGCCAATCTGGTGACGCTGAAATCCCATATATTGCGTATCTTGACGAGGACGGGCGGGTTGTTTTCTGGAAGAATGGCCTTGATGGACCCTACCTTGTCTGCCAGGACAACAAACATGACGTGGAATCCTGCCGACTCCAGATATCCGGCAATCGTAACAGTCACCCTCTCCGCACCCCCCACATTGGAGGGCAAGATCACCATGATTTTCTTCTGGTCACTCATTGGGGGATTTTTCCGATACCAACTGACTGAAAAACGCATGCAATCTTGCTCCTTGGTAGGAGAGGTTGAAGTATTTTTCTGCTATGGCCTTCCCATTCCTGGCAATTTGCCTCCTTTCTGATTCATGATGATAAATCTCAACGATTTTCTCCTTCATCATTTCGGGATGGCCCGATGGAATAATATATGCGCTTTCTCCATCTTTGAGCCAATAATTGGCTTCTCCCACAGTGGTTGTCATGACGGGCGTCTCTGAAATCAGAATCTCACCCAACTTGGTGGAAAAACCATATCGGTTCTGGGAATTGTCGTGTTTGTAGAGTACCGTG
The DNA here is from genome assembly GCA_902776475.1 of uncultured Prevotellaceae bacterium. Taxonomy (GTDB): domain Bacteria; phylum Bacteroidota; class Bacteroidia; order Bacteroidales; family Bacteroidaceae; genus Prevotella. Next base: position 11,480 of record CACYQD010000020.1, on the reverse strand, counting down.
AGAAATGCTCCGTTTTGGTATTCTGCCACTTTCTCTGGAGGTAACTGCGACAAGAAATGGACATTCTCCTCAATGCCATAATGATGGATGATGTCATCGAGCTCTTGCTGATGGGGTGAGGGTGGGCCTGACAAGATGAAGTCGACTTTCTTGTCGAGGGCGACGCAAGCTTCTCCGAACGCTCGCATCGTCGTCAATATGCCATCCTTGCGCTCATACAGCGTTCCCCCATGGTAGAGGTATGGACGGGGATGCTGATAGGTTCGATCGGAACGGTTCTTCTCGACCAAAATGGGAATTTTGACGAAATGACCATGGGGATGATGCTCCAAAGCCAACTGGTATAAAGATTCCGAGATGCAGACGGCTCCATCCAACTTCGGAAAGATATCCTTCAGATAGGACTTGCGCCTCTTCCTGATTTTCTCCGTTTCTTCTTTTGTGCCGTAGGGGTATTCACAGAGTTCTCTCACGATCGGAACATGAAGTGAATGGGCTAAACGGATAAGGCGTCTGGTCAAAAAGCGCTCCTCACTCATATACAGGAATAGCACATCTCCTCTGCGAAGTTGGCGACGGAGATATGCTATTGTTCTATATTTGTCCATGATGTCTGAATACCGTCTGTAGAAGACATTGGGACCGCGCAACGGGGTTCCGCCGATGTATTGAAAACGGTATTCACCCAGATCTGCTGCTCCCACTGTGTTCTTGGGCTTCTTGCCATAGATTTCCGTCCTATGGTAGATGATGACCTCGCAGGTGTCTCCTTGCCGCGCAAGTGCCTTGGCGTAGCAGTCGATCCTATGGGTCGAGGCCATGCCGTTGGGCAGGGGATTGTTAGTGATGATGAACACTCTCATGCTGATCGCTATTTCCAGTCGGGAGCTTCAAAGACCGTCTTGAAATCATGCCATTTATAATAGTATCTTCCTTCGCCGTCGTCCGTCATGTTTACCCTGAAATTGTTTAGGAAAAACAGGATGGTCGTGAGATATATGGACAAAAGCAATATGTTTTTCTTGTCCACCTTTTCGTTGATCAACTCAAATACACGAGGTGCTACGAATATCAGGAAGATATAGAAGTAAACGGTGATTCTGGCAAGGGTATGCATCAGGAAACCTCCCAACAGATAACTGAGGATCCACATCGCCCCGAAGAAACGGTGCTCGGTAGATAGTTTATGATAGAAAAAGATGAGCAGGTTCATCATTGACCATTCCACAAGCTGATTGAAGCGGGAACTCACCAGATTCTCGTTGTCAAGACCCTCAAGATATTTGTCGAAGAAGTTGATCTCTTCAATATGTAAGGAGTTGAGATAAAGGGAGGCGAAGAACTGGTAATTTTCTGCGTCAATGAGAAAACGACTGACATATAAGACGTTGCATAATGCAAATAGGAAGATTCTATTGGGCGACTTAACCCATTTGATGAGGAAGTACAACGGAATGATGATGTAGGATATATAGGACGAACTGTGAATCTTCGGAGCAGCAAGGAACATCAATACTGATAGGAAGATATAGAGAATGTTCTTGTCCTTGAGACTTTTCGGTAATTTGGCGTTGATCATGAAATAGGCGGCAACCATGACGCATATGACAGACAAGGTCTGCCGGTTGGAATTGATGAACAAAAGACCATAGTTCACCTTGATCATCAAAATAAAAATGGAAACCCAATAATAGCTGGGATTCACATACTTCTTGATGAAAAGGAAGATGACAGACAACTCCACCAGTCCCGACAACATGAGAAATCCATAGAAAGACAGAGGCTTGCAAGCCTTAAGAATAAGGGCGTATAGAGGCTCAAGTTCTCGGTCCTCGCCATCGAGGCCCACTTTGGCATTCACATTGACAAAGTCCCATCGGAGAAGATTCACATCCCAGTCCTGGGTGGCTTGAAACTGCAATCCCCATGGGATAAACAATAAGACAAATGATATGAAAAATGCAATCTTCTTGTTCTCAAGAAACAAGAGTGATGCAAATGTCAAGATAAGACTTATATAGAATAAATTCATCGTTCAGAATGATATGGCAGCCTTTATCTGCAGGCTGGGTAAGGTGGCTATGCAGAACCCCAAATGTGTCAAACTCATTCTTTTGATTACTGTTATCTTATGTGCAAAGTATGGTAGATTTCGCACAAAAAAACTCCTTCCCAGATCTTATGGATTGGGCCGGAATCAAGGTAATGAATTGACATTCAGGGGATGCCGCATTTGGACAGGGCATTCGAAAATGCTTTGAAGTCCGCAGAACCATCTTAGAATTTCAAATGTGAATGCAAAATTACACATTTTCGTCGAATTATCAGCGAGAATTTTGAAGATTAACGCAGACAAGTGTATTTTTAGAGTTACTTTTGAGATATGTGACAGACTTCTTTTTGTGGATTGCTTTTTTTTTCTTAATTTTGCACCCGATTTTGTGAAGGGCTTCACAGAAAACTTGTTTTTAAATTTTTTTCAATGGAAGTAATCAAAACAGATATTGAGGGTCTCGTCATCCTCCAGCCGCGGGTTTTTGAGGACGCGCGGGGCTATTTCTTCGAGTCTTATTCCAAGCGTGACTTCGACAAACTGGTGAGGGTTATCAATTTCGTGCAGGACAACGAGAGCAAGTCGTCTTATGGCGTGGTCAGAGGACTGCATTACCAGAAATGGCCGTTCACGCAGAGCAAACTTGTCAGGGTGCACACGGGAAAGGTGCTCGATGTTGCCGTGGATATCCGTAAAGGATCTCCTACCTATGGAAAGAGCGTGGCCGTCGAACTCTCCGGCGAGAACCGCAGAATGTTGTTCATTCCCAGAGGATTTGCCCATGGCTTCAGCGTCCTCTCCGAAGAAGCGGTATTCGAATACAAATGTGATGATTTCTATCACCCGGAGAGTGAGGGTGCCATCGCATGGGACGACCCGGACCTTGCCATCGACTGGAGGGTGCCTGCCGACAAAATCATCTTGTCTGAGAAAGATAAGCATCATCCCCGTTTGTGCGAGATTGAGTCGCACTTCGATTACAACGTGGATTTATACAAGTAAGAATCTAACTTAATTATTGATCAATGAATGTAGCAGTAGTTGGAACAGGCTATGTAGGCCTGGTCAGTGGTGCGTGCTTTGCTGAGATGGGCGTGCACGTGGCTTGTGTGGATATTGACGAGCAGAAAATAGAGAAACTGCGTAATGGAGAGATTCCCATCTACGAGCCTGGCCTTGATGAGATGGTGCGCAGAAACGCCAATGCCGGCAGACTTTCTTTCACCACCAGTCTCAAGGAGGTCATCGATGATGTGTCTCTGGTCTTCAGTGCTGTGGGCACTCCTCCCGACGAGGATGGCTCTGCCGATCTGAAGTATGTGCTCAACGTGGCAAGGGAGTTTGGTCAGAACATCAAGAGATACACCGTCCTGGTCACAAAGTCAACCGTACCCGTTGGCACGGCGAAGAAGGTTAAGGCAGTGATAGAGGAGGAACTGGCAAAGCGTGGGGAGAATATCCCATTTGATGTGGCCTCCAACCCAGAATTCCTCAAGGAAGGTGCGGCTATCAAGGATTTCATGAGTCCAGACCGTGTTATCGTCGGCGTGGAATCGGATAGGGCACGGGCGCTGATGACACGTCTCTACCGTCCTTTCCTGCTTAACAATTTCCGTGTGCTTTTCACCGACATCCCTTCTGCAGAGATGATCAAATATGCGGCCAACTCGATGTTGGCCACACGTATCAGTTTCATGAACGACATTGCCAATCTCTGTGAGATTGTGGGTGCTGACGTGGAGATGGTGCGCCGTGGCATTGGTGCTGACACGCGTATCGGGCGCAAATTCCTCTATCCTGGTTGTGGATACGGCGGCAGTTGCTTCCCCAAGGATGTCAAGGCTCTCATCAAGACTGCAGAGAAAAACGGCTATACCATGCATGTGCTCAAAGCTGTTGAGGAGGTGAATGAAAACCAGAAAAAGGTGGTCTTTGAGAAACTGCAGAAGTATTTCAATGGCGATCTGAAGGATAAAACCATTGCCGTCTGGGGTCTTGCCTTCAAACCAGAGACCGACGACATGCGTGAGGCCACCTCACTGGTGACGATAGACCTGTTGCTCAATGCAGGATGCCGGGTCAGGGTGTTCGATCCCGTGGCTATGGAGGAATGCCGCAGAAGGTTGGGCGACAAGGTGGAGTATGCAAAAGACATGTATGATGCCGTTCTGGATGCTGATGCCATGTTGTTGCTCACAGAGTGGAAACAGTTCCGACTCCCAAGTTGGGGCGTGATGAAAAAGACCATGCGCAACGCCTTGGTGATTGATGGCCGAAACATCTATGATGCAGAGGAACTTGCCGAATACGGCTTTGAGTACCACTGCATCGGAAAATAGGAAATACCGAGTTTGATTTGTTTATATCGGCGGGGGTTACCCCGCCGTTTTTTTACCCTTTCAACGGTTCGTCAATAATACACATAGAACTGATTATTCATCGCCAGTATGGGCTATGACTTGCAAGAGTAATGTCTACACTCCTATACTACCACACTCCTGCACTCCTTTCAACTTGAGTAAGATACATAAAACTCGTCCTTGCAGAAAATATATTTACTGATACCTATCTTATCACATAGCCAGGCACTGATAAGGCAACATGTAACAACAAAACTCAATGCAAATATGACAAAGCATATTGCCGTTGGATCGAAACTAAAAATAGGCGTAACCATTTTGGTCACTACAGTGAAGATGGGGGAGAACAGAATGATGGCGAAAGAGTTCTTCCCTAAATAGAAAAAGAACTTCTTGATGCGTTCCGGACAATGATTGAACGTGAATAGTAAAAAACTGATGACTAATATCGTGATTGCTACACCTGCCAATGTCCCTTTTTGATAATTTCCCCTTGAGGCAAATAGCAAACATAATGGCAAAATGGCCCATACGGATGGAGTAATCATTTCTATGAATCCCTTGCCGCATCTAAGCATATAAACACCGATGAGGAAGTAAATGACGTTATTCCAACTAAAACCATCTATAACAAGTGTGAGAGCATATAGAACCATTCCTGTCAATATCAACGCCGACATGCCTTTTAGTTTAATAACCTGATAGACAGCGTAATAAACAACGGTACAAAGGATAAGTGTGTGAATATACCAGTAAGGTCCTGATGGGTTTTCTGCAATCCTGTCGATAAAACCGATGAACGTAAGATCGCCTATGGAATTCGTCGTATTCATCATCTTCCCAAAGAAAAAGAGCATGAGAATGTATATGACTTCAAATGTCACATACGGTACGAAAAGTCTCAACATTCCGCTGCCAAATGTTTTTCTGTCTTTTTCTATGTTGGCCAAATAACCCGAAATGATAAGAAAAGCAGACATGTGAAAAGTATAGACAGCCTCTCGCAATATCGGATATTTCTGTTCAATGATTGCAAGATGGAACGTGACCATCAAAAGAATGAAGATTCCCTTCAAATAGTCTAACTGGAGAATTCTTTCTTTCATGCTATTCAATATGTAGTGTTGCTCTAGTTTCGCATTTGCTCAACTTTTGGGAGCTTAGAACTTTCGGCGAAGCCAATAAAGCTGATTATTCCTCGTCAGTATATATACAATGACTTGCAAGGGTCATGTCTATGGCGCAGATCAGCGTTTGCAAAGATACATTATTTTTCTTGAATTGTGTCTATGCATACGTTTTTTTGGACTTGGTACCCCTTTATAGCAAGAAAAGAGAATATCGCTATTCTCTTTTCTCACCAAATTCAAAACCGAATTTGTGCATCTTGTTGGGTCAATCGGCCCTCCCTTATTCCACAGTCACGCTCTTGGCGAGATTGCGGGGCTGATCGACATTCAGTCCTTTCACGACGGCCACATGATAGGCGATCAGTTGCAAAGGAATCACCGACAACAGCGGGACGAGTGTCTCCAAAGTCTCAGGAATTTCTATCACAAAGGATGCCAATTGCTTCACATCGGTGTCGCCCTCGGTGACGACGGCGATGATACGTCCGTTTCTGGCAATCACTTCCTGGATGTTGCTGATGATTTTCTTGTACAGCCGGTGGTGTGTGGCCACGAAAACCACAGGCATGTTCTCGTCAACCAGGGCGATAGGGCCATGCTTCATCTCGGCAGCAGGATAGCCTTCGGCATGGATGTAGCTGATTTCCTTGAGTTTGAGTGCACCTTCCAAGGCAACGGGGTAATTCATGCCACGTCCCATGTAGAGGGTGTTGCGGGCATAGGTCAAGGTGCGGGCGATGTCGCGGATTTGGTCGTTTTGCTTCAGTATCTCCTCTATCTTCATCGGGATGCGGGCCAGTTCCTCGATGTGCGTTCTGTAATCTTCGGCAGAGATGGTGCCCTTCTCGTGGCTCAAGGCCAAGGCAAACAGGGTGAGCACGGTGACTTGGCCGGTGAAGGCTTTGGTGGAGGCCACACCGATTTCCGGACCGACATGGATGTAGATGCCGGTGTCGGAAGCTCTGGCGATGCTGGATCCCACGGAGTTGACGATGCCGAAGCAGAGGGCACCATTGGCTTTGGCCAGGTTGAAGGCGGCTAACGTGTCGGCTGTCTCGCCGCTTTGCGAGATGGCGATGACGATATCGTCCGGGCGGATGACAGGATTGCGGTAACGGAACTCACTGGCATATTCCACTTCCACGGGGACCTTGCAAAACTGTTCGATCATTTGTTTGCCTATCAGTCCGGCGTGCCATGAGGTGCCGCAGGCGACGATGATGAAACGACCTGCGTTGACCAGCTGTTCGCGGTGCAACTTGATGGCACTCAATACAATCTGGTGCTCGGAGGTGAGCAGGCGGCCGCGCATGCAGTCAGAGATGCTGCGGGGCTGTTCGAAGATTTCCTTCAGCATGTAGTGGGGGAAACCGCCTTTCTCCAATTTGTCGAGGTCGATGTCTACGTCATGGATGTTGGGCGACACCAGGTCCTGGGAGTTGGCCAGGTTCTTCACCGTGATGTCTTCGCCACGCCGGATGACAGCCACCTCCTCATCATTCAGATACAGAATGTGCTTGGTGTAGCCCACGATGGGCAGGGCATCTGAGGCCAGGAAAAACTCGCTCTTGTTTTCTCCGATTCCCACCACAAGCGGACTGCTCTTGCGGGCACAGATGATCTCATCAGGGTGCTCACGGTCGAGAACGGCGATGGCGTATGCACCGACCACACGACGAAGGGCGTAGAGAACGGCCAACCCTAAGTCAAGGTGGAAGCGTTGCTGCACGAACTCAATCAGTTGGACAAGCACTTCGGTGTCGGTGCTGCTCTTGAAATGATAACCCTTGCCTGTCAGATATTCCTTGATGTTGGCATAGTTCTCGATGATGCCATTGTGCACCAGAGCCAGACGGCCGCTCTCCGAGAGGTGAGGATGGGCATTGACCGAAGAGGGCTCACCGTGGGTGGCCCATCGGGTGTGGGCGATGCCTATCGTTCCTGACGTGTCATGATGAAGGGTGCGCTCTTCCAGATTGGAGACTTTACCTTTCTCTTTATACACCATCATCTCGTCTGCCTCATTGATAAGGGCAATGCCCGCGGAGTCATAGCCACGGTATTCCAAACGTTTCAAACCTGAAATCAGAATGGGAAATGCTTCCCGTGTTCCAATATAGCCAACTATTCCACACATATTGTAATAAATTTTAATTTATATTTAAGAAAAACTAACATCCTCGGCAAATTATTGCGTCGATGCGTCAGAAAAATTCTTCTTTCTGTTGCAAAGTGTCAATCTGTGCTAAAAAAGGGCAAAAATGTTCCAGTTTTCATTTTCTTCTGCTAAATTTGCAGGCCAAATATAACAATCTAAAAAATGAAAACGAAAAGTATGACTTGGCTGGCCTTGGTGCTGGTCTTGCTGACTGCCGCCTCATGCGGGAAAAAGTCGGCGGATGAGATTTTTGAGGAACAGAAAAGCGGCGTCGTCTTGGTGCTCAATAAGTTTTATTACGAGGTCGTGATGCCGGGAGGACAAAAACTGTTTTTCACGGGCATCGACAGTAATGGCAATATGCAGGGATTCACCACCAGCGAGGCGGAGGCGAAAAACCATGCGCAGATGCTCAACGGCACGGGCTTCTTCGTCAGCGATGACGGAAAAATCATGACCAACAGGCATGTGGCAGCCACGGAAATCAACAGCCAGCAACTTCGCGCCAATCTGGCCAATATTGTCAGGGCTTCTTTCATGCAGTGTGCCATGACAGCCCGGCAGATCAAGTCTAAATACAATATGCTGGAGGCTCAGAAGGCTCAGTTCATGGAATATGACTTCTTCGGCAACATCATCGCTGGCGATGAGAGCCAGCTGCGCCAGATTGAGGCAGAACAGCAGAGGCTATTGAAAATGTATGACGAGGTGGCTGCTTCGGCCAGATACCTTCAGGATACCAACCTCAACAATATCAAGGTGAATACGGTTTGCAACATCGGTATTTCGTATGACGGGCAGAAGGTGACCAGCCCTTCGGATTTCCTAGTGAAGAATCCATGCCAGATTGTCAAGGTGTCGGAGAAGGAGAACGCCGATCTGGCCATCCTGCAGTTGAAAACGAAGAAAACACCCAAAGGCGTGTATGTCTTCACGTTTGCGGGTGATGGCAACAAGGATTATTTCAACGGAAAATCGTCTGAAGCCAAAATCAAAATCGACCAGCAGCTCTACATGATTGGCTACAATGCAGGTCTGATGCTGGCCAATACACAAAAGGGCATCAGTGTGCAGATGACCAGTGGAAGGGTGACCCAAACTCCTGACGGTGAGCGCCTGACGTACAGCATCCCAACCGTGCAAGGGTCAAGCGGAAGTCCGGTAATCGACGAGAATGGACATGTGGTGGCTGTGAATTTCGCCAAACTGGTCGGAAGCGACAACTTCAATTTCGGCATCCCTCTCGACCAAATTCGGGATTTCCTCAAATAATCTCAGGGTTAGCTCAGGGGGATTCAGCTCCCCTCGAGTATAAGCATTTGTAATGCGATTCAGCGTCAGTTCATTTAAACCATCTCAAGTGGTTCAGCTCATCATCAAACAATACAGGGGGATTTGCAATCCCCCTGTATTGAATATAAGCATTTGTAATGCGATTGTAATGCGATTTTTTCGGATTAAAAATCCTGTTAATCAGTGATGATTAATAAATCTTGAATTTATATCCTACGGTCAGCAAAAACACGTGCTCTTTCGCATTCTGCAAGGCGCGGCGTCCCAGCTGGGTCTTGGCCAGTCTTGAAAGAGGAAATCCGTAATAACCTTCAAAATACAAGTTGTCAAACTCATATCCTGCTCCGGCGATGATGTGGGCGGCACGCTTGCGGAGGTGATCCTTGATGTCGGTGTCCTTGCCGTCGAGCTGGCTCTTGGCATTGATATGCACGCCAAACATCAAGCCGGCGTTGACATTAAAATGACGGATCGGATAATAACGGAGTTTGTAGATCGTACTGATGTAGTCCAGACGGTACTCATATGGACCAGAAGCATGCTCGCTGTCAAAACTCTGCCATGCATCCCTCACACCCTGACGGTTGTAACCGAATTCCAGACTCATACCGAAATGGTTGTTGAAATAGGCCTGGATGATACCGCCGATATAGGGCCAGAACAGGAACTTGCCGTCATATTGGGTGAGGTTGGAGGCTACCATACCAACCACCGGACCTGCATAGATGTCAAACGGGTCATGCCAGCGGTTCTCATCTCTCCATTCCTTGCCGTCATTCACTTTGTTTACCCAGATATCTGAAGGATCTTGCCTTCCATTGGAGTCATAGACAGTTTCTTGGGCATGAAGTGTAAAAGCCGTCATGGCAAGAACAAACAGGCATGTCAATTTTCTTCTCATATTGATTGTATCTCTTTTTGCAAAATGTCTTTTGGTTCAATTTGCCTGCAAAGTTAATCAAAACTCAGTGCAGAACAAAATGAATTGATTCTTTTTTTATCATGAAGGGCATCTTATCATCGCTTTTTCTCTCTCCTGCATCTATTCTTTCCTTTTTGTCAGATATTGTTCGAGGGTGATGCAGGCCTTGTTTCTTTCCCTTCGGTTATCGTGGATCAATGACACAAGAAGAGAAAGATTTGCGCAGTCATTCCCTTATGGGGCTGCATAAATACCTTGATGCCATCCTTTTTCCCCCATCAGTTCAGCCAGTTTCTTGTTCAGTATGGATGGAGGGATGCCCCATTGTGGGGCTATCACCATTTGCATGGGAGAGGATGAGAAAAAGCGCTCCAGCACAAGATCGCTCCGCAGACGGCAGATGTATCGGGCCAGCAGCGACAGGTATTCGTCTGAGGTTGAAACTCGGAAATGGCCTTCTTCCCAGGATTTGGCCAGCGCTGTGCCCCGCAGCACCTGGAGCTGATGGATTTTCAGGATCTGAATAGGAAGGTGAGAGATCTGCCAGGCCTGTTGGAGCATTTCTTCCTCGCTCTCCTGCGGCAGACCGAGGATGACGTGCCCGCAAGTGATGATGCCGCGGCAGGAAAGTGCTTTAGTGGCTTGACGAACACACGACGTGTCGTGCTGGCGGTTCATCCTCATCAATGTATTGTCATTCATCGATTCAATGCCTATCTCAACCGTGAGAAAGGTGCGTCGGCTCAGCCTTTCCAAATAGTCAAGACAACTGTTGGAAAGACAGTCGGGACGTGTGCTGATGACAAGTCCGCGGATACCTTCCACAGCAAGGGCTTCTTCATAACGGCTGCGCAAGGTGTCGATGTCTGCATAGGTGTTGGTAAACGACTGAAAAAAAGGCCAGATAACCAGCATCGGGATATTTGTGGGAAAAGAAGCGCTTGCCGGCCTCCAGTTGTTGGGTGATGGAGGCGTCGGGTTGGCAGTATGGCGGAGTGAAACTGCTGTTGACGCAGAAGGCGCATCCGTGTTTGGACAACCGTCCGTCTCTGTTGGGACAGCTGAAACCGGCATTGACAGGAAGCTTTTGCATACGCATGCCCATCCGTTGTCTGATCCATCGCCCGTAGTCGTTGTAGGGCAATGACCCATCGATTGTTTGCTCCATTCTCTGTTGAATACTCATTGACATGGCCATCATACCGCATTTCTGCAGCGTTATGACTATAGCGTTGTGCAAAAATACTCATTTTTTTGCACACGACACTTCGTCATCTTCTCTTTTCTCTCATATCTGGGGAAGATGGTTGTTATTTGGTGGCTCTTTCGCTTAAGTTCCTTGGTCGGAAACATAAAATGCGCATTTGCTCAACTTTTGGAGTTTAGGAGTTTAGGAGATTGGGAGTTTAGACAATAGTTCGATTGAGTGAGAGGAGGGAAAATATAGAACTCAGTTTTGTTAATTCCCTCACCTAACTCTAAATTTGCGGCGTGGAAGATTAGAGAGGACTTGATGAATGAAATCTCAATGAAAAACTTCCACAAACGGGTTAAGTTGTATACC
>CACYQD010000019.1 GCA_902776475.1 uncultured Prevotellaceae bacterium | reverse complement strand
TTCATATTGATGATGTTTTTATTGTTTTGCAACTTGTTCATATTGATATTTCATGATTTCCAATTCCAGTTCCATCCACTTCACGTAGGCTTCATTGGCTTGTCGTCGCATCAGGGCGATTTCCTCGGGTGTATAGCGATAGTTCTCTGGGCGGCTGATGGGGATGTCGCGCTCGGTGAGTACTACTTGTTGAGGTTTCGCTTGTGAGCGAGGCAAGTCTGTAGTTGACTTTTCTTCACAGGCCACCACTTCCTTGTGCTGTTCAGCTGGCTTTTCTTGCGCAAACAACACCTCAGCCTTTTGTGCCGTTTCACTGTGCTTATTCTGTTCCGTCCGCTCCGTTGAATTTGCAATTCGACGGTTGCGAGTATCAGGATTTGTAATCCGCTCAGTCGGATTTGCAACCTCCTTCCGCTCAGTCGAATTTGCAATTCGACGGTCACGAATTTTTGGATTTGCAATCCGCTGGTCCTGGGCCATTATTGGGGATGCTATATCCTTTGTCTCTTGCAGGTCAATGTTAACGCCCTGTTCGATAGTAGGTGAATTGGTTTGTACAGCCAATTCTCCAGAACCGGTCATTGCTTCGCTGCCTTTCTCTTTTGGCGGCAGCAGCCACACGACCATCACGGCAGCCACACAGGCGGCAGCCACCCACGGCCATACCCTGTAATGGCGTTGCCGCTTCTCATGGTGCAGACGCTTCATCAGACGGTCGTTCAGGTCGGCAGGCATCTGCGGCAGCGCCGCCTCTTCCTGTCTGAGTGCCTCGCGCAGGTTTTCATCCTGTTGTAACGAATGATAGTCCTTGTTCATGATTGTAGCATTTTGATGATTCTGCATAGTTTCTTTCTTGTTCTGCTCAGTTTCGAGGCGACGGTAGTGGGGATGCTCTCGGTGATGTAGGCGATCTCCTTCAAACTCATCTCCTCATAGTAGAACATGGTGATGATGGCTCGTTCCTCTGGCGGCAGGTACTTGAGGGCTGCGCGTATCAACAGCACCATTTCTTCATTGGGATGTCCCAAAGTGTCGTCTACCTCCTGATCGGACAACACCTCGGCCTTGCCCTCGCCGTCTTCGAAATAGACCACTGGTTGCCGTTGATGCCTCAGCCTGTCGACTGCAGCATGATAGGCGATGTGTGTGAGCCATGTCCGTAGTGAAGACCGCGACTCGTCATACTGCCCGATGTGGGCAAACGCCTTGACAAAGACATCTTGATACACCTCCTCGGCATCTTCCTTGCCTGGCACCAGTCTCGCCACCTGGGCGAAGATGCCTTTGCCATAGCGTTGTAGCGTCAGCCACTGCGCTTTGGGGTCTTGCCTTCGTAGTCCTTCTATCAGTTCTTGTTCTGCCTCTGTCATGAATTCTTACGGTCTTCTATTTACTTATACGAGTAAATACATCCAAACATTGCATAGACAATAAAAAAAACAACTTCCCCTCTCCAAGGGGAGAAGGGAAGTATGAGGACGAGCACGGGGATTACTAATCCCTTCAAACAGGTGATGATGTTTTTCTTGATTATATTCTTTTCGTTCTATTTCAGCTTTTCCAATAGCATTTGCAGTTCGTAGTCGATGTTGTAGTAGCCGCTGATACTTAGGTCGTCGCGGACGCGTCGGCAGTCGGGCGTGATGGTCTCGTAGTGGGGAATGCCATTGAAGCGGAAGAGTTCCTGCATACGGGAGAAATCGGTATTGGTGATGCAGACGGTTTCTTCATCGGCAAGCCACTCATTGACGTATTGATGGTATTCATCACTCCCCTTGGCTGTGCGCTCCCCGGCGATAAAGACAAACTTCACATCATCGCGCTTGCCCATCTCTGCACGTTTTGCCTTGCTGTTCTGAATGGCGGCACGGCAAGGACCGCAACCCATGCCCCAGAAATCGATGATGAGATACCGGCCTGGATATTTCGCACAGAGCGAGCGGATGAGGTCGGCGGCAGGATTGTCCGTAGGTAGAGGTGTAGAGAGTTCCGTTTGTGCCATCTTTGCGGCGTAGAAAGCCTCGGCCTTCTGGTGGATATAGGAATCAGAGAATCTGCCAAGATAGAGAGGCATCATCTTGCTGACCGGCTGCAAGCTGGCCTCTGCTTCTTCATGTTCTTCAGCGGTCAAGGTGGTGTCGGCAAGGATGTGCAGTAGAGCGTCCTCATTGCTGCGCCAACTGTTGAAACTGCTCTGCATGTCTTTATAGATGCAGAGTTGCGCCATGAAGGCATCGTGGTCTGTTCCCATCAGTTCACGCAAGGCCAAAATACCAGTGGTAAGGATCTTTTTCGAGTTGTCAAAACTACTCACATATCCTCCGTTCTCATCGAGAATCCCTTCGTACTGGCGGTTTCTGACAGGTCTGGCAAACTGGATACGGTTGATCGTGATGGGATACTTGTCACATGTCAGCAACAAAGGATTGTCGAAGTCTATACGGTGCAGTGCCTTGTAGTTCTCTATCTTGTCTATCTCTTTATTCTCCAGACTATCTAAAATGACCAGTTGGTAGCCGCCATCACGTTGTTCATATTTCTTCACATCATCCTCGTGATACATGGCATAGTCCATCACGGCGTATGTAAAATTCAACTGCAAGTCGGCCAAAGCCAACTGCATCTCTTGAGGAGTGAAATGCCGGCGACGATTTTCCCTTTGCAAACAATATAACATATTGCGCCACGTGCGTTCTGCCATCTCATCGGCTTCGCTGAACTTCCCCTTAAACGTGTGTAGGGGATATGCAAGGTCGCTCATGTTCAAATCAGACTTCAGCCAACGCTCCACGTCCTTGCTGCTGCCGCTGCCATAGATGCATTGATACTGACCTTGCTCGTCAGGACGCACGGTAACCTCGATGGTCTCGCCAGGATGGGCGTAGAAAGGAATCTCATCAAAACCGACCTTCGATCCTCTGGCGAAGAAACATTGACGGATAGGGTAACTGGCCTGGAACCTTTTTTCAAATGTGCCATCGGGGGCGATATTGAACACCAATGTCGTAGCGTCCTTCTCGAACACATCTTCATAAAGGCACTCCATCGAGGTGAAGCCAAACTTCTCGGCATCGTATCCTTCAATGCAACCTCGGATTGTGATGGTGTCGGTGGTGAACCAGTTTGCAGGTATCGTATAGGGGTTGGCATCTGACAGTTCTTGCAGGGTAGGGTATTTCAGTTTGGCTTTCTTGTCATGGAGGCCAAGGAGCATGAAGGCACCTTGCACATCTCCCTCGATGAAGTCAAAGACCTGCACTTTCTTGGGCATCGGCTTGAAGTGCATCGTGAAGTCGGTCACGCCGCTCTCTGGCGATTGCACCCATGTGTCGAGGGCGAGACCTTCTGCTGACCGCAGGGGGTAGCGGTTGCCGTCCTCGTCCATCAGATAACTCTCTTTGACGAAACGGAAATACTGCCCTTTGGGGTATTCCATCGTGAAGTGAACGGTGGTCGCCGTGTCTCTAAAAATGACTTCGTGGGCTTTCAGTTCGCCGTTTGACACATGCACACACGCCACCGACACAGGGTTCTTGATGGTCTTGTAAGTTTTTGCATTCCCTGCCATTGCGACGATGGCGAGGAGGATGGTGATGATGGTTTGCTTGTTGCATAAAAGGCTCACGCTCGGCCATTTGCAAACAAGTTTGCATGGCTCTCTCTTAATCGCATTTTTCATATTCGATAAATATATTTAGTCCTTCTTCTTGGCATCCAAGTGATAGGTGAAACTGAGATTGACATAGTGATGGCGGAAGTCCTGCCATGAGGTGGAATGCTGGTAGGCAGAACGCTCACTCCAGAAATCATCCTGCTTGTTGAGGATGTCCTCGAACTCCAGTTTCAGACGTGCCTTGTTCTTCAGGATTTTCCACGTGACGCCTGCGTTCCATAGGAGCATGTTACGGTTCATCGACTGAGCGGGATAACCACGGCGGGTGATTTCCGTGATGTCTGTCTCAAAAACAAACTTTCCCACAGTGGCCTCGGAGTTGATGCCGAAGTCGTTGTTCCAAAGCGTGGTGTTCTGTTCGGGCGATGCTGAGAAACGCAGGCGGTCGGCCTCGATTTTGGCAAATGCGGAGGCTTTGAGCCAGTTCAAGTCAAGAGACAGAGTGAGACGGTCCTTAGGATGAAGATTATTCTGCCTGTTCAACGTGCGCTCCGTCTGTGTAGGCAGCAAGGTCAAATAGCCGTAGTGCTGCCCGGCATTTAAACGAAACTCATTCTCGAGTCTGAGCAACTCACCGAGCGCTTGGTCCATGTCGAGGCGGAACTCCCATGTGCGGCTGCCGCGGACGTTCTCAGGGCGGCTGACATAGACGGCGGTTGTGGGATTATAACTGAGAGCCGTCACGAGGTCGCGGACGTTCGCCTTGTATTCGACGCTGGCACTGAGCGAGGTCTGGCTACGAGCGAGCACCATGTTGTATGAAAACTTGATGTTATGGCTGCGCGTATCTTTCAGACTAGGGTTTCCCTCAGTGATGAAAAGCGGGTCGGTGAGGTCGCGGTAGCCGAGGGTCTGAAGAATTCCGGGTTGTGATGTACTGAAACCGTAGTTCAGCTCAAAGCCTACAGTCTTGCTCAGTTTCCATGTGGCGCGGATGTCTGGCTGGAGGAAAATCTTGTGGCGCACGGCGGTGGTGTCGAGCGCGCCTCGCTGATAGTCTTGACTCTCGCGCAGCCATTTTGCGGTGACATTGGGCATGATTTGAACGGGTGCGAGATTGAAGGTGGAGCCGATTCTCACGCTATGTGAGTGATTGGTGGAGCGGTCACGGTAGGAATTGGCGGCATCTGCCACGCCATCAGTCAAAAAGTCACAATCGTTGCTGTTTCGGCCATACATGAAGATGTATTGCGCCTTCACCAGCCATTTCTTGGTGAGCCAGTTGGAGAAAAGCAATTGAGCCTCGGTGGACAGCGCAGAGTTGGGTGAGGTGGATGACTGACTCAACTGCGACGAGGCGAGCGATGCCATGTGTGAAGTGACTATTCGGTCAGTCCAGCGGTTGGTTTTTCCTTCTGTGTAGTCCAATGAGACGCTGCCGCTGAGTCCGCCATCCTTGATGTAATGTTCCCACATCGCCATGGTGCTTAGTTTGGTCGTGTGACCTTCTTGGCGGGAACTTACAAGTTGCGAAAGAGTGGGCATGTAACCACTCGAAGAGTCCAACAAGCCATCCGATTCCATTCCCGATGTGCTGTTGCCTATCCGTTGAC
Source organism: uncultured Prevotellaceae bacterium (assembly GCA_902776475.1). Taxonomy (GTDB): domain Bacteria; phylum Bacteroidota; class Bacteroidia; order Bacteroidales; family Bacteroidaceae; genus Prevotella. Next base: position 52,231 of record CACYQD010000019.1, on the reverse strand, counting down.
TTTCCTGTTCCTCGGTTTGTCTGTTGTGTGAGCGCTTCTTCTTATGCTCCACGCTCGCCCGGAGGGTGAAGGTGTTTAAAGAATCGGTAGCCCAGCGCATGTCGGCATTCAGCGTCGGGTTTAGGTCATGGCTGCGGTGATACGTCTCGCTGGTGCTGCGGGTGGCGGCTGTGTTGGGCAGATAGTTCTCTTTCTCTCCGTAAGAAGTGCCCCATTTGTCATCATGAGCCACGTTGCCGCTGAAAGTGTATTGGCTTCTCATCTCCTGTGTGCCTTCCTTCTTCTTCCACTTGTGCTGATAACCACCGGCGGCGCCCTGTTCCTGACCATAGCCACTGCCCCAACTGCCGCTCCATCCGTTCATGCTCTTGCGGATGGTCTTGTCGATGTTGTTGGCGTTGGCAAAAACCATCACAGGGTCGTTCTTCGACAGGCGGTTCATCGACACTTCGCCCTCGTAGTATTTGGGCGTCTGGTAGCCTGCCATTACATCGCCATACCAGCGGTCGAGGAAGCCTGGCTTGATGGTCAGGTCGAGCACCATATCCTCTGTGCCGTCATCCTTGCCCGTGCGTTCACTGAACTCTGAAGCCTTGTTGTAAGCCTTGATGTCCTGCACCGCCTCGGCCGGCAACTGTTTCATCAACTGGTCGCCACCCAACATGCCTTCGCCATCCATCGTCAGACGAATGGGCTTGCCGTTCCATGACATCCTGCCCTGACTGTCCACCTCTACGCCCGGCAACTGGCGGATAAGTTCGTCAAGGCGGGCACCCTCCTGCAAGTGGAATGCTTCGGGATGGAAGACAATGGTGTCGCCCCGCACCGTGAACCGCCGTGCATGGCCCGTCACCTCCACCATCTTCAACATCTGAGGCGACATCTTCAACTCAATCGTTCCGATGTCGAGCGTGTCTTTCTCACTGTCGCCGAAGGCCAACACCGTTTTCTTCTTCGTGTAGTAGCCCAGCATGGATGCCTCTATGCTGCATTTCCCCTCAGCGCGAATATGAAACACACCCAGCGAATCGGCTGTTGTTGTCATTGTCATATAGCCATTGTCGCCAAATTTCTGAGTCATCTTTATTGTTGCTTGAGGCAGTGCCTCCTTCGTCTCTGAATCTACCACGCGCCCACGGATAACATCGGCAAAGGTGGATGGCACAACAGCAAATGTTGCTACGAGGGTGAGCAGTGCGGTGATGATGGTTTGCTTGTTGCATAAAATGCTCACGCTCGGCCATCTGCAAATAAGTTTGCATGGCTCTCTCTTAATCGCATTTTTCATTTTCTTTTTTATCGTTGCCTTCTTATTATTTTATACGCAGTTTTGGCTGAAATATATAACGGTGTGATGTTAATTTTTCATAACAATGGCGAAAATCGTGCCATATTCGCAACTCATTGATGATGAGGATAGGGGCACTTCCCGCACTGTCCGATACCGGACAATGACTGTCCATAAACGGACAGCAGCAAGTCTCAGGGTGTAAAAGTAAGCATAGAATATCATAAAACCCTCGGCGATACACAGAAAGTGGATGCCGAGGGTAAAAGTCTGAACAAATGTTCAGAGTTTTGACTATTTTTTTGCTTCTAACGTCTTACAATAACATGATGAGGATACTTGTATTCAAACCAATCTATATCCACATAGCCATCTCTTGTCTCATCTTTATATTGTGCAAAGATGCCGAGCATGACACCCGTAAAACCGCCTATGGTTTCCGTACTGAGGAAACGGTATTCCATCTTGGCTAATTGGGTGAAATTGATTCCGTCGGGTGAAGCCAGCATATAATAGAAATCCTTGTCAGACGTAATGCGCAGATATGCAAGGTTTCCTGTCAACTCGATTTCCGTTTCACTGTGGCTGGTCTGACCTAACCGGACATTCGACTTGATGAAAATCTTCCCTTTTCTTTTCTCCGCTATGACATCATAATGATTCAGCGAAGCTGCATAAGCCGTAAGCCCCGCCTGCATGCCTTCGGTAAGGTGGGAAAGGTCAAACAGCGCAGTGGCAGAGAAGTTAAGTTCCGTCTGTCGTCGGGCGATGAATGTGGGTGAAGAACTGTGGGTAGGCGTGTCTGCGGGAATGGCAGTCATGCTTAGGTCAGTCATGGAGGGGTAAAGTCTGAGCCAGCCTTTACGCTCTGTCAGCGAGTATTTGGTATAGTCGGGGTTACACAGGCTCATCCATCCCATGGGCAGGCCCAGAGTATGATAGCTGTCTTGGGGAGCATTGCGCCTGGTGTAATCAAACTCTTCCTTTACGGGATCATTCGTCATCGGTACCAGTGGCAGCGTTTGGCATTTCATGTCGGTTTGCAGCGTACCATCCCCGTTTACCACTGGCCAACCGCCTTTTTCCCATGTCACGGGGGCAAGCATGGTCTCGCGGCCCATCACATGCTGGAGATAGCCGCTGGTGCGGTAACCAAGACAGATCATCCACCACGAAGAGTCTGGAGCCTGCACCAGATCGGCATGCCCCAGACCCTGTATCGGGCTGTTCTGCATCTTCATGTTGAAGTGTGAGAGAATAGGATTGGCCGGATTCGGCTGGTATGGGCCGAAAAGGTCCTTGCTGCGGAGGATGTTCACATGATGCCCATGCTCTGTTCCTCCTTCAGCCAGCAACAGATAGTAGTAGCCGTCCTTCTTGTAGATATGCGGCCCCTCAGGATATCGTCCGCCGAGGCCTGTTCCCAGATGATGGATTTCGCCCAGCTGCTTGCCCGTCTCCACATCAATCTCGCATATCTTGATGTCTCCCTCTTTCCACAGAAAATAGCATTTGTCCTCATCGAAGAATAGTGTAGGGTCACAACTGCCGATGGCAAAGTCGATCACAATGGGTTCCGACCACTCGCCGGCAGGGTTGTCTGTCCAGAGATAGAAATGGCGGCGCGAGGGAAAGACCGTTGTCACCATGTAGAAACGACCATTGTTGTAGCGGATGGTCGGAGCGTAGATGCCGCTATTGCCGTCAGTGCCTTTTAGATCCACCTGTGTCGGCCGGGTCAGGCAGTTGCCCACCTGTTCCCAATTCACCAAGTCCTTGCTGTGGAATACAGGTACTCCGGGGAAGTATTGGAATGTGCTGTTTACGAGGTAAAAGTCATCACCGGCACGGCACACGCTTGGATCGGCGTGAAAGCCAGGGAGCACGGGATTCGTAAACCCCTGACCACAAATGCCGAGCGTCTGCAACAGCATGACTATGAGCAATAGTTGTCTTTTCAATCGTTTCATTCTGTTTTCTCTGCCTTCCTTTTCCTATGGTATGAATGATGATTTCTTCAGCTTGCTTATTTCCTGATTGCTGACAGCATAATTGTAGATGCGGAAATCGGCTACATCTGTTTGTGTCAAATACTTGTCGCCACGGAAAGGTGCACGGCCTATCCAACAGTTGGCCGGGGCATCGCGGAAGACCTCTGCGAGGATGGGCATCTTCTCATTACGCCCGATGAGTTTGCCGTCGAGAAACAGCTCACCCTTGTGCCCTTGCTGGCGGTAGAGGGCATGAACCCATTTGTCGCGCTTGGGCTTGCCTCCCTGCATGATGATCTCCTCATGCTCATAGCCGCCCGTGGAGGTTTCAAAGCGCTGCTCATTCAACCGCATGGCCATGTATGGACCTTCATGGGCGCTGTTCTCTGCCAGTTGGGAGAAGGCGAAGAGGAAATGACCATAGCCGTCGAGCTGGTTTTCCGAACTGACCTTGAACCAGACGGATACGGTGAAATCGCGCAGGCTTTTGACGAGTGTGCCTGTCTCTGCCGTAAGGTCATAGTAGCCGTTGTTGCCAGCCAGGTGAAGAATGGATGGGTTCACGTCGTCGATCTTGGCTCCGTTTCTGATGTATTCCGGTTGCCAGATAAAACGATACTCAGCCTGCTGCTCGGTCTTGATCATTGGCTGTGGCAGGGCAGAGGTCATCTTGCTGGTGATGCGCTTGATATGGTCTTTCAGAATCTTGTAGGCGGGTTGTGCCATGGCGCCATGGTCATAACCCTGCATCTCGTAGAGTGTCACATCCTTGTGCCCCACGAGTTTCAGCATGCGCCAGAAATAGGCCTGTTCTTCATAACGCCCAAGCAGTTCCTGCTCTCTGTCACCCGATATGATGACGATGGGTGGCGCGTCAGGTCGGACAAAGGTGAGTGGTGCGTACTGGTCGATGGTAGCCTGCAGGGGTGATATGCCTTGCTGCTTGCGGACGTTGTAATGGGTGATGCACTGTCCGCTGAAAGGCACAAGGGCGGCCAGCGAGTCTGCATCCACGCCATACTTGGCGAGCCAGTGTTTGTCCAGTCCGATCATGTCGAGCAGATAGCCTCCGGCAGAGTGTCCGGCCACGAAGATCTTGCGCTTGCTGCCACCATATTTCGCAATGTTCTTGTAGGTCCAGGCCACAGCTGCGGCGGCATCGTCGAGAATGTCATCGATGTGGGCCTTGGGCAGCAGCCGGTAGTTGGCTGCTACGACCACGAGTCCGCTGTTCCTCAACTGCGGGTCGATGTGCTTGTTGCCGCCTTCTATACCTCCGCCATGAAACCAGACCACCACAGGGGCATCCTTCAGATCGTTGGAGTAGTAAACGTCAAGTTTGCAGCGTTCTTTTGCGTAGGCATCGGCAGACTCAGTGTAAGGGATGTCGTTCTCTTGTTGATATTGTTGTGCCTTGGAGATGGTGGCGCATAACAAGAGCACAGCGACGAGGATGGTGCTTCTCATGTATTTCATATCAGAAGAATTTTACGTTTTTATCTAAGTTTTTTCTCTCAGGACGATTGGGGACCTTTGCTCTGTAGCCGAGTGGGATGACAGCCATGACCGTGTCGTTTTCTCGTATGGAAAACAGTTTAGCCAGAACAGCACCGAAAAATAATTTCTTGTTCATATCCAATTGCTTTGTGAATGATTAAATAGGAAGAAAATGATTTCACCTGAGTTCCTGCTCGCTCTGTCATAGATGTGAGTTCGCTATACAGGCTACAAATATAAGCAAAAATTCCTATTCATACAAATTCCTGCTGCATATCCTATACAATCAAATCACTGTTGCTTGGCCTCCTTCTCTCTTTGCTTGACCATTTCCCTATGGATGGTTTCGTGCACTTTAAAGAATTCACGAAGTTCCATCCGCAAATAATCTCCAATATCGGGTATATCTTGTGTGAACAGAATGACGGCCTTGCTGTGAACAATAACATTGCTTCCTTCCTGGTCAATCGTGTACACTGCAGTCACGCTATTGTCGATGTTGGATTGGTTGATTGCTTTTTTCAATCTCGCAAACTCATCGATATCATACAGTTCCACACGTCCCCAGTGGGTGTCGTAGAGGTGAATGAAGGGACTGCTATTGGTGGCTCTGGCCACAAAATACTCTCCTTGATAACCAAATTGAATATCTCCGTCTTCTTCGCCGATTTCATACTGACAGCCGATTTGGGTCAGTGTCTCAAGCAACAGGTCTCTCGTTCCTTTCTTCTCTCCCGGATTGTTGTTTTCCATATCTTTTTTCTCCTTTTCATTAAGATTGTCTTCTGTTTTTCCATTGATGTGATCATGAGGGGCAGCATGGACTGTCTCTGCATTCAGAGTCTGCTCATGCTCATCGTTCTTCTCATCGGACTGTGTCCGTTGATTCATAAACTTGTTGGCTAATAATCCAACAACCACAATTAAAAAGACAATAAATAATATTTGCATATGATTTTAAGTTAAACACCATTATATAATGCCAAAAACTCAAGAAAGGTAAACGGAAGATAGAAATTTCTCTATACTTTGCTTCGCATTCTCGAATCGTTGGCCATTGTGCCCGCGAATAACAGCATAGTTTTTCTTCCGCTTGACGAGTTGTTCTTCACACATATGGAAAAACAGCTCTCTTTCATTTGGGCGGTATCGATGAATGTCGTTCACCCAGGGCAAATCGACATCAAGCAGCAGGTAATAGTCAAATCGCTGCCGGGCGATGTACTCTTCGATGAGGGGCGATTCCTTACCAAACAGTTCTTTCGACCATAGTTTGGAGATAATGGCATCGGTGTCGACAAACAGCAAAGGTGTGTTTTGCCGTAGCGCATCCTCTATGGCCTGGTGGTGCCCTTTCACGATGGTTTCCATATCTTCAAAACAGATGTCGCCGTGCTTTGAGTCGATGATGTGTTTCGCATATTCCTCCACGTATGGCATCTTGTAATAGTCGGCAAGCTGCCTGGTCAGTGTTGACTTTCCCGTTGACTCCGGTCCGTAGACGCATATCACTTTCCGCAGGTCACGCTGAACGGCTGGTGCGAGATATGTCCACTGTCCCAGCACGTCTTCGCGGATGCGTGTCGCGGAAATGGGGATGGCTTGCCTTTCGGGATCGACCATCACGATGTCTGCCGACAGCTCTTTTGCCAGCCGTTCGCCATATTGTTCTGAAGCGAAGACCGCATCAATGGGCTGGGGCAGCAGATGCAGCAGGGTGTCGCGCCAGATGTCCCAAAAACGCGGCGTCTCCGAAGGGTCTTGGGGCAACGGGTGCTCCTGGGTCAATACGACTGCAGTGGGGTATTGCTGTCTGACCCATTGCATACGGCGGCTGACGGGTATGACTTCGTCCATGATGTTGTCGACGACGATGTAAACGGTTTTACATTCGTCGATGGCACGCTGGATGAGCAGCATGTGTCCTCTATGCAGCGGACAAAACTTGCCCAAGACAAAACCAGTTCTATAATGTTTCATACGATTGCCTGATATAGCGTTTGATGAGTTCTCTGTCATGTTTGCATCGTTGAGGGGTGGCGGCATGGGTGTTGGTCATGTCGAATCGGATTCCTGTGGTCTGAAAGAGGTCCAGGTATCTCATCTGCCGAAACAGCTTGGCATCCATTCTGCACAATGCCATGCGTAGGGCTTGGACATCGGCATTGTCCCCAAAAGTGCTGATGGCTTTCAGCCACTGGTCATTATCCACCAGGTCGCGGATGATGCCCTCTTCTTTCATCAGCGTGCATAGCTGGTTGTAGTTCAATGGATTTTCTGCTGCGATATGATAAACACCTGGCTTGTCTCTTTCGATGATATCAGCTACGATTCGTGATGCTTGGTCTATAGGGGTGATGTCCACTGCCATGGCATCGGTTTTGTCATAAGGAAGCATACCTGCTGCTTTGGCCCCGCGGAAAAACATGCCAAGAAAATCCTTGGGTGCCGACAAACCTCTGACTGTGTCGCCGCACAGCAGGCCATAACGGTAGATGAATTTGTCACAGTAGGCGGAGTTGATGCCCAGGACCATTTTCTCTGCCACGAACTTCGTCTGTCCGTAGCCGCCGTAGATGTTTGTTGCAAGGCTCAAATCATCATTCTCAAAAACCGTGCCATAATTTCTGTCGGTTGATACGAAGACAGAAAGGGTGGACGCGTAATGCAGCTTCTTCCTGCCTCCAGTCATGCAGAAATCCAAAACATGTCTGGTTCCTGTGACGTTGGTCTCTTTCAGCGCTTCGTAGTCGGCCAGCATATTGACGGTCGCTGCACAATGCATCACATCAGTCACCTCCTCTGACAGTTGTCTGTAGTCGTCTTCCGAAAGACCGAGACGGGGCAAGGTGATGTCACCCACGGCGATGTGGATTCCCTCCAATGGCTGTGTGTCTAATCCGAATCGTCTGAACGTTTCCGTGACACGTTCCAATCCATTGGCAGTTGACGAACACCTTACGAGACACCAGACCCGCTGTCCTCTTCCAAGCAGTTCGCTCAGCAGATGAGAACCCAGAAATCCCGTCGCTCCCGTGACGAGAAAGCAACGGGCATCGCTTGTGGCAGCCTCTTGCCTGACAGGTATGGTCGTGTACTGCCACAGACTCTCCAGTTGTGAAGAGTGGATACACATTGAAGCGCCTTGCTTCCTCATCTGTGCCAACAGCCGTGGGGTAGGGGCCTGGCGCAGTTTCTCTGAAGTGACTGCTATCCCCATTTGCTGAAGTCGGGATATCAATATGATGGTGTCAAGTGAGTCACCTCCGCAAAGAAAGAAATCGTCGTCGGCCGCCATGGCCGGTAGTTTGAGGATGTCGGCCATGACACAGGCTATTGCCTCTTCCTCTTTCGATGTGTATTGACAGCGGGTTTCATGGATTGTCTTGTTCAGCACGATAGCTGAAAGGGCTTGCAGGTCTGTTTTTCCCGACGGGGTAAGGGGCATCCGTTCGATGAACTCAAAAAACGATGGCATCATCCATTTGGGCAGATGGTGCTTGCAGCATTGGCGCAGCTGCTGTTTCACATCGGCTTGCGGCAAACTGTTCTCTGCAAGTTGGACGAAGGCTACAATGGCTTCTTTGGCGTTTTCTGCATCGATGCTCCTTTTGACGACTGCCACAGTCCCCACATTCCTGTTGGCTCGCAATGTGTGCTCTATCTCTTCCAGTTCTATAAGCTGGCCGTGGAACTTTACCTGACGGTCTATCCTTCCCACAAAGACGAGTCGCTGGCTGCCGTCTTTCCTGACGTGGTCAGAGGTTCTGTAATAGCGTACACCGTCGATGACAGGAAACTTCTTTTGCGTCAGTTCCTCGTCTTTGTAATAGCCCAGGGCAAGGCCAATGCCGGAGATCCACAACTCACCATCGGCAGCATCCAGACGGCCGTCGGCATATATGTGATAATGCGTGGCGTCGAGCACTTCTCCTAAGAGGGGAGCGTCCCATCCTGCATCACATGGGCACATACTGGTGCATACGGTGGCTTCCGTCGGACCATAGACATTGATGAGCCGGAGTCTCCTGCTCCAGCGTCTGACGGTGCCGATGTCGGCGGGCTCACCGCCGATGACTATCGTCTGCAGGCAGTCTGGACATCGTTCCGGAGCCAGCATCTTCAGCAGCGACGGTGGGATGTCCGTGTGGGTTACGCCTCGCTTTTCCACCACGTCAAAAAGCGTCATGGCCAGTTCTTCCTGGGGCACAGGTTCTATCACCAGCGTGGCTCCCGATGTCAGGGTGACCAGTATGTCGGAAATGGATGCGTCGAAATTGACTGAGAGGAAAAACAGGTAGCGTGAATGGCTGTCGATGCCAAAGGCCTTTCGCTGGCATCTGGCCAGGTTGCAAAGTCCGGCATGTCCCACGAGTATGCCTTTTGGAGTGCCCGTGGTACCTGAACTGTAAATCATGTAAGCCGGAGTTTGTGGACCGTTCGGGACAATGGAGGTTGCCGTGGGTCCGGAAGTGGCCTCACGGAAAGTATTCATGTCCAAGCACAGTTTGATGTCTGCATGGTCAATGATAAATCTTTGGCGGACTGGGGGCAGGTCAGTCCCGATGGGGACAAAAGCCTTTCCTGCCATCCAACAGCCTATTATGCCGACGATATATGCCGCCGACTTAGGCAGGTTCAGGCCTACGAAGGTGCTGCCGCCGATATTGCATTTCACATATTCCGCCACGCATAGAGCCTGTTGCCACAACTGTTGGTAGGAGAGCACAGCATGGTCGCCCTCGACCACAGCGGCCTGCCCGGGGTTGGTTTGGCAGATGCGCTGCAATACGGAAAGAATATCATTGTATTTTGTGTCCATACAGAATCATGCTTGGATGGTCTTCGTCATAGGGAGAACGTGCGATGTCGCCATAGACTTGTTCCACACGGAGTCCATAGCGCAGGAACATGGCCTTTAATTCCTCTACGCTATATAGTTTGGTTTGTCCGTATGCCGTCTCGCGGTGCCCGTCTGGATAGACGATCAGCCAGTCTGACTTCATCATGCCCTGCTCAATCCTGCTTTCGCGGATGGTGATGATCGTACTGTCGCCGGAAGGAACCTGCTTGACGATAAACCGTTGGAAATGCCGGTTGATGAACAAAGGGTTCATTGTCGAGAAGAAGAACTGCCCGTTCTCCTTCAGGTTCTTGCTGAACGGTATGAGCATCCGCTCGTTTTCCTCGTCATTCTGACGATAGCCGAAACTGGTGTTCCAGTTGATGGAGATGTCAAATTCGGCTGGTCTCAGGTAGGTCTCCGCATCGCCTAACACAAATTCTGTCCGCTCAGAAGACAGTTGGGTGCGGGCATATTCAATATACGGTTCCGAGATGTCAATGCCGGTGACGGTCAGCCCGGCCTTGTCCAGCCCGTGTGCCAGGTAGCCTTTCCCACAACACTGGTCGAAGGCTTTCATGCCTGGCAGCACCTGGCCTGTCTGCTTCATGAAACTCACCGTTTCAGCCGCTTGTTGGTTGAGCACCACTTCCGTAAAGTCGCCTTTAAAGAAGTCTATCCACCATTTCTCGTTATTGCTTTTTGTTTCCATTTTTTCCGTTCATTAGCGTTTGGTTAAGTTGCGCATTCACTCAACTGATGTCTACACTCCTACACTCCCAAACTCCCAAACTCCCAAACTCCTATACTCCTTTTAACTTGAGTGTTGAGTTCATGTAGTATATCGTAAGCATCAGCATCACCACAGGTTCATAGGCGGTCTGTTCCAATATGCTCATCGTCGGTAGTGACTTTAGGAGCGCGGCGATAGCACCTTGATTGAAAATGCCCATGGCCGTCATGCCGCTGGATGTCAGCTCGTCGTAGATTTGCGAATACTCAGACTCTGTAAAGAATCGTGTCAGCGGCGGGGCCTGGAAGGGATGTTTCTGCCTTTGGTAAACACGGTTGGTGATGTAGGGCCGGGCAGCTTCTTTCAGTATGTATTTCTCGTTGACATTGTCTTTTATCTTCATTTGCAAGGGCAGCCTTGCGGCATACTCGAAAAGCCGGTGGTCGAGGAATGGTAGGCGCCCCTCCACGGAAGCCGACATCTCGCATCCGTCGCCAAGCGTACCTAAAATGTAATTGCAGAGCGCATGCTTGTTCCATAGATACAGCGACTTGTTGACAGGGTGCACGCCGTGAAGTTTCGTGGCTGCATGATGATGCTCTGCCATCTCAGACAAGAAGTCGTGGCAGCTGCACCGCTGAAGCATATCGTCGCTGAGCAGACGGTACATCTTATGGCCTATGCTGGCCTTGGCTGCAAGAAAAGATGGGAGGAAGCCCAGACTCTCGGTCAGGCGGTGGCAGTCGAGGGTGTCACCGACAGCGATCTCCGTTCCCGTTATGGCAAGGTTCGTGCGGTAGAGTTTTTGGGTGAGCTTTTCTTTCTCTGCCACCGGCAACATGGCAAACAGGTCTTTGCGCAGATGCGGGTAGCCGGCCAGACATTCGTCTGCTCCCTCACCCGTCAGCGCCACCTTGAATCCCGCCTTGTTTATCGCCCTGTTGAGAAGATACTTGCAGGAGAGATGTCCGTTCACTGCCAGTCCTTCGCTATGAAAGACGGCTTCTGGCAGATACTGCAGGATGTCGTGCTGACTGACCTCAACCCGGTGCATCACAGCACCGCATTGTTTGACGGTCTCTGTGGCATACTCGTCTTCGTCGTACTCGGCATCAGCCTGAGGAAAGACGATCGAGAAACAATCTACGGGCTTGTCGGTCAGGTGCGTCATGATACCCGCCACGCAACTGGAGTCAAGGCCGCCGCTGAGATGGCAGCATACGGGCACATCGCTCTGCAGACGCAAACGGACGGATTCGAGCAGCAGGTCATGAAACTCATCAACATACTGTCTTTCCCGACTTGCCGTATCATACTTAAGGTTGGCCTCTGCGTTGTTGGGATAGTGCATGTCCCAATATTCGATGTCTTTCACCCCTGAGTTTGCTTGCCATACAAGCAAGTGACCCGGCTCCAACTGCCGGATGCCCTTGAAGAATGTCCGATGGGTCGGCTGATACTGTATCGACAGTGCCTGCATCAGACTGTATTCGTCCCATTCCGCCTTCACGCCACAGGCATGGATGGCCTTGGCTTTGGAGGCAAGAATCAGTTTCTTGCCATCATCATACCAGCATAAGGGCTTGATGCCAAAACGGTCTCTGCCTGCCACGACAAGACGGTTTCGTTTGTCATAGAGAATGAACGAGAACTCACCCCTGAGATGTTTCATCATCTCCATGTAGCCATATTTCAGGTAAAGGGGTATCAGCAGTTCGCTGTCGGAGTCTGTTTGGAAGCAATAGGCATCGGAAAGTTCTTGTCTGAGCCGTTTGTGGTCATAGAACTCTCCGTTCACCACCGTGGCAATCATTCCGTCAGGCGAGCAGATTGGCTGATGACCGCGGTTTACGCCAATGATTGACAGCCGTCGGTGCCCCAGGGCTACATGCTCGTCGTGCCACATTCCGCAATCGTCGGGGCCTCGAAGCTCCAACGTGCTGAGGGCGGCAACGAGACGGTTGAGGTCCGGCGAAGCCTCACGATGAATGATTCCTGCTATTCCGCACATATCCTGAAGAATGTCTTCTTGCTGTCTGGCTGTTCTGCTTCTGTAAAAGCGGTTTCAAACTCTGAAAGGTCATATACATTCCCAAACAGAGTGCCCGTGTCGAGAGTACTGGAAACTTGGTCGGCGGCATCCGACAAGATGCGGCTTGCCACATGGAAATCGCCATACCGAGCACCCTGTATGCGCAATTCTTTCATGGCGATGGTGTTGGCCGTGAATGAACTGGGGGCAAACGACCTGGACTTCAGCACCAACAAACCTCCTGGTTTCAAAGCGTCGGCGTATGCATCAATGTGATTGGGTTCCGTCTCTATCATACAGTCATAAGTACAGCTCTGCAAGTCACTTACATGAGTGATTCTCTCCACATTGACATACCCCATCGCTTTCGCCACCTGGTGAGTCAGTTCTGCAATCCTGGTCCTGCCAAAGATGCAGGTCCTGCCGCAGACATGCTTCAGGGGAGCAAGGGCCGCAGCGATTGGTTCGAGGAAGGCTCCTAAAGGGGTGAGCAGATGGGGCGGCAGTCCTATCAATGCAGTGCTTGGAACAGCGATGTATTCTGCAAAAGCGCCATCGCACTCTTTGCCGCACATCGTATCTTCCTCGCAGCCAAAAGCCATGGGGTTGGCACTGACGGCGTCGCCAACCCTCCAGTCGTTCATCTTCTCCTCCCCGTTCAGAAATCCTGCTATCTCGCCACAAAACTCATGCCCGGGTATGATATCGTCCTTGGCCGGCACGACACCTTTGGCTATGCCGATATCGGTCCGGCATATTCCAGCATAGTGTATCTTGACAAGCACATCGCGGATACTTGTCAGTTCAGGCATTTCTGCGTCAGTCTCATATCTGACGTTTGAATGGTGTAATAACAGTGCTCTCATTCTTGTAAATTGTAAACGGAATTTCAGAATTCCAGGCGGAAGCCTTTTTCTTTCATCTCGGTATAGCTTTCCGGGTTGAACTTATAGAGGAAGGCCACTTTTTTGTTGGGCAACGGAAGAGTCTCTTCCAACTGGGTCAGTATGCCCAGCTTCAGCATCTTATTGCTGAAGTTACGTCTGTCGAACTTCACACTGAGAATGGCCTCGTAGAGGTGCTGGAGCTGAGTCATGGTAAACTTCTCTGGCAGCAGTTCAAAACCGATTGGCTCGAAGTGAATCTGACGGCGCAGCTCATTGGTGGCCTCACGAAGGATCAGGTCATGGTCGAAGGCCAGTGAAGGTACCTTGTCGAGCGGAAACCATTGGGCCTTGGCGGCATCGTCACCGCCTTTTACCTCGCTGATGCGGACCAAGGCGAAATAGGCGATGGTGATGACTCGTTCGCGGGGATCGCGGTCTACGCCAGAGAAGGCATGAAACTGATGGATATAGGCATCTTTCAGTCCTGTCTCTTCATATAGTTCGCGCTTGGCACCCTGCAGTGCCGTCTCGTCCATTCTCAGAAATCCCCCCGGGAAGGCCCAGCGGCCCTTGAAGGGCTCTATGCCTCGTTCAATCAGAAGGATATTCAGTCGAGTTCCATCGAATCCGAAAATCACGCAGTCCGTGGTGACACTCGGATGCGGATACATGTAATGATATTTCAGTTCTTCCATATTGATCTTTTATTAATGATTCATGTTTGGCTCATCTTTTTGGAGTTTAGGAGATTGGGAGTTTGGACAATAGTCCGTACTGGCAAGGGTACTGTCTACACTCCTATATTACCAAACTCCGACACTCCTTCCAACCTGAGTTGAGTTAATGATTACAAACCTCATTGAATCGGCTGATCACGTCAACCAACTGCGGGGCAAGCCTGTCAAGGCATTCGCTGAGGATATCTTCGGGCACCTCGCAGACGGCAGACGCGATACCCCCGGCAATGGCTCCCTGTGTATCAGCATCGCCACCGAGTGAGACGGCTTCCCGGATCGTCTTCTCATATCCATCAGGTAAATCCAGATTCTTCAGCGCACAAAATATCGCTTCAGGTACCGAACCCTGGCACGTTTCATTAAAGTTGTAGTTGCGCCGGATGGTCTCCCAGTTCGCACTTATCTGGTCCATATCGTAAAAACGATACTTTTTCAAATAGTCCTTGATTTTATGCGCTTCGTTGTTTCTGACCAGGTATATGCATGCTGCAACAGCCTGTGCGCCAATGATTCCCTGGGGGTGGTTATGGGTCACTTCAGCAGAAATCTTTGCAAGCTGAATGGCCTCGTCAAACGATTTGGCATAATAACCAGTGGGACTCACACGCATGGCAGAACCATTGCCGAATGAGCCGTAAGGCGCAGTCAAATGGTTGTTAAGCCACATTCTGAACATCCCGCCGTAGCCTCGACGAGGAAATCTTCCTCCATAGCGATGCATGATATTCACCAGCTGTTCGTGCGTGTGTCCGGGGTCGTCCATCAGCCACTCGGCAACAGCACAGGTCATGACCGTATCGTCGGTAAAGGTCGACCGTGGGGTGAACAACATGAAGTCCCAATCCTTAGTCTTGTGAAACTCATAGGCTGAGCCGATGATGTCGCCACAGACAGCTCCGATAATTCCTTTGTTTTGCATTCTGTTTGTTTTTATAGTTTAAGACAGGTTTCCTATTTTTAGTATAATGGCTGTGGTTGCCATTTGCAAGAGCTTAATGCCATTTTTGTCCTATTTTTAGCATCATCTTATGCGGCGGCGGGCAGATCCTTAAAATCCGCCCCGTCTCGTATCTCCTTTATTTTCATCAACACCTTTTTCTTCTTACTCTTCACACTATTTCCATTCTTATATCCAATCCTCTTCGCAATCTCCTCCATCTTACATCCATCCACATAATAACTCTCCAATATCATCTTATCCACTTCCTTCAACTTACTCCAAACTCTTTCCAACTTCTTATATTTCTCTTCTTCATCCACTCTTTCATCCATCACATCAAACATCTCCTCAATTCCTCCTTCATTCTCCTCACTCACTCCATATCCTCTCTCCATAATCCTATCCAAACTCTCAATATCCTCATTCACCTTCCTCAAATAATGCATCCCGATATTTCTACAAATCCTCATCAAATAACCCACCATACTCTTTTCCATCAACTTAAACTCCTTATCCATCATCTTCTCCCACAACACCAAACATCCATCATCATAAACTTCTTCCAAATCCTCATACCTCAATCCCTTAAATTTTCCCATCATCCACATCAACACATTTCCCCTCTCATTTTCCACCACCTTATTAAAAATAAGATTACTCACACTCAGAAGTCCACTCTTTTCCTCCTTCAGAGTCAACTTCACTTTTTCTTCTTCAAAACCACTCACTTTTTTAATTATTACTCCCATACCCCTTTTTTTTATTTATTGCGTAATTTTTACGCTGCAAAGATAAGGCCAATAATTGAAACTTCCAAATTTTGATGCGTATTTTTTACGCATTTGATTACTTTTTTCTGTTTTTGGGTAATACTATATGCCTAATGTTGGGTGGTTTTAAAAAATAGATGGTTTTATGATGAAAATTCATGTTTATTCTGAGAAAAGTGATAACTTTGCTTCTGATTCAATAATGAAGCCTATGATTATCATCGAGTCCAAAAGGAAATCGCTTGAATCGCTGAGGGAGAAGTATCCTGATGCGATGATTATCGACGTGACGAGCAAGGCTCAGGACGAGTTCGTCAAGTTCAGCCCCTTCTATCCCAATAGAGACATTCCCGTTCCGTTCTCAGAGGGAGTGCTTGCTGCGTCTGTGGAGGGCATCTGGCAAGGTCTGAAGGTTTTCGAGGATGCAGACGTGGACAGGTCTTTCTTCTCGAAGCGTGATATGAAGAACCTGAAGCGCACAACAAGAAAATACGGCCCGTGTCTTGGCCATCGCAAGGGCATTCATGGAGAAGAATTGCTTGGCTACATCGAGGCACGCAAACTGATTTACCTGCCCTGCTATAAGTGGGTGTTGGAGAACAGGCTGCAGAAGTTGGTGGCGGCTGTCCGGATCATTTCGAAAAACAAACCCGTGGTGCTGCTCGACTACAACACCAATGCCGACGTCAATAACCCCAAGTCCGCTCTCTCCCACGCCTCTCTGATCAAGGCCTACATCGAAGGCAACTATCCAGAGTGATCGACGATATCTTTTTATATGCAAAAATGGGATGCTCCTGTCGGAGGGCATCCCATTTTTTCGATGTGTGCATGTTCATTTCGTGTTCGTCTCTTATTCAAGTCCTTTCCACTGACCCTTGATCTGCTTGCACTGCGTGTAAAGCGAAGGACAGTTGAATATCTGATGGAGCGTGCTGCCTGGCTGCAGGACGACCTCCACCTGGCGCTGTTGGGTGTCCCATCCCTGGCCCATGATATAGAGATAGACCACACGGCCGCTGCCGGAGAACTGCAAATCCTGATGCTTGTTGACGCTGGCTTTCATCTCCACGGTGTAGGGTCGTTGTGGGCTGTAACCGTTGTCTGGCGTGGCCCCCTTGAGAACGGCTGCAGGCAGATAGGGTTGCAGGTAGGGGTCGTTGGATGGTGCGAACTTTGATGGTCCGTACTTGGTGTTGAGGATTGACGTGACGGAGTTGACATTTGAGGGATAGCACAGCAGTTTCAGGCATTGAAGGCCCATATCCCGGTCACGCCGATACAGTTCCATGGCCATGGGCATCATGGCGGCGGCACCATGCGGCGTCTTGCCCAGAAACTGGGTATAGACGGCTTCAAATTCGGTGTAGTCGGCAGGGATATTCGTAAAGGTCACCGTGCCCGTGGCCTTGGTGTCGTATGCCTCTGCGTTGAGCGTGCCGGTCATCGTATAGGTATGCGACCTATAAGTGAACGTCATTTGTTTGCCTTGGGCGTCTGCCGTCAGGCCAAATTGAGATAGTATCATTCCTGTAATCATTTTAAGTAATATGTTCATTTTTCAGTCTCCTTTTTCTTTCACTTTATGGTTGGCGGTGAACACCCCTAAGAGAATGAGCGCGCTTCCGATATACGCCATGATTGTCATGGGCTCCTGAAGGAAAAACGCACTGGCTATGATTGTCGTGATGGGGTTCAGATAGACATAATTGCTCGTGGATATGGCTCCTATTTTCTTCACTGCAACGCTCCACCATAGGAAACAGAGAAAGGAAGCCACTACAGAAAGAAACAAAAGATTCATCCAGACGACAGGCTGATACAGCCGCTCCAACGGAAAACTCCAGGGTTTCAAAAGGAAAAATGGGATAACGGTCAGTATCCCGTAGAAAAACACCTTGCGGGTAATGTAGGTCGCTGCATATCGGGATGACACTTTCTTGATGACCAAACTGTAGATGGCCCAGCTGAATGAAGCCGCAAGAGCGAGGAAGTCGCCCAGCGGGTTGAGCTGCAACACGAATTGTCCGTTGTAGATCACCATTCCCACTCCCATCAAAGCCAGCAATGATCCCATGATCAGCGTGACCGTCGCTTTTACACTCTTCGTCAGAAGGATGGCCAGCAACATGGTGATGAGCGGTGCGGTGCAGACGATGAACGCCACATTGTTGACATAGGTAAGGCCGATGGCTGTGTTTTCAGCGACAAAATACACCGTCCCTCCGACAAAGCCCAAAATGAAAAACAAGAACTCATCATGCCAAGACTGAGATTTTATTCTCTTGGGGGAGATGATCCAGATGCAACCGTAAGCCACAATAAACCGGAGAAGGAATATCTCCATCGGTTGCAGTCCATGATGCAACAGCACCTTGGTGTTGACAAAGGTCACTCCCCAGATGGCGATGGTAAAGATAGCCAATATGTGGTATCCTATATTTCTCATTCGTTTTCCTTAAGTCTTGTCGGACGGAGGTGATAAAAGCGGGCTCTTTCCCTTCGCTGCGTCATTTGATATATTTCACCTTCGAGGCATCGCGGGGCTTGGCGTCCGGCTGTTCGTCGGGATAACCGATGGCGATGATGTAGTTGAGCTTGTAGTCCGAAGGGATGTCGAGGCGGTCGAGGAAGAAACGGGCCTTGTCATTGGACAGCAGGAAGCGGACAGGACCGCCGAGGCAGCAGGTGCCAAGTCCCATCGACTGGGCTGCCAGCATCATGTTCTCGCCCAGCAGGCCGGCATCCAGTTCACCACCGCCATTGGCTGGTGTGCAGACGCAGATGAGGTTGGGCGCATTGCGGAACATGTTCTTGAATCCGGCGTCGCGCTTCACCTGCTCGGCATTAGCTTGTTTATAGATTTCGGTCACGTCAGCGATGAGTTTCTGGTCTTCCACCACTCTGACGATCCAGGGTTGGCGGTTCATGCCGCTGGGTGCGTTGATACCAGCTTTTACCACCAATTCCAATTTCTCGTGCTCCACGGGTTTGTCGAGATATTTGCGTATGGAGCGGCGAGCCATGATCTGGCTCAGCACAGGATTAAGCTCCAGTTGCAGGTCGGCCTCGATGGCACTCATCGGGTCGGTAGGCTCGTAGCGGGCGATCACCCTTCCGTCGCGTGAGACGAGAAATTTGGTGAAGTTCCATTTGATGTCCGACTTCTTGTCATAGTCGGCGTCGCGCTTGCGGAGCATCTCGTCCATGAACTTGCCTCGTTGGTCGGCGGTGTCGAAACCCCCAAAACCTTTCTGCGATTTCAGCCAGGTGTAGAGTGGATGCTCGCCCGCACCGTTCACCTCGATCTTGTCGAATTGCGGGAAACGGATGTCGAAATTGACCATGCAGTACTGGTGGATCTCCTGTATCGTTCCAGGGGCCTGTTCGCCAAACTGGTTGCAGGGGAAGTCGAGGATTTCAAACCCCTGGTCCACGTATTTCTCATAGAGGGCCTCCAATTCCTTATATTGAGGCGTGAATCCGCAGCGTGTGGCGGTGTTTACGATCAGGAGCACTTTCCCCTGATAGTCGGCGAGGGATACGTCTTGTCCGACGTCGTCTTTCATCTTGAAGTCATAGATGCGCTGTGCCGAGACACTCAGCATGCTCATCATGGCCATAAGGCCTGCGATTAATGTTCTCATTTTCGTTTTAGGTTTGGTTATTTGATGTCTTTTGCTTTCCTTGCATATTCAAAGAGCGACAAGGGCAGATGGCAGTAGCCCGAGGGATTCTTGTCGAGATAGTCTTGGTGGTAGTCCTCTGCCTTGTAGAAGTTCTCCAGTGGCTGTTTCTCTACTGCCAAAGGTTCCTCGTATTGCTGTTGTATCTCTTGATAGACTTTCTCGATGACGGGCAGGTCTTCGCTGTCGGTGTAATAGATGCCTGTCCGGTATTGCGTCCCTTTGTCATGCCCCTGCTGGTTGACGCTCACGGGATCAATGGCCTTGAAGTACATGCGCAGCAGAAACTCAAGGCTCACGGTGTCGGGATGGTAGCACACATGAACCGTCTCGGCAAAGCGGGTCTGGTCCGTACATACCTGTTCGTAGGTGGGGTTGGCGATGATGCCGTTGGCATAGCCCACCTCTGTCTCTGCCACTCCTTCTATCTGCTTGAAATAATGCTCCGTACCCCAGAAGCAACCTCCTGCCAAGTAAATGTCCTTGGTGGGGCTTTGCTTTGAAACGACCTCGCCTGTGCAATTCGTGCTGTTCTCTGTTTCCATAATCATGATGTCTTTGTTTGTACCTGATGTGGCTTATTGTTCGCCGCTTATTTTTGGCTTATTGTTCGCCGCCTTTTTTGAAAATGGCGAAAATATTGTAATTGACGCCGTTGTCATATACATCCTCACCTTCTAAATCCTTCACACGGTTCACCACACGGATGGTGATGGGCAGGACGATGATCTCATAGACAGTCTTCAGCACCAATTGCGAAATCATCATCAGTGGCAGTTCTTGGTTGGGCAGCACGCCATAGAATGCCAGGGGAAAGAAGAAGAGCGAGTCGGCTCCCTCGCCCCAGACCGTACTCATGATGGCACGCAGGGGGAAACGCTTGCCGCGGTCGGCGATCTTCATGCGGCTCATCACGTAGGCATTGACGAAACTGCCAACGATAAACGATACGAAGGACGCCAGGGCGATGCGGGGAGTAAGACCGAAGATGGCATGAAAACCTTCCTCGTTTTCCCAATAAGGGGCGCCGGGAATGGCATCGGCAATGCAGGCCACCATCATAAAGGCGAAGTTGGTGAGGAATCCCGTCCATATCAGAATGCTCGCACGGCGATAGCCCCATACCTCGCACACCACGTCATTGATGATATAGGAAATGGGAAACACCAACAGACCGCCCGTCAGGTGGAGCGGACCGAAAACCATTTGCTTCGTCTCGAGTATGTTGGAGGCGATGAGGCAAACGGTGAAAATGATGCTGAACTGCATGAACAGTACCGATACCATCGTCTTATTTCTCTTCGTATGACTCATTTGAAATCGTGAACTTCAGACAACTTCTTTGCAATATACGTCACAAAAATACAAAAAAATAATGAATCTCCAAAGAATCATGGCAGAATCATAAGTACAGGTCTGTTCCTACGATTCCTCGTTAAATTATGTGAATTTTGGGAAAATAGAGACAATTGGCTGTGCATTTTTATGCAACAAACCGATTCTTTGCATATCTTTGTAACAAATTATTGATTCTCATTACGCCAATATCTTTAATCCTTAATAACAATGAAAAAAGTATTTGTAAAAACCGTTTTCCTCTCCATGATGGCTTTGGGCTTGGTATTCGCTTCTTGCAAAAACAAAGCCCCGGAGAAAGACCAGCCCAGTGAACAACCCGCTTATGAAGCTCCCGACACAGCCCTTGTGGCCGCGGCAGAGAGCAATATCCAGGCGCATCTGCAGGACATTCAGACACTGTGGGAGTTGTCCATCGGCGAGGAGAAACAAATCGGCCACTACGCTCTTGCTAACGACTATGTTTACCTGATCTCCGCAGACGGTAAGGACGGTCTGCTCCTCTCTTTCTACAAAGACATGAAAGACATCGACAATTTTGACGGAGTGCCTGTATGCGAAGGACAGGAACTATTTTTCCAGGGTGATGCGCTGGTGGTCAAGGACAGTGAAAAGACGACTTTTTATGAGAAGACTGAACGTGAGGGCTTCAATGAGCTGTTCACCGTGACAGAGAAGGACGGCAAGAAGACTTTCACCAATGACGTTGACGAGCCTTATGACGAGAAAGAGGCCCAGGCGTTCATCGACAAGATTGCCCAGGAAACGGCCAAGCCGCTCACCGACTTGTTGGTCAAATGGAAATAAGTGTATAAGATAAGTTCTCAAATAATGGCAGAAGAATAAAATGAAACGTTTCTTTTCGATTATAGCTGCCCTGATGGTCGGATGTGCCATTTGGGCTCAGGATGTGCTCACGGTGGTGTATGCCACCTCGGATGATGGCTTTGTCAATGTCAGGAAGAATCCTTCCATGAAAGCACCTGTGTTGACCAAACTTTATATGTTCTCCCATGGCTTAGGGCAGGGTGTGCTGCGTGGCAAAAGCGGCAACTGGTGCAAGGTCAGCGTGGGAAAGACCACGGGATGGGCTTACAGAAAGTATGTAGGCGAGCAGACCTGGTATGAGGGCAATGGCCAGCCCAAATTGGTGGCCACCAAGGCAAGTACGCCCATTTATACCGATAATTATAAGGATGGAGGCAACGATGTGCTGTTTACAACGGTCAGCAAGGGAACTATCTTGGCTGACACGTTTAGGGAGGATGGGCAGTATTATGTGCTCGCCACCGCCCATGACAACTTGTACATCAAGAAGACCGACGCAAAAATCGTACCCTGACACACTTGCCCTTGCACAAGTAATTACTTATGATGATGTGCATGACCGCCAGTTTTACTTGGCGGGGATATATGCTGATGTAAAATCATCATAAATGTGGAGCGTGAAAATCAAAAGTTTGTAGTACCTTTGCACCTGAAATCATAATGACGCAAGATTTATGAGAATAAGGTGCATTTTTTTATTTTTGGCTTTCGCACTTGTCTTGCACACCCATGCCCAAAAGCAGGATGACATGAGACAGGCGGTGGAATACCTGGCTTCGCAGCAACTCGGTGGAAGATTTCCTGCCACAGCCGGCGACACCCTTGCCTCTGAATACATAGTTGACCAATTACGCAAGCTGAAACTCAAGCCGATTGTCAAGGAAAAGAAAAGAAAGGGTTTCTTTCATGACTTCACCTTCGGGAAGACGGAGAAGAGAACTACCCATAACATCATCGCTGTTCTTCCGGGCAAGGATAAGCGCCTGAGGAACGAATACATTGTGGTCGGTTCTCATTATGACCATCTGGGTATGGGCGGACAGGGCTCCGGCTCGCGTCGGCCCGACACCTTG
This sequence comes from uncultured Prevotellaceae bacterium, assembly GCA_902776475.1. Classification (GTDB taxonomy): domain Bacteria; phylum Bacteroidota; class Bacteroidia; order Bacteroidales; family Bacteroidaceae; genus Prevotella. The sequence goes on along the minus strand of CACYQD010000019.1, from coordinate 29,570 downwards.
GGCGTTCACCCGGGTGCTGACGACAATGCCAGCGGCGACGCCGTGGTGCTCCAGCTGGCCAAGCATTTTAAAAAGGTGCGCTCGCCGCGAAGCATCATCTTCGCATTCTTTGGCGCTGAGGAACAAGGCCTTGTGGGGTCCAAGTTTTTTTTGGATTGGTTGAAGCATGAGGACAAACAGCGTGTCAACCTGCCAGCCAACAGCAAAGGCATCGTCGCCATGGTGAATCTGGATATGGTGGGACGTATGCGCAACAAGGCCATGAGCGTCTCGGGCACCGGGACAAGCAGTGGATTCAAGACCATGGTTGAGGATGTCGCCCAGCAGACGGGACTCAACGTCACTTGTATTCCTGACGGCTATGGCCCGAGTGACCATGCCTCGTTCGTGGCGGCCGAAATCCCGGTTCTTTTCCTCACCACGGGTGGGCACATGGAGTACCACACCCCTGATGACGTTCCTTCTACCCTGAATTATGATGGCATGCAGCAGACCCTGGAGTTTTCCCGGGAACTGATTGCCCGGCTGGCTGCCATGGCTGAGGCTCCTGACTATATCAATGTGCCCAGCAGCAATAAGATGAGCCATGCCAAGTTCAAGGTCACGTTAGGCCTCATGCCCGACGTCATGGGGGCAAGCGACATTCCCGGCCTTCGGGCTGATATCGTGGTAGCAGGGAAACCGGCTCACGCCGCTGGCATCAGGAGCGGCGATATCATCCAGGAAATCGACGGTAAGCCTGTCAAGGATATCGAGGAATACATGGTTCGTTTGTCGGAACTCCAGGCTGGTACCACCATCCCGGTGAAGGTCCTCCGCGATGGAGAGACAATCGTGTTTCAAGTTCACTTAACACCCCCTGTGAGATGAGAAAATTCATATATTGGTTTTTAGCTGTGGTCATCACGTTGGTATTGAGCATCTACCAGCGCATGACGGGTCCCACTTATCCCAAGAAAGTGTCCGTGGAATTGAACGGGGAAAGCTATCAGATGAAATTGCCCAGAAGCGGTGTGCAGCACGATGAGATCGTCACGCTTAAGGGTGTTCCCGCTGATACCCAGGCCCAGTTGCATTACCGCCGCTATCCCACGGCAAATGAATACACCACGGTGGATTTCCAATGGAACAAAAGCGGTGAGGACAAGCCGGCTGAGTTGCAGGCCGCATTGCCCGTACAACCTGTTGCGGGAAAACTGCAGTATTATGTCACCGTCGGGGGAGAGAACCTCGCAGCTGATGAACCCGTTGTGATACGTTTCCGCAATGATGTTCCCGCCGGTATCCTGATACCCCACATCCTTTTGATGTTTGCTGCCATGCTTTTTGCGGTATATACGTTCATGCTGGTGATGACAGGACGTAAATACGGCAAATGGCTGAAGATCACCGTGGCCACCTTGTTTGTCGGTGGTTTCATCTTTGGTCCTCTCGTGCAGCATGCGGCTTTCGGACCTTGGTGGACGGGATTCCCCTTCGGAACAGACCTGACGGACAATAAGACGCTCCTGTCGTTCCTCTTCTTTGTGGCTGCTCTTGCCACGCTGAAGTGGAAGTTCAACAAGTGGGTCGTCGGCCTTGCGGTTCTGTTCATGATTGTCATCTTCAGCATTCCCCACAGCACCTACGGGTCTGAGTATGACTACGAAACCCAGCAGTTGAGTACAGGGAAATAATGGTTTGAATCTTTTTTAAACATCTATATTTTATTTATGAAAATCAAAAGTTTGTTGACAATGGCGTTGGCCGCAGTGGCCATCGTGTTTGGAGTGTGTGCATGTGGAAGTGATGATGATGAACCGGAGGTGGCAGTGGCTGCAAAAGTAGCCGGTTCTTATATCGGCAATGAGGTCATCATGGTCAATAACGAAGAGTCATCCAACGAGACCAAGACCTATGTGATTACAAAAGTCACGGACACCTCCATTGACTTGACTGTTCCTGAAGTAGGAATGGGTGGTATGATGACAATCCCTTCATTCTCAGTGAAGAACATCCCACTGGTGAAGTCCGACGACAATATTATGGGAAGACTCATCTCCTATAGCGGTACGGTAGTGGGTGCCAACGGTGCTGAGAAAGCCTACACTATTGGTGACATGACGGTATTGTTCAACGATAAGACCGTTGTCGTGAAATTCTCTTTGAAGTATGGCAATATGCCCTTTGCCATGTTGACAACATTCACGGGCAAAAGACAATAAGTCATGACAGCATCCTTGAAGAGCAGATTCTCACGTCTCACCATAGCCAGCATCGCATGGGCCATGCTGGCTATGGGCGTCTCTGCACAGACTCCTCCTGCCGAGGTCCGCGACACCGTGGAACTGGAGGAACTTGTTGTGACGGGATCTCATTCGCCCAAAGCGCTCAAGGATGCACCTGTTGTCAATCGCCTCATCACGCTTCATGATATCAAGATTGTGGATGCCACCAACATCCAGGACATGCTGACACAGGAAATTCCGGGACTGGAGTTCGGCTTGGCCATGAGCCAGGAGACATCGCTCAACATGAGCGGTTTTGGCGGCAATGCCGTACTTTTCCTTGTCGATGGTGAGCGCTTGGCAGGTGAGACCATGGACAACGTGGACTACAACCGGATGAGTCTCGACAACGTTGGGCGCATCGAAATTGTGAAGGGCGCCTCGTCGGCGCTCTACGGTTCGAATGCCGTTGGCGGTGTGATCAACATCATCAGCCGCGAGAATCTTGAACCTTGGACGGCCAATGTGAACTCCCGTTACAACACCTTCGGTCATGAGTGGCGCAACGGGGCAAGTTTCTCTTTCAATACCGAGAAATGGAACTCACAGACGAGTTTCCAGCATACGATGATGGACCCTGTCGATTTGCCCAAACCGTATTCTTCTGAGGAGATTGCCCTGGAACTGCTGAAGAAGGCGCAGGGCTTGCCTTATGACGAGTCGGTGCTGAACGATGACTCCAACCTGAGCCGTCTCTATGGACAGAAAACCTATAACGTCAAGGAGCGGCTCACCTGGCGTGCCACAGACCGGTTGACATTGGTCGGACGTGGGGGCTATTTCTTCCGGACCAGTGAGCGTGACACCCACGATTATCATTTCAATGCCTACAGTGCCGGACTGAAGGGCAGGTACGCTTGGAACCATGACAGCCATCTGGAACTGTCATACGCATTCGACCAGTATGACAAGGCCAATTTCATGCCCGACGGCACCCGCACCCATGACCATGACTACAGCAATCGGCAGCATGTGGTGCATGCCCTGCTCAGCCAATCGTTGGGGAAGAACATCCTCATCGTCGGAGCCGACTATATGCATGATTATCTCACGACTTACCAATTCATTGACAATACCAACCACGCCCAGAACAACATCGATGGCTATGCCCAGTTTGACTGGAACATCACCGACCGGTTGAACGTCGTGGGAAGTGTCCGCTACGATTACTTCTCTGCTTCTAAGCGGAAGGCGCTCACCGAACGCCTTGCTATCGTATATAAGGCGCCTTGGATGACCTTCCGCGCCAACTATTCCAGTGGATTCCGCGCACCTACCCTGAAGGAGATGTATATGCACTTCGACATGGGCAACATGGGGTATCTGCTCCGCGGTAACCCTGACCTTGATCCTGAGAAAAGCCACAATTTCAACATTGCCGTGGAGCGCACGAATTGCATACGCAACAGTGGCTTCCTCGACGGGCGCTATAATTTCACCCTCATGGGCTATTGCAATATATTCGACAAGCGTATCACCACAATCGACGGTGGAATGTACGAGGGTATGGAAAGTGCGCTTTACTGGAATGAAGAGGGCATCAAGGTCTGGGGTGTCGACCTCAGCGTCGGCCACATCTGGGATTGCGGGGCATCGTTCAGATTAAACTATTCTTGGATGCATGAGTCTGGAAATGTCTTTTTCTCGCAGTTCTATCAGCCTCGTTCACATTCCTTGACCTGGCGGGTAGGCTACGAACATCGGTTCTCGCGTCATTATGCCATCGATGCGGCTCTCTCCGGACGCAGTCAAGGCCGTCCGCAATCCAACCGCAAGGATGTTGACCAAGGCTATACCATCTGGAAACTGATGCTCCAGCATCATATCTGGCGTGGCATCCATCTCAACACCGCTGTTGACAACATCTTCAATTACAAGCCCAAATCCTATTTTTATTGTTCGCCGCTGACAACGGGAACGTCCTTCAGCATCGGCCTCTCCATCGATTTGGACAAAATGCTGACAAGCCGGGGCAAATAGCTGTTGGAAAGCAAACTTATCCCTCTCCCTCTGGGAGACACAGCAAACTTATCCCTCTCCCTTTGGGAGACATAGCAAACTTATCCCTCTCCCTTTGGGAGACACAGCAAACTTATCCCTCTCCCTCTGGGAGAGGTTAGGTGAGGGTATAACAAATCTCAGTTTTATAATCTCTCTCCTCTCGCTCAATCGAACTATTGTCCAAACTCCTAAACTCCTAAACTCCCAAAAGTTGAGCAAATGCGAAACTTAAATCTCTTCAATCTCTTTACCACTTACTATAGAAAAGGCGCGGCGAGACATTCAGCATCAGCCATCCCCACTGCAGTTTTTTGTCATCGGTACTGAGCTTGAGCGCCTCCAGGGTCTCCGTGCCTTTCATAAATGTGTAACCCATGCCAAGTCTGACATCTTTCATGATCTGGTAGGATGCACTCAGTTCAATCTCGCGCCCCAAAGTCTTATCCATTTCATCAAGTTTGGTGGAGGTGGCGAGGTAATGGTAGGCGGCATCGATGGAAAGTCCCTCGATGGGCTTGTATGTCACACCGCCAAACAAATTCTGCAGTCCGGGGGAGAAGGTGCCGTAGTAGGCGCTGACATAAAAGAAATCCATGGCGCCGTAGAACTTGTGCGTAGAACCGAAGGTGGACGTGAATGCCGACATCTTGGTGTGTTGGGACAGACCTATTGTCCCATGTTTGGGCACCTTGAATTCCTTGTCACCGCTCAGGTAGTCATAACCTGCATATCCGGTCAGTTGCCTATTGAATTGGTAGGATATCTTTGCGGAGGCCATCCAGGCATTGATAGGAATCGTCGTGGTTGTGGAATAATCGAGGCTGGCCTTGCCCATCTGGTGGTAATAGGCGGCCTCCACCGACAAGTTGCGGGGCTTGTAACTCACATATCCGCCTAACAGTTGCTGAAAGATGGTCTCATATTCCTCTTCATTGCCGTTCTGCATGCCGATGTTCATGAACAGCAGCGACATGCCCAGAGGCAACTTCGGCACATCGTAGTGATACCATACCGTCTGCATGGTCTTGTAGATCTGCGAACCGTCCTGGTAGAAGGTACCGCCATTGATGTTCTTGGAATTTTGGTTGTAGGCGATGACGGCATGCAACTTGTGCCCGCGGTTCTCGTATCCTCCCTTCAACGCGTCGTGGTAAAGGGCGGCCATGGCCCAGTCGTTGTTGCCGAGGATGCGCTCATCGTCGTACACCAGTTCCTGACGGCCTATTCGGGCAAACAGGCCGTTCTTGGCTTTCATCTGCGCCCATGCTTCGTAGATGTTGAACTTGCCGCCGCCCTCAGCACCCCAGATGCCAGAGTGTTGGGCAGTCACCTTGACAGACAGGTTGTCACGGTCATAACTGACCGACATCCTGGCACGGTTGTTGACGAAGGCAGCCCTGTTCTCATTCTTTTCTTCCGTGCCGCCATGAAGTCCTCCTTGTCTGATTTCTCCACGCGACATCAGCCCGGCGCTGATGGTAAACTGGTTGGTCTTCTCCTCTTCCTCTCTCACTTCTTGTGCCCATGTGTAGGAGGTGGATGCCAAAAGCGATAGGGCAAGCAGTATTCTGGCAATTGGATTTCTCATAGGTGTAATTCTTGGCAAAATGACCGGTAGTGGAATCTGTCTGAAAATGTCTTGCGAAATGGTGGCTTATCCCGATGGCGTTGTATTCAGCTGTTGAAATAATCAAATCCTATGATGGTATCAACGAAGCGTCGAACATAGTCACGGGATGTAGTGGGCCATTGGAAGTCATAGCGATAGAGCACCTGCGTCGTGTAGTCGTTGGCGGCTTCTATCCATCGCATCTGATGGGTGGTGCTCAGGTTGTATGCCATCAGCGGCCGCAACAGGGTGACGAGGTCGGGGTTCTCCATCATCCGCTCCAACGCCTCCTGGAACTCTTCTTTCTCCACACGTTGCAGGGTGATGCCTGCGGCTGCAAAGCCGTTGAGGATGTCGGCCAGGTACTGTCGGTGGATGTTATAGGGATGGAACACGGTACACTCCTCAGGTGTTGTGGCAAGCAACATGATGGCATGTGCCACCTCGTCGATCGGGGAGAACTCGAAGACCTGGCTGAGTGCTTCATAAGGCACCATGCCGATGATGACGTATGCGCGGAGCAGTGCCAGGAAATTGTTGGTGTTGAAGTTGATTTGGAACTCGCCGTCCTTCTGCCGGGCAGAGAGATTGCCCACACGCATGATTTTCGCATTAAGGCCATGATGGGCGATGGCTTCGAGCACCAGTTCCTCTGCCTTGTACTTGGAATAGACATACTTGTTCTCGTCGATGTTCTGGCCAAGCCATAGATCCTGTTCTGTGAGTTTGACATCCGGACCGGGCACTCCATCCACGCTCAGTCCGGCAATGCTGGTCGTGGAGATATGGATGAGACGGGAGCCCGTCCGCAGACAGAAAGTGATCAGGTGGCGAACACTCTCAATGTTGACAAGTTCGATGTCGTTGCCGGCAGAGAAATGCTTCACATTGGCCACACAGTTGACCACGGTGAGTCCCTTGCGGTCAATGCCGTCGAGGGCATCGGGTTGGGTGACTTCTGCGGCAAAAGCGGTGACACGCTCCTCGATATGGCTGAACGCCTCTGTCTTGCCGAAATAATAGAAGAACAAGGTTTTGAGACGGTGCATCGGGTCTTCGCCGGCTTTGCAGCGGAGAGGACACAGGATATGGCCGTCATAGTCTGTCAGCAACTCATTGAGAATATGAATGCCCAAATAGCCCGTAGCGCCTGTGAGCAATACGTCGCCTATGGCTTGACGTTTTCCTTTAAGGAATACTTGTAGGGTGTTCTTGCTGAGCAGTGCGGCAAAGGCGGAGGAATCATGTGTGCTGCTCTTCTGCACAGCGGCAGCTTTTTCGGTGTCTTGCAAACCGGCTCCTTGATTCGCCGAATGATTCGTCACAAAGTCGGCCAAGGCCCTCGGCGTCTTTTGGTTGAAGAGGTCGTTGAAGACAATCTGCACTCCTCGTTTGCTGGCTTCCACAATGACCTTGATGGCATTGAGGCTGGTGCCGCCAATCACGAAGAAGTCATCGAGTGCGCCTACTTCTTCAATACCAAGCACCTCCGAGAAAATGCGTGCAAAAAGCTGCTCCATCTCACCTTCAGGAGCCACAAAGTCGATACTGCGTTTCAGTTCCGGCATAGGTAGCGCCTTGCGGTTGATTTTCCCGTTGGGCGTCATCGGCATGACATCAAGTCGCATATAGGCATCGGGCACCATATATTCTGCCAGCGATGATGCGGAAAGGGCGGAGCGGATGTCATCGTCACTGATTGGAGTGCCGTCCGACACGGTGTAGTAGAGCACCAGATGCTCGTTGCCCATCACCTTGCGGACCTCGGCAGCAGCCTGCCGGATGCCTTCAATGTTCAGGGCCTTGCTCTCGATCTCACCAAGTTCTATACGGAAACCACGCAATTTCACTTGTGTGTCGATACGTCCCATGTACTCTATCTGACCCTCCTCGTTCCAGCGGCACAGGTCGCCGGTGTGGTACATCCTGACAGGTCGTCCCCAGCGGTCCTGCTTCACGAACGGGCAATCGACAAATGACTTGGCCGTGCGCTCCGGCAACCGCCAATAGCCACGTCCTACCTGTACGCCGGCAAAGCACAGTTCACCTGCCGTGCCCTGCGGCACCAGATTTCCAGCAGTGTCAACAATAAAGTTCCAGTTGTTGGCCACGCTCTGACCGATGGGGATGTTCTCTACGCGGCGCCCTGGTGCGATGCTGTAATACGAGGTGTCGTCGGTGCACTCCGTAGGGCCATACACATTGATGATTTCAATGTGGTCGCTATAGACTCCATCCATCTTCTCGCCGCCACCCGTGGTGAAGCGGATGGGCAGGTCGTCAAAGGTGTTCAGCAGCAGACAGGTCATGGCTGTGGAGTAGCCGCCACCCGTAATCTGATGGTCAAAAAGAAACTGCCTGATGGCATGGAGATCTTTGCGGATCTCGGTGGGCATGATATGGAACGAGCCTCCCAGCGTGAGCACAGGATACATATCCTCGATATGAGCATCGAATGAGAACGAGCGGTGTCCGCTGATGCGGTCGGCTGCTGTCAGTTTCTCCATGTCGATGACCACAGCGATGAAGTTGCGCAGTCCGGCTTGGTGCAGCATCGCCCCCTTGGGTTTGCCGGTAGAGCCGGAGGTGTAGATCATATAGGCGAGTCCGTCGGGCTTTGACAAGTCGATGGGGGCAGCGATGCAGCTGCTGTCTGCCGTACCGATTTCCGACATGAAGTCGTCGATGAAAAACGTGCTGGCATCTGCCGTGGCAAAGTTGCCTTCCGCTTGTTTGGCTTCCAGCACATCGTGCGAGGTGATGAGCACCTTCGACTCGGAATTCTCGAGCATATAGCTCAACCGTTCGTTGGGATATTCGAAATCGAGGGGCGTATAGGCTGCACCGGCCTTGTGGATAGCCAATACAGACAGCGGGAATTCCTTTGTGCGGTCGAGCATGACGCAGACAAAATCGTCGGGCTGCACGCCAAAGTCGATAAGGCGGCGGGCGAGCGCATTCGAGTACCCATCCATCTCGCCGTAGGTCAACTGGCTGTCCTTGTCCACCACGGCAGGCGCATCAGGGGTGCGCTTTGCCTGTTCTGTAAAGAGGTTGGCAAATGTCTTGCTCAAATCCACATCAATATCCTTGCCCGTTCCAATCTTGATGATGCGCTCAGCCTCGGCGTCGCTGACAATGCTGATATTGTCGATGGCATCGTCCGGGCGTGCCATCATCTGCTCCATCGTGGCTTTGATGGCATCAGCCATCATGCGCATGGTCTTGCGGCTGTTCATGGCCAGGCTCGACTCCATGCGGATGTCGTAATACTCGCCATCTGAAGACGCTTCGGGCACGACACCCGCACCGACAATGAAGATGTGCGCAAGCATATCATAAAAGACATCACCGCGGTCCTGTTGCACAAACGGGCAATGTGTTTCTCCAAAATGGTATTCCTCTTCCCAGCCGGGCAGTGCGGTGAAGTTGAATGAAATGCCGGGCTGAACACCCAAGTCGCGGCAGAAATGAGAGAAGGGGTATGCCAGCTGCGACAGCGTGGATTTCATTTCTGCATGAACAGTGGCTATGTATTCTCGTACGGTCTGTTCCTTCTTGATCTCCATCATAAACGGGATGGTGCGCACAAACATGCCGTAGGCCTGACGCACGCGCTGGTCGCGACGGCCGTGATAGATGGTGGTGTAAGCCACCTTCTCCTCACGCAGAAGCCTGGCGAGCACATAACTGAACGCTGCCTGGAAGATCTGATAAGGCGCAAAACCGTTTGCCTTGCACCAGTCATCCACCATCACCCTGCTGATGTAAGCCGACTCCTGGCCCATCTCGCCCACAGGATTCTCAGGACGTGCCGACAGCGTTGCCAGATCCACTCCGGCATATTTTTCCTTCATCACTTCCTTCGCCCGCTGGTATTCCTCGTCGCCTAAACGGCTATATTCGTCTTCGGCGGCCTCCAGCATGCCATACTCCTGAATGGGCAACGGCTTGCCATCGTAGGCCAGCGGCAGGTCACGCTGGGGGAACAGCGTCAGGTAACTTGTTCCGTCGGTCACCATGTGGTGGATATCCGCCAACAGGTATTTTCTTTGTGGCGTCGCCACAATCTCTGTTCTTATCAATGGTTCGTCGCCCATGATGTCAAAGGGCCGGCAGAATCCGTGATGGGCATAGTCCTGAAACTCCTCTTCCGTCATCTCGCGGCGCACAATAGCCAGTGTCTTATGGTCATCGACATATTGTTGTGGCTCACCTTTCTCGTCAATGAAAAAACGGATGCGCAGTTCCTTTCGCGCCGTAAAGATAGCCTGGATGGCGGATTCCAGACGGTCGGTATCAATGTCATCTGTCAAGGGTACGATACAAGGAATGTTATACTGCATCACTTGCGGATATTTCAGACAGTCATAAAAAACACCTAATTGGGACTGGAGCAAAGGGTAAGATTTCATGGGGATAGTCGTTTGGATAATAGTGTAATTTATTTTTTGGTGATGGAGTGGGGGTGTCATCTCACATTTCGATGCAAATATAAGCAAATTATTTCATAATAGTATTGCAAAGGAGTTATTATTAACAAAAGGATGCCCATGATAGCCTCTATTTGGATCAGTTAAGTCAGCTAAGCTCCCAAAATCCTACACTCCTTTCAACTTGAGAAAGTTGAAAAAAGTCTGCCCTGTTTATGTTCTTCCAACAGGTAAAAAAGTATAAAACATCTTATGCAGTTGATAAATTGTTTATTTATTATTTTATGCTTCAATAAAAAATCATATCTTTGCAATTTATAAAGCCTTTAGCATATCGATTCCATATAACTTCGTTGTCCGTGAGAATATTTTTGAAAAACATCAGTCAGTATCTGAGCAGCCACAAGGGTTTGGTCTTCGTGGCGATGGCTGCCTTGTTGTTGGAATTGGTCTCGGCTGCCCAGTACTACTATTCTCACTATATGTTGGAAAAAGCGCTCAGCCAACGTGCGGAGAGCGAACTGACTCGAAAGGCCATGATCATTATCGGTACACTGAAGGTGATGGAAAACACGCTGAATGAGCATCTATGGGATGTGAATCGCAATATCAACCATGCCGACACCATGTTCATGGTAACCAAGCGCATCATCATGGCCAATCCGAAGGTGGCGGGCGGTTTCCTGGCCTTTACTCCTGACTATTATCCTGAAAAAGGCAGACTCTTTGAGCCCTATGCCTATAAGAACGCCGACAGTATCGTTATCAAGAACCTGGCAGAGAAGAAAGGTGTTGACTACACCACCAACCCGATGTACCTCAAGGTGATAGAGGAAGAAGAACCTTCTTGGAGCGACCCCTATGACCATGAGGATGACGACAAGGAAAAGCAGCTCATCACTTATTCTTATCCCATTCATGACGATGAGGGGCGCATAGCCGCCATCAGCGGCATCGATATCTCACTCGAATGGTTGGGCGACACACTCAACGAGCGCCATATCTATCCCTCGTCGTTCATCCTCCTGCTGACGGAGTCCGGCCAACTGATTTCGCGTCCGCAACCTGGACATGTCAAGGAGAAAGATGTGGATAAAGTCGTGAGCATGATCAACGACAGTACCGTGCAGCGCAGCTTCAGCAGGAGTGGCAGGAGCAAGGTCATCCGTTTCAAAAACCATAAAGGGGAAAAGGCCAGCGTCTTTTGTGCCCACATGAAGGGGAAGCCCAATTGGCAGATAGCCGTGGCATGCTATGACAGCGAGGTATATAAGGATTTGTATTGGATGCGTATCAACCTGCTGGTGTTCATGCTGGTGATTTTCTCTATCCTGGGACTCATCCTCCGTCGTTTCATGCTCAATGAGCGCAGGCTTGCCCTGGCCAGAGAGGAGAAACAGCGCATCAGCAATGAACTGCAGATTGCGACGGGGATACAGAACGCCATGCTGGTAGAGGATGAGGGCGTGGCGGAGCGTCCCGACATCACCATCGGCGCCACTCTGAAACCTGCCAGGGAAGTGGGCGGCGACCTATACAATTACTTTGTCCGCGACGAGAAACTGTTTTTCTGCATCGGCGACGTGAGCGGAAAAGGCATTCCCGCGGCTCTGGTGATGGCCATGGCCCAGGCGCTGTTCCGCGCCGTGTCATCCCATGAGAGCAGTCCTTCTCACATCGTCAGGACCATCAATGAGACCGGATGCCGCAATAACAAGACGAATATGTTTGCCACCCTTTTCATCGGTGTGCTCGACCTCCCCACAGGACGGCTGCGCTACTGCAACGCAGGGCATGACGCTCCAGTTCTGATCGATGGTGGCGGGTTGTCGCAGCTGCCCGTGAAGGCCAACTTGCCGGTGGGCTTGTTTGATGACTTCCAGTATGAACTGCAGGAGACCGTCATCAACAAGGGAGCGACGCTCTTCCTCTATACCGACGGACTGACAGAGGCGAGGAATACAGATCATAAGCAGTTTGGTATGCAGCGCATCATGAAGGCCCTGAAAGAGTTGAGCAACAAACAACCGACAGACATCGTCCGCATCATGTCGGAAAAGGTGCAGCTGTTTGCTGGTGAGGAGGAGCAAAGCGACGACTTGACCATGCTTGCCATCAGGTATTCTCCTGTGGCCAACGATTTCACGCTGCAAGGGGAACTGACCCTGAAAAATGATGTCAGTGAGTTGAAAAACCTACACGCCATGCTGAAATCCGCGGCGGAAAAACTCGGATTGGATACTTCGACGACACGTCAAATACGGCTGGCGGTGGAAGAGGCGGTGGTCAATGTGATGGATTATGCCTATCCCAAAGGCCAGGAAGGGGATATCACTGTCAAGGCGATGTCCAACAGCAAGAGCCTGAAACTGATCATCACCGACTCCGGCATGGCGTTTGACCCGACAGAAGCAGCAAGGGCGGATATCACCCTCTCCGCAGAAGACCGTCCTGTCGGTGGACTGGGAATCCTACTTGTCCGTGAACTGATGGACTCCATCAACTATGAGCGCGAAGATGGCAAGAACATTCTCACTCTGATGAAAAATATAAACTCAGTTTAATTTTTCCCTCCTCTCGCTCAATCGAACTATTGTCCAAACTCCCAAACTTCTAAACTCCTAAACTCCCAAGAAGTTGAGTAAAAGCTCCCAAACTCCCAAAAAGTTGAGCAAAAACGAAACCTGCGCATATCAATCAACAAAAAATATAAGACAATGAAAACTACTATTCAAGAATTTGAAGACAAGTATCTGGCCACGTTGGAGGGCGAACTCGATTCCGCAGCCGCAGTGGAGGTGGAGAAAACCCTGCAGCCTCTTTATGCCACCAACGGCCGAGACGTCATCATCGACTGCACCAACCTGGAGTATATCGCATCCAGCGGACTGCGCATCCTCATCAGCATCCTCAAGGGCGCCAAGGCCGGAGGAAGCAAAGTCATCATGCGCAATATGAATGATGACATCAAAACCGTGTTCAAATTGACGGGATTCATCAATTTATTTGAATTCGAGGAGGTGTAATAAGAGGAAGACAACGGTGATAGTAGGTTTAGGATTTATCGCCGTTGTAAAAGTGCAAGATGGACCTAGGCGGAATGTGTTCGGAAAATCATGAAAATAACTAACAAAGAGATCTATAGCTGTGCTCAACTGACGGAGTTGATCCATCAGATCGGGTTTTTGCCCTTGCTTTCAAGCGGCATTCGTGGCTTCTCTGCCGAGGAGGCGGTGAGCGACGAATGCCGCTATGTGCTGTTGCCTGATGGTGGTTGGGACTGGCCCTTGTGGAAATGGAAAGGCGAGATTGTGACCGACGGACAGTGCGTGTATGGTAAGTTCTTCGACAAGAAAGCTGGTTTTGTCAGTCGTGACTGGTGGCCTGATTTCTACAATTACCGCCGCAGCAAGCACCCCGTCCCGGGGGAGGGGTCGATAGAAGAAGCCATTCTCATGACGCTTCGCGAGAACGGCAGCATGATCACGAGGGAACTCCGTGCGGCCTGTGCTTTCACGGGTCCGAAGATGCGTGGGAAATTTGATGGCTATATCACCCGTCTGCAGATGGGATGCCATATTGTCACCGAGGATTTCGTCTATCCCCTCGACAAAAACGGCCACAAATACGGTTGGGGTTGGTCGCTGCTCACCACCCCCGAGGCTCTGCTGGGCGTGGAGTCCTGCAAGTGCGAGCGCTCGCCCGAAGAATCCAGAGACCGCCTGCTGGCTCATTTCAGGACCCTGCTCCCCCAAGCCAGCGACAAGCAAATCCTCAGAATCATCGGATAAATACCCATCCCTCTCTCACCCTTCCTATAATTTACTTATTTCAATACTTTTTTCTGTCCGTTGACGATATACACACCTTTCTTTGGGTTCTCCACACGGCGCCCACTGAGGTCATATATGCTCATGTCGGCAGGTGTTTCGGTCACGATGTCGGAGATGCCTGTTTGCGTGAAGTCGGCATAATGCAGGGTGTTGGCATTGGCCACCTCACTTTTTGAGGCGTCTTGTTCATCAAAATCATAGATCATGGCGATGATCTGCAGGTTTTCACGCACATAATCTCCCCTGAGGTCGAGCGAGCACTCGTAGTCGTAGTCATTGCCATTCCATTCGATAACCTCACCCCAGTCGCTGTTCACTTTGCGAACCACATGCTGGTGGATGAAGTCCCCGGTAGCACCTGACTGATTATGATGCTTGATGTTGTTCTCAACCAGGAAGACCGTGATGCGGGCGGGATTCACTGTGAAGTTCTCCTTCGCACGGTTGCCGTTCACATGTATCTTCACTTTGCTCTGATCTTCATCGATGTCGGCCGTGATTTTCAGCGAAACCAGTGCCGGACGGGCAAGGCGGGAATCGACCACAGACTCCAACTGGGCCAGCGAACTGGGATTGAAGACAGGTGTGCGGCCGGTCGTGTATCTGTCAACCATGACGGCAGGGGCATAGGTGGAACCGCCTTCATTGTAGTACCATAGATAACTCGATGAGCATGGGACAGTGAGCCAGTCGGTGTAATATCCATTATGGTGGCAAGCCGCAAGCACCACGTCTTTGTAGGCCGGGTCTTCGAGCATCTCGTGCATATATCCAGCCACTCTCGGACAGTTGACACACTGTTCGGTGGTGAACTCCTCGACAAACACCATGCGGGTGTAGTCGTGCTCTACGGTTTCAAATTCATCCGTGGCCACATTGTCCACCATGTTGAGGTCCTCGCCCTCATTGAGCCGGCTGATGGTGACAGTCAGGCGTCCCGCACCTAATTCCTTGATGGCTGGGGCGATGGTGAAGGCGAATTCCTTCACATCTTGGAAGGCTACGACGGAATCGACGTGGGCTGTATATACCTCGTCGATGCCCTCAATCTTCGCTTCCACATCAAAACCTGTCACGGTCTCTACGCCAAGATTCTTCACGATGCCCGACACCGTCATCTTCCCTCTTTCAAGAATGAAGTATTCTGGAGCGTCGATGGAGGCAAGGCGCAGGTTGAGTTTGGGGAGGTTGTCGCCATACACCAATCCCTCCACACAGAGCAGTCCTTCGTCAGAGCGGTCGACCCACTCACCGTCGCCATGCTTGAGGTAGAGCGCATGAGGCGTGGGAGTAAGAAATACCGACAGTCCCTGATTGACCGAAGACTGGTGGTAGGAATATCCGATGAAAATTCCGGTTGTGTTGGTCCCGTCAAGAGGCATGGGGGTATTGAGCTGTATTTCATTCCATCCTTTTTGGATGTCTGCTTTGCCCATTCCTCCTTCCGCGAGATTAGGACCGTCAAGAGTCTCGCGCACCCACACACACATGGTGTCGATGCTGATTTTCTGTGCCAGTCCGGCTCGGATGGTCCTGAGTTCGTTGCCTGCGCACACATTGATGTCGCTGGCAGGAAGCCAGATGGCACCGTTCACCCAGATGTCCTTCTCCGATGAGCAGAATTCCTTATGCACCGTCTTGCTGACGCGCCCATCGCAATATCCGATATTCAGGTAAGAAATCTGAGCATTGCCCGCCGTGGAAACGGCGAGCAATGTCAGAAGCAGAAACAAGTATTTTCTCATTTCTCGTTTTACTTGATGATGACTTTCTGTACTTTCACAGAACCGTCTTCCATACCTTCGCGTATCACGCTGATACCCTTCGCCGGAGTCGCTGTGCGCATGCCGTCGATGGTGTAGTATTCACGACTGATGACATTCTTGCCGCTGCCCAATGCAGAACTGATGCCCAGTTCGTTGTACTTCTCGTTGGTCAGCACAAACAGGTCATCGAGGCGGAGCACATACTGACCCGTGCAGTCATGGTGACGGAACACTAGATAGATGGTCTTCCCGGCATAGCTGTTGAGGTCAATGGTCTTCTCAAGCCAGCCTTCTACCTTGGTGTAGCTGCTGTTGTATCCGGACGGGGTGTCGATGGTCTCTTCGATGAGGGGCTGGAAATTGTTGAGGATATAGTCCACATTGCCCTGACTGAGACAGTCGATGTTGTCCACGATATAGAAGCTGTAGTGCTCGGCAAACCTGTTGGGATGGAAGGCACTGATGAAGAAGTCCAGTTTTCCACCGTCAGCCGGTATGGACATGGCTGGTGAGAAAGCCCAGTTGTCGGGAGTGTAAGGAATGTCGTTGTCGCTTGAGGAAGCAGAACCTAAGCACTGGATGCCACTGCGCACGTATTCCGGACGCTCACCCCAGAAGTTCCATCCAAGTCTCCAGGTGATGCCATCACCGTCTCTGTCAAATACCGTCCATCCTACTGCGTCATCCTCGAAGTCGCCGGGATAGATGATGCCCTTCTGGGCTTTCGTCGTAGCTACGACTGGCACGACCACCTCGCCGCCTGTGGTTGAGATGATGACATTGCCGGTATATTCTTTCTCCTCATCAGAAGCTACGGTAGGCGTGAATGTCAGCGTGACGTTCAAGGTCTGGCCGTATTGGGCGCTGTTGTAGTATCCCTCAGGTACGATGCCGGAGAATGGGTCGCCTTCTTTCTCAGGACGGATAGATTCCACGCTGAGTGGCGCGCTGCCGGTGTTCAGCAGTTGAACCGTAGTGGTGACGGTGCGTCCCTCGCTCACATAAGTGGGCTCGAATGCCACGGTTCCTTCGGTGGCGAGTTCCACGGCGTGCTCTTCGAAATCAGCCACATGCAGGCGGATGTTTTTGATTTCAAAACGGTTTTTGTCGGTGGTTACGGAGTCACCATCCTGCACGAATTGGAATGCGAAGTAGTCCTGCGACCATTGGTTTGCTTGTGGGATAAAGGTGAGGAACTGCTCCCAATAACCATCACTGTAAGTGGCGAAGGCCTCGGAACTGGCATCAATATCGTAACCATGGAACAGGAGTTGTCCCATGTTGTTGCCGTTCTGGAATTCAAACTGGGCATGGTCCTTGTACCAGTAGGAAATGTCGCTGAGATCTTCGGGCAGTGGGTTACCCCATGCGCGTCCTTCCCAGGAGAGATATGCAATCTTGCCCTCAGGAATGTTGAACGTGAGGCGCAGTTCCGACGTGGTGGGCACGAGGTCTCCGTCGGCCCAGTTGGCATTGTATGCCACACCGTTCTCGACGATAAACGGAGCAGAGGGACTGGTGGTGACTTCCATGTACTCGAGTCCCTCAACGATGATCTTGCTGAAGTCGGGCATTTCGAGCACTCTGGCTTTCACAGGAACCGTGAAGGTGCCGGCAGAGGTGTTGATGGTGATGTTGCCGGCCTTGTCGCCTGCTACAGAAGAGGTGAAATTGATAGGAATAATCAGGTCGGTGAGCGACGTGGCGGGCTGGACATCACCGGCATCGGGTTTGAACTCATCGTTGTCGGATTCAATGCTCACGATGGTGAGCGGGTTGGCGCCACGGTTTTGGATGAGGATATTCTGTGTGCCGCTGACATTGTAACCTTCCTCCACGATGAAGTTGCCAAAGTCAATCGTTTGGGTCTTCAGCTCTGCACCGTCGGCAGGCAGATCTTCGTATTCGAGGTTGAGGCTGATGAGATAGAGACCATTCTCCAGGATCCCCGAGGCATACATGTTCTGATGCTGGAAGCGTACGAAGTGCTCACCGGGAGCCAACTCCAGGGTTCCGTTCATCGGTCCCTCATTGCTGGTAGAGAATGCAGGTGCTTCGCTGTCCACGAAGTAGCCCGAGAGGACACCCCATGAATAACGGAACGACGGGTCGTTCTTGTGATAGCCTTCGAAACTGAAGACACCCTTCTTGCCCTCTGGCACGGTGAATTTCACATAGAGGTCGGAGATGGCTGCCTCGCCATTCACTCCCGACTGTGCTGCTGGAGCATTGTTGAATTCCACCATCTTAAACGGATAATCCGTAGAGGTGTTGAAAGTAAACTCGCCATTCTTCACAATGGCTGAATAGTCGGGCAGCGGATCAATGCCACCAGTGAGCGAGATAATCAGATTGCCTTCGCTGTCGCCGGTATCATAGTTGATGATGGCATTGGCCTCGATTTCCTCAACGGGTTCAGGACCGGCCAATTCGAAAGTGACGTAGGCAAATGACTTGCCGCTGAGCACGCCCACAGAGGGACTGAGGATGTAGCCCTCAGGATCGCTCTCCACATCGACGATATACTCCACGTCACCCTTTCCAATGTTGATGATGGCGATGGAGTCTTTCACTGCATCCACATTGGGGAACGTGCGTCCCAAGTCGAGGGATTCGTTGAAAGTGATGAGGTCGCCAGTCTCCTTCGGTAAGCAGGTGACAATGCGGCGGTATGACTTGTAGAGTCCGTAGGATGCGCTTCCGTCAGGCATGGTGTATGTGATGCCGATCGACTGGTCGCAGGTGAATTTCTCGAAATCACCCTCCACGTGGAAGATGAGGTTGTCTTCTGGATAAAGTGTGCCGGAGTCATCAATCTGACCGCAGACGAGCGTACCAATATAGTAGTTGGAGATGCTGGCCACTATGGTCGCTTTGCTGAAAACGGTGGATGTCGGCACGGTGATGGTCTTTGTTGCCTCATCGTACGTACCAGTGAAATCGTATTCAGTGGTAGGGGAATAGTCGGTCGGATTATAGAGACCAAAGAGGTTGTGGAAGGTCACTTTGTTTCCCTCGCGTGCTATCCCGGCATCATGGGTGAGGATGTCACCTCCGTTGGGCTCAAAGCGGTAATTGCGCATCGTGCTCTGCAACGCCACGAAGTAATCCACCGTGTCCACGTCTTCTCCAGCGCGTGCCAGTTGGCGTCTGGGGGCTTTCGGTTGTGCTTTCCGGGCGTTCTCGGGAACCATCTTCTCCAGCTTCACCAGGTCTTCCTGATTGATGTAGCTGTAGGGATGGTTAGTCGATACAGGGCGTGAGTCGTCGGCCTTCTGGGCATTGACCATAAGGACGGCGATGAGTGCCCCGACTAAGCATAGAAGTTTTTTCATAAGCATGAAAGGATTAAGTTAATAAATAAGATAGTATGTTTATTCGATATATTTGGTGCTCGGATAGTTCTTCGTGGGGTCATCGACCACCCATACATCCTTGCCTGCGATATGGTAGATTTTCGTGCGGTTGCTCCTCATGCCTTCTGTTACCGAGATGATGCCGTTGGCGGTGTCTCCAAAATGGAAACTGACTGTGAGGTCGGCATTGCGCTTGATCTGCGTGATGGGCTTGCCCATGTATTTGCGGCCTGCGAGGTTGGGGGTGTAGAGTATGGCGGCAGGGAAGGATTTATCGGTAAGGGAATCACGCTTGCTGTAGGGGTAGGGGTCACGCTGCAACGAGAAATCGGTTTTGCCGTCGTCGTTGTCGGCATGGAAGATGGTCATCCGTTGATGGTCGTTCTGAAACGCACCGTATGTCTGGATGACATTGACGCCGTTGGCTGCCCAGATTTCCTTGTCGAAATCGACATGGAGGATGAGCAGTCCCCGTCCGGGCAGGCATTCGTCCCATCCCACTTGTTGGCGGTTTTCCAACAGGTAGTACTCGTTGGGGTTGGCGTCATTGTAGATGATATAGGCTTCTCCTCCGTCAGAGAGGGGCTTCATGCCTTCAACCTGCACTTCTTCGTCGCAGAGTTCGATCGGGTCGAGCCATCCCAGTACCATGCGTTCATGACTGGTATAACCCGCAGGAACAAAACCGTTGCCGTTGTAGTTGCCCATGCCCATGACATCCCAGGTGTACATGCCGAAAGTACCTGAGGAACCGAGTGCCGCGTCGTAGTGCTCGGGGAATCCGAAACAATGGGAGAACTCATGGCACATCACACCGATGCCGGATACGATGGTCGATGTGAACATCTCGCTGCTGCAGGCATATTGGTCGATGGTATAGTCGCCCAGTTGCAAGGCCTTTCCGTAGTCGCTCATCAGGAGACTGTGCTTATGTGGCCAGATGGTATAGGGGTCGGTGCTGTTGTGCTGTCCTTCGCCGGCGAAGAGCACGAAAACCTGTTCCACCTCACCGTCGCCGTCCCAGTCATACCGTCCCCAGTCGATAGAGTCGCCTGCCAACAGGCATGCCTCTGCCACCATCTCGCCGCCGTGGATGTTGTGTGAAGAACCATCACCGGCATCCTCTCCATAGTATTTGTAACTTCTCGACAGTTGCACTGGTCCCACGACATCAAAAGAAAAGTCAAATTTTCCACGGCTCTGACTGAGGAAATAGTCGCGCACGCTGCCCTTGAATCCCATATTGTTGGTGAAATTCTCCGTATTGGCCACGTTGTGGTATAATTCCTGGTCATGGTTTTCGGCAAACTTCCGGTCGGCGAAATCGGCAAGGATGATGATACCTTTATAAGCTCCCTCATAATGCTTAAAATCACCCAGACCTGGCGTATGCTGGGGCTCCATCTTCTTGATGCGCCGTGCCTGCACCTCTTGTGCGTTGATCTCGCAGAGCTGTTTCAAGCCATTGAGACGGAAACAACGCCCATCGTCCGATTGCCAGTAACTCAGATGCTCGTCTCCCCGCAGGCACACAGTCAGACACTCTCCCTTATCAGTGGTGAAGACACCTTGAAGACGTCCTGTGGCCGGTACAGCACTTGTCTTTAGGGCCAATAGCAACATGACGATGAAAATAGGTAAGCCTTTTTGATTGTATCCCATCTCAGCGAGGTGTTAGATTAATATGAAAAAACTTGCGTTTAGCTTTGATTATTTACGAATTTGTGCTAATTTTGCAGCTAAAGTAACAAAATAACTCTATTAGTCGGATAAATATATTGATTTTAAATGTGACTATTCAAGAATTGGCACACAAAACTAGCATATCCTCACGCATTTCCGTCTTATTGTTCCTGTTTTTGGCTTCTTTGGCCATACGTGCGGCATCGCAGGCAGAAGATCCGGAATGGTATTACAAGCAATATGCCAACACCCCTATTGAGGAAGTTTACCAACAAGGTATGACCCACCTCAAGAATGGCGAGACCGACAAGGCCTTGGCTTGCCTTACTGTGGTTACCGGACGCTATCACGACAAGATGAGCGACAAAGAGCGCAAGGTCTATGAGTATGCGTTGAACAATGCTGGTGCTCTGGCCATGTTGCGCTATGACTACTCAATGGCCTTCTCACTCTTCACGAGGGCTCTTGATTCGGCGGATGACTCCGTGGCCTACCGCACGCACAACAATATCGCCGGCATATACATCTATTATAATGACTACAAGAATGCCCGCAAGCATTTGGACCTGGCTTATAAGATAGGAGTAAAGCGCCAGGACTGGTCTTCGGTGTTCAATACCGTCCACAATCTGCTTGATCTGAACTGGAATGTGGATAGCCTGCAGAACTCGATTCCGCTCATCGAGGACTTCAGGCGTCTGCCCATCAGCCCGAAAGACGACAATTACCAGTTTGTTTCCAGGATCTGCGACGGTATGGAAGCACTTCATCTACAACTGTATCCACAGGCCATCAGCCATTTTAAAAATGCCATCGAAATATCTCATGGACTCGATTTCCAGGAAAACCGTGAGGCGCCCAATTGCCTTTATATTGCCAAGGCTTATATGTCGATGGGTGATTATGCCGAAGCGCTGAAGTATCTGCGAATCTGTGAGAAGAAATGCCAGGAGAGCCAGTCGCTCGATGTGCTCATCACGACCTATCACTACCTGCATCTCTGTTATCTGAAATCTGGCGACAGCAGCATGGCGCATGCAGCGAAATACCGTTATATGGAGTTGAAAGACTCCATCAACAATGCCAATGAGTATGGCAAGATCAAGGACATGGAGTTTCTCCAAGAGGCCAACAAATATGAGAAACAGTTGCAGCATCTTACTGCGGAGAAGAGAATCCACGACATTGTGACATGGGCCATTGGTCTGGGTTTGCTCCTTACCCTGTTGTTCTTGGTCCTTGTGGTTTTTCAAAACAGAAAGTTATTGGAAAGAAACAAGGACTTGTTTAAGAAAAATGTGGCACTTCTTAAGTCGAAGGAGGAAGAAGAGCGCATTTATCAGGAATACATGGAGAAATTGGAAGCAAAGCCGTCTGATTCCGGACGATACAAGTCGAGCAGCCTGACCGATGAGAGCAAGGAGATTTTGTTAGGCCGGATCAGGCATGTGATGCACACGCCGGAGGAGTTTTGCCAGGACGACTTCACCATCGACAAACTGGCCACCTTGGTCAACTCCAATACGAGATATGTGTCTCAGGTCATCAATGAGACACTGGGGAAGAATTTCAACACATTGCTCAACGAGCAGCGGATTAACGAAGTCTGCAAGCGGCTTGTCGATACCGTCAATCATGGCAACAAAACCAATGAAGCCATCGCCGAGGAGGTGGGGTTCAAGTCGAGGAGTCATTTCATCCGCACGTTCAAAAAAATCACAGGCCTTACTCCCACGCAGTATCAGCGCATGGCGAGAATGGAGCAGGTGTGATGTTTGAGCTATTGCGCACCGCTGTCCTTAAACCTATAATACTCGTTCACCAAACTCCTGTATCCTAATTGCTTGAGTTTGGCGTAGGTTATTCTATAGTTGGCTTTGGTGTGCTTGTTCGTGCTGAGGAAACGGATATTCTGCTGAAGGTAATGGTCGATTTCCTTCAGTCCATCGGTTTTGTTGATGACGGGAAAAAACCACCTCGACCAGGTGAGTGTTTCGGTGTCGCCGCTCTCATAAAATTTCCGGTTGAAGTGGTTGATGAGGCCCTTCATGGCCTTTTCCGGTTCGATATGGTTTTTCTGGCTCCAGCGCATCAGCGACTTCGCACTACGCTTGATTTTGCCTTTCATCTTCTTCTTGGTCGCTTCCGAGATGTCGATGTCGCGTGCGTGGCATTTGAATCCTAAAAACTCAAAGGCCTCGTCGGGTGAATATATTTTTTCCTTATCTGGGTTTACTTCAAGCCGGTATTGTTTGAGAAAGTCCGCCATCTGAATTTTGTAGATCTCCAGCGTCTCAAGGTCTGGAGCAAACATGATGATGTCATCGGAATAACGGGCATAAAGGACACCGGCTTCAGCAAAATGCCAATCTACGTCTTTCAGATAGACATCAGCTAAAAAAGGTGCTGTGGGGGTGCCCGCCATTACGCCGTGGTTTTCAAGGATGGTTTCTCCGTTGTAAACGACCCGGTTGTCGGTCAGCAGCTTTTCAAAGAAGCGATACAGCATCGGGTCGTCGGCCATCATCTCCGCCAATATCGGCAACAGAATGTCGATGGAGATGGAATTGAAGTAATCGTGAATGTCGAGCTTGTATGCCCACATCCTTTGGCCTCTGATGGCGCGTGTGATATGAAAGACGGCATCATGGGCTTTCACACCGCGGCGGAAAGCGTAGCAGTTGGGCGCGAAACGGTCATCATAGTCATAGAGTTTGAAGGCAATGAGTTTGAGCATCATCATTTCTTCGGGCGCAAAACTGTAAACCACACGTTTTTTGCCCGTTCCCATCTTGTTGACGATCTTCTTCGTGGGGATACCTAAACCTTCACCTGCGACAATCTTCTGTCCCAGATGAAGATATTTTTCTTGTTCCACAAAACTGTCGGCATCCTTGAAATCATGCCAGGTAAAACGGCCTTTCAGCAGCCGGTAAGCGAGAAACTCCTCCCATGCCTTTTGGCGGGTCAGTTGGGTGATGATGCTGTCCATGATGAAAAAAGAAAAAGGGGACTGATTTTGAATCAGCAAATTTGCTGTTCACGAGAGGATACCTTGCCGTGTTGCCTGCAAAACAGATTGATGTCGGTAAGGCTGCCTCCATTGCAGGCGCAGCTGTGCTGCATCCCCTTTTTCCATGTTTCTTAGTTCAGGAATTTGCGGATACGCCCGATGACGTAGTTTCTCTCGTTGGTCATCTGCGTATAGAAATTGATGTAGGGCAGGCCGGATTTTTCGGCATACACCCGCGCAATCAGGTACTTGACGTTGCTGTCATGGCTGTGGCCGTTGCCGAGCATGACGACGGCCTTGGCTTTGCCGTCATTCTCGAGTACGAAAGTGTAGGGCTGGCCCCACTCGGCTTTGTAAGCCTGGCACGGACGGGTGTGGTAAATCTGAAACTCGTCGTTGGCGTATCCAACAAGATCCGTCACGGGCACTTTTTCGCGAATGCTGTATTCGGAGAATTCACTCGTCAGGATTTCCCTGAAATAGGCTTCCCATTCGGCGGGTGTCTTTTCCTTCTCCACGACCGGCTCCACATGCCGCGGTGCCGGCTGTGCCTGTCGTGTGGGTTGCGCGTCTTTCTGTGCGTTGTCAAGATAGTCCTTGGCAACATCCACCACTTTTAAAAATAGTTTACCAAAATCCATAATATTATCTTATTAAAGGTCTCTTCATGAGTCGGTTGCAAATATACTACTTTTTTGTTGAAATGCAAATATTTTTATACAACTTTCTCAATTTGAAAGGAGTTGTTTTTCTGTCAGATATTTCCAATAACGGCGGGGCATGTCATTCAGTTGTTTGCGGGGGTTGAGGCGCTCGCGGATGCAGATGGCCTTGAAATAGGTGCGCCAGAGGTCTTGCAGTAGTTGGTCATCGCTGCTGAGAAGGTCCTCGGAGAGTCTGCCGTCAGTCAGCGAAAAGGGGACTGAAGCTTCTTTCTCGAAGGTGACACGGAGGGGTGGTGACTGCCCGTCGTAGTGATAGCCGTAATGGCGGTGTGCATCGTAGATGAGCCAAAGCTGGTCATTGAAACGGTCCTGGAAATGGTGGATGACAAGGGGCAGCACGTCGTGGTCGGGTGAGATGACGGCGAGGTAGGTGCCGTCTTTCGCTTTCTGGAAGCGAACAAACTGCATCATGCGGTGGGCTTCGTGGATGACACGGCGTGCAATCTGTGTCACGGACAGCACATCCGCGTCGGCGTAGTTTCTCACCACCCCCGGTCCTTGACGGAATACCTTGCACACGACCTTGAACAGGGGTTGCCACAGTTCCTGCAGTTCCGACAGCTGGCAGGTGGAAATCATCCGCAAGGCTTCCTTCGGCAACTGTTTCTCCAAGCCGGCCCACACGCGGCGTGCCTTCTCACCGTCGGTCGTCACTTGATAAATGCGGTCGCAGAACAGGGGCAGCACATCTCCGCCTGTCAGCAACTGTTCGGGTTCTTCTTTCAGAAAGAAGGCATCAAACACAGCCGAAAGCAACCCGTCCATCGTTCCGTCAAACACGTATATCGTCATTCCTTAAACTCCAGTTTGAGTTGCCTTTCTTCTGCAGCCCGTTTCTGTTGCGACTTCGATACGAGCAAAGGGCGCAGACGTTCGGGATGCAGTTCATTGATGCCAACGATGGGCTGCGAGAAGATGGAGGTCAGCTCACCGCAGGTGATGAAATATTTGGCTTTCTTCATCACCACTCCCATTTTCTTCAGGTGGTAGGAGGTCAGACGCCCTGAGCGGCGGGCGTTCACGATGAGCCAAGCCGATTTCGTGCCCAGTCCCGGCACACGCAGCAGTTGTTCATAGTCGGCTTTGTTGATGTCTATGGGGAAATACTCCGGATGGCGCAAAGCCCATGCCAGTTTGGGGTCTATTTCCAGGTCGAGGTGAGAGTGCTTGTCGTCCACAATCTCTTCTACGGTGAAATGATAAAACCTCAAGAGCCAGTCGGCTTGATACAGGCGGTTCTCGCGCACCAGTGGCGGTTGTTTCAAGATGGGCAGACGGGGGTCATAGGTGTTCACGCTGACGTATCCCGAATAATAGACGCGACGCATCTGAGCCCTGCTGTAGAGCGATGACGACATCTGGAGGATGTCGCGGTCGCTCTCGCTCGTGGCTCCGACAATCATCTGCGTCGATTGTCCTGCCGGCACAAAGCGTGGCGCATGATGAAACCTGCGGCGCTCTTCCTTGTTCTCAAGGATGCCTTCCCGGATGTATTTCATGGGCTGGAACACGCTCTGGTGGTCCTTCTCGGGGGCGAGCAGTTTGAGTGACTCCTCACGAGGTATCTCAATGTTCACGCTCATCCGGTCAGCATATTTCCCGGCCTCGGCAAGCAACTCCTGCGAAGCACCCGGGATGCTTTTGAGATGGATGTAGCCGTTGAAGTGGTGTATCGTGCGCAGATCGCGGACGATGGCCACAAGCCGCTCCATCGTGTAGTCGGGGGTGCGCACCACGCCACTCGACAGAAACAGTCCCTCGATGTAGTTGCGGCGGTAGAACTCCATCGTGATCTCCTCCAGTTCCGACACGGAGAGCGTGGCTCGCCGGATGTCGTTGGAGCGCCGGTTGATGCAGTAGGCACAGTCGTAGATGCAATAGTTGGTCAGCATCACCTTCAGGAGCGAGATGCAACGTCCGTCATCGGCAAAAGAGTGGCAGATGCCCACGCCTCCAACAGTGTTGCCCACCATACCCTTGCGGCCGCTGCGCACGGTGCCGCTCGACGAGCACGACACATCGTATTTCGCCGATTCTGCGAGGATCTGAAGACGAACCATTGTTTTCTCTGTCAACATGGCTTTGGTGGGGTTTGACACATATTCCATGCAAAGTTACATAATTCTTGGTTCAAATCATGGTACAGGCTTCCTCTTTTTTTCAGATTTTCGAAATGGACGCACTTCTGATAATGCAAGACGATGTCTTCATCATATCCATCGATGATGTCGCCATGTATGTCTGGTCATAATGAATGTTCTCCTTTGATTCTGGCAGGGTCAACACATACGAGTGTAATTTGGCGATTTACAACAATTATACTTCTTGCCGTAAGTCCCTACAAAAATAAGCATAAAAATCCTTTCTGACAATGAAATCAGTATGATTTTTTCGTATCTTTGCACATCTCACAATGGAATGCCATGCGCAAGAAGGGTTCACGACCCAGGGTGGAGCTGCATGACGTGACAGGCAACAACCATGAGAATGCCTGGCTCGCCATGGTGGACAGCAAGGACTGGAAGACCCCGACTTGGTGGGGACGAGAGGTCATCGAAGGGACGGATGGCATCCGCCAGACAGCTATTCGGGCAAAGGTGTTCGAAGATGAATAAACTCCAATCAGATCCCTCCAAAAGAAATTGATATGGATATCAGGAAAGCTTTTGAAGCGGCATTCATCCGCATGAAAGAGAAGAATTGGGATAAAATATATGTCGCGGTGGATATCCACGACACCATCCTCCGTGCATATTACGATGATGAAGAGACCTACGACTATTTCCCTTTGGCGAAAGAGGCGCTTCAGATGATGTCGCTTCGTGAGGATATATGCCTTATCCTTTGGAGTTCATGTCACCATGACAAGTTGGCTGAATATGTCAGGCATTTCCAGGACGATGGCATCAGGTTCGATTATGTCAACGAGAACCCTGAAGTAGAAAACACGCGCTTGCAGAACTTTGAGGAGAAACTGTACATGAATGTAGGTCTCGATGACAAGTTCGGGTTCGACGCAGATACTGACTGGGAGACCGTCTGCCTTGTGCTCGTGGAGTATCCGGAGAAACGGCCGTTGTCATGAACACCGACGGGCGTCAAGGATCATGCCCAGTGTACGGACAGGATCCGACAAAGGAGATGATTGAAAAAGCAGGGGTGATGGGTAATCTGCAGCAGAGTTCCCATGTTCAAACGTTTGCACAATATAACATTCAGATTTATTGCAATTTGGAAGCACTCTGTTGCCTTTTTTCCTTATTTTTGCAATCGTATTTATATAACATCATCTACTATGAAAAAGTTTCTTTTATCCATCTTCATTTTAGCAATTGCCGTATCCTGTGAGCCACCAAAGGAAAATGATACTGCTTTTGAAATGCCGGCAGTTGAAGACATCGCCATGTATCAGGTGAACCCCCGCGTGTTCGCTTCTGAAAACTCTCTCAATGCGGTAGCCAGCCGTATTGACTCCATCCGCGATTTGGGTGTCAATGTCATGTGGGTGATGCCCATCTATCCCATTGGCATAGAAAAAGGAAAGAACTCGCCCTACTGCATCAGTGACTACAAAGCCATCGCCCCGGAATTCGGTACCATCGATGACTTTAAGAAACTGACCAGCACGTGTCATGAGAAAGGCATGGGCATTATTCTCGACTGGGTGGCCAACCACACTGCCTGGGACCATCCCTGGGTCAAAGAACACCCCGATTGGTATACCCACGATGAGAAGGCCGACACCATCATTCATCCCCGTCCATGGGACTGGTACGATGTGGCCGACCTGAATTATGACAATGAGGAAATGAGGAAGGCAATGATCGACGCCATGAAGTTCTGGATTGTCGATGTAGGCATCGATGGTTTCCGCTGCGATGTGGCCGATGGTGTGCCTGCCGACTTCTGGAAGGATGCTATCGACCAGCTCCGTGCTGCTGCTGGCAAACGGAAGATCGTGATGTTGGCAGAAGGCAAACGTCCGGATAACTTCACCATTGGCGGCTTCGACATGAACTATGGATGGGATTACAAGGACTCATTGGTTAAAGTATTTGATGGCGCGCCCGCATCAGACCTGATAGCAGCCGACAAGGCCGAATACGACAGTCTGCCTGCCGGGAAGGTCAAACTCCGCTTCACCACCAACCACGACCATGCCACCGAGAAAGAGCCTTGTGTTCAGTTCACCAACGACCGTGGAGCCATGGCAGCCTATGTGGCCAGCATTTTTCCACATGGCGGCGCGCTCATCTATGGTTCGCAGGAGGTAGGCTATCCCGAACCGATCAATTTCTTCAAGTATGTTCCGGTAGACTGGAGTGCCAAGCCCGATATTTATCAGGAATACAAGAAACTGATTGGACTATACAATGAGCATCCTGCACTGCGGAAAGGAGAGTTGACCACCTACGCAGACCCTGATGTACTGGTGTTTGAAAAGTCTGACGGCCAAGAGCATTTCCTCGTGCTTGTCAATGTACGTAATGAGGAGAAGACCGCCCAGATTCCTGAAAAATGGATTGGTCATGAAGCGAAGGACCAGATGACTGACAAAGGCATCCAATTAGAAAAGACCATTGTCCTTTCTCCCTTCCAGTATCTGATTTTAAAGCCTGTCCACCCGTCGTCATAGTGTACTCGCATACACTGGGCGTGGGTGAACAGAGTGGCTGCCGTCAGTGCGAAGGTGTAAAGTCTTCGAATGTTCATCGTTTCAGCAGAGGATTAGTATTTCCTTTTCACTTCAGGTTCTTGTTGAAGAAGTCTGCGAGCTTATCCCACGGAATGAGGTTCTTCGGTTCGCCTTTGCCGACCAATTCGGTATACCCGCCATCATAGAGGTCGCAATGGGTAGCTCCGGGAATGATGAGCAGCTCCTTG
>CACYQD010000018.1 GCA_902776475.1 uncultured Prevotellaceae bacterium | reverse complement strand
ATTGCCAGAGGCAACGACACACGAATCCAAGGTGATGCTCGGAAGTTGATAATTCTCCGTCTCCTTGTATTCTGTCTCTGTACAAGCCATCAATGTCAGGAAAATGGCAAATAGTGATAAGAATTTCTTTATCGTCATATTTTTAGTAAACATTAGTTGTTGGATGCAATATTACACAAAGCACCGACATTTTCCAAGAAAAGTGATTACAGCTTTTACACAAAATCACAAACATCTTCATTCTAGCGTCATACGACAACAGAGATGATGTGAAATATAGCCCTAATCGTTGAAATCCCTACATAGAAAAAGCGCGAACTAACTTAATCTAGTTCGAAGGCTGTAGGAGAGGCCCCGTATCATTAGAAAAAGTAAAGCCCACGCTATGCATGAGCATTCACTCTATCCATCAATGATACGCTTCTCTAACTCCTACATTTTCGAAACCAAGATTGATAGCTGAACGCTAATTCTTAACCCACGATGTTATTTGTGTTTGATGAACACGTTGCAAAAATATAGAAAAAAAACTATACTTCCAAATAACATGTCAAATATGTTATCCATAAAATGGAAACATTCGGATTACAGCATCCCACTCTTGTGTAGATTGGTCAAGGGGAGAGGCAACCAAAGACATTCTTGGACTCTAAAAAGATTGAAATCTTATGCAATGTCTCTCAAAGAGAAATGGTTTCACTATGTTCAGAATAGATTCTAAAGCCCGAAAATCGTTTCACTTTCGTTTCACCCAAAAAGAAATCAGAGAGCTACGAACTTCGTAACTCTCTGATTCTTAAAGTAGCGGGACCCGGGATTGAACCGGGGACCTCATGATTATGAATCATGCGCTCTAACCAGCTGAGCTATCCCGCCATCATCTTTAGCGGGTGCAAAGGTAAGCAAAAAATTGAAACGAGCAAAAAAAATCGACTTTTTTATGTTCATTTCATAGAAAATTATTAAATTTGTGGCGATATGGCACCACTTTCAACCTAATGCACATGAAAAAGCGACAAATTTTGATAGAGCACAGTTTGAAATCAACGTCTCCCAACATCATTTGGCAATTGATCAGTACTGAGGGAGGCCTGAGCCGCTGGATTGCAGACACCGTGAGAGAAGAGGATGGTCGTTTCTCATTTATATGGGGAGAAGAATGGAGTCATCACGAGGAGCGCTCGGCCACCATACTTGAATGCGTCAGGAACAGCCATATTCGCATGAAATGGGATGATGACACAGACCCAGACTCCTACATTGAACTGCGTATGACACGCACAGAAGTGACGGGTGGTTTTATCCTTCACATCACTGACTTTGCACTGCCAGAAGACGAAGACAGTCTGTATGACATCTGGGATCAGAACCTCAACATGCTGCACCAGTCCACAGGGCTGTAAACCACGGAGGCGCATGAGGATGACTTTACCTCTACGAGGTGAAGCTACTCCATTTCGGAATAAGAAAAAAAGTTATTTTTTTCGTTCTCCTCTCGATTTTTCGTAACTTTGCAGGTTGAAGCCGCTCTGCCGCATAGATTTCGAATGAAATGTTTGGGATAAAAAAACTCTACATACTGATAATCAAGCAGTTTCTACTGCTATTCGTGGGCACATTCTTCATCAGCCTTTTCGTGCTGATGATGCAGTTTGTGTGGCAGTATGTCGATGCCCTTATCGGCAAGGGACTTACCCTTGACATCATGGGCCAGTTTTTCTGGTACATGGCCCTGATGATGGTGCCACAGGCCCTGCCGCTGGCCATTCTGCTCTCATCACTTATCGCCTTCGGCAACCTTGGAGAGAGTTCAGAACTCACAGCCATCAAGGCCGCCGGCATCTCACTATTCCAGACCCTCCGTCCGCTGACCTTCATCGTGGTCGCTATCGCATTCTGTTCCTTTTATTTCCAAAACAATATCGGACCGCAGTCGAAGGGAAAAATCGGCCAGTTGCTCATTTCGATGAAACAGAAGAGTCCGGAACTCGAAATTCCCGAGGGCATCTTCTATGACGGCATCCCCCAATGCAACATCTATGTGCAGAAAAAAGACTTGAAGACAGGCATGCTCTACGGCATCATGATCTACAAGATGACCGACAGCTATGAAGATGCCGCCATCATCCTCGCCGACTCCGGAATGCTTCAATCGACGGCGGAGAAGAAACACCTGCTGCTCAATCTCTACAGCGGAGAGTGGTTTGAGAATATGCGCAGTTCGGAACTCGCCGGCAGTGCGACTGTGCCCTACCGCCGCGAGACATTCTGGAAGAAGCGCATCGTGCTTGACTTCGACGGAGACTTCAATCTGGCGGACGCCAGTGTCTTCGGCCAGAATGCACAGGCGAAGAGCCTCAACCAGATCAAGATCGACATTGACTCGCTCAACTTCACCTACGACAGCATCGGCCGCGCATACTACAACGAGGCCAAAACCTACTCCTACGATATCCAAGGCCTGACCAAGGCCGACTCCCTCCGCTCCATCCAGGCCAGTCGCCAGGAGGCGTTTAATTATGACTCACTATATGCCCACCTGAGTCCTGACAAACAGCGCAACGCCGTCAACAGCGCTCTAACCAAGGTGAACATGCACATGAGCGACCTCGACTTCAAGAGCATGGTGACAAGCGAAGGAGACCGATACCTGCGTTTGCACAAGATAGAAGCCATCAACAAATTCGTACTGGCTTTGTCGTGCATCATCTTCTTCTTCATCGGCGCGCCACTCGGCGCCATCATCCGCAGAGGAGGCCTCGGCGTGCCCATCATAGTCTCGGTCATCGTATATATCATCTTCTACATCCTCGACAACACCGGCTTCCGTATGGCACGTGGAGGAATGTGGGCCATCTGGTTTGGAAAAGGCATCGCCACAGCGGTGCTCGCCCCCACAGCAGCATTCATCACCTACAAAGCCAACAACGACTCCGCCGTGTTCAACCTCGACTCCTACATTGACCTCGGCATGCGCATCCTCGGCATGAGGCGCAAGCGCCATATCGCCAGCAAGGAAGTCATCATCAACGACCCCGACTACCAGCATGACATCCAGGAGCTCAACCGCATCAGCGATGAGGTGACCCAATACTCCCATGAGCACAACCTCAAGTCGCCGCCCAATATCATCAAGGTCTTCTTCAAATATCAGCCCGACCACGAGATAGAACGCATCAGCGAAGAACTGGACACCGTGATAGACGACCTCAACAACACTCGCGACCGCATCATCCTTGGTCTGCTCGGCCACTACCCCGTGGTGTCGGAGAAAGCTCACACACGACCCTTCGAGCGCAGATGGCTCAATATCCTGTCGGCCATCCTCATACCCTTCGGCGCCTTCCTCTATATCCGCATGTGGTCTTTCCGCCTGAGACTGCTCAAAGACCTGCGTGTCATCAAACAGACCAACAAACAAATCATAGACCGTATCAACCAGAAAGGCCTCGGCCACTGACGTATCTGCATACACATTATATATAATACATCCATGGACAGACAACTGACAGAAAGAATAGAAAGCGCAGTGAATGATTTCCGCGAGGGCAAATTCGTCATCGTGGTCGATGACGAAGACCGCGAGAATGAAGGAGACCTCATCATCGCCGCTGAGAAGATAACCCCCGAGAAAGTAAACTTCATGCTGAAGCATGCACGCGGACTGCTGTGCGCACCCATCACCATATCCAGATGCAAGGAACTTGACCTGCCGCGGCAGGTTTCGGAGAACACCTCGCTGCTGGGCACACCTTTCACCGTCACCATCGACAAGATCGAAGGATGCTCCACCGGCGTGAGCGCACATGACCGCGCCGCCACGATCAAGGCCCTCGCCGACCCCTCATCGACACCGGCCACCTTTGGCAGGCCCGGCCATATCAACCCCCTCTATGCCCAAGACCACGGCGTGCTGCGCCGCAGCGGCCACACCGAGGCCACCATCGACCTGTGCCTGCTCGCCGGACTCTACCCTGCCGGGGCTCTGATGGAAATCATGAACGAGGACGGCACGATGGCTCGTATGCCGCAACTGCAGCAGTTTGCCAAGGACTTTGACATCAAGATCATCACCATCCATGACATGATCGCCTACCGTCTCCAGCGCGACTCTCTCATCGAGGTGGGCAGTGAGGTGGACATGCCCACCATGTATGGGCACTTCAAACTGATCCCCTTCAGACAGAAAAGCAACGGGTTGGAACATTTCGCCCTGAAGAAAGGCAGTTGGGACGAAGACGAACCCGTGATGGTGAGGGTGCACTCCTCATGCTGCACCGGCGACATCATCGGCAGTCTGAGATGCGACTGCGGAGAGCAGCTTCACAAGTCGCTGGAAATGATAGAGAAGGAAGGAAAAGGCGTGCTGGTCTATATGCAGCAGGAAGGCCGCGGCATCGGACTGATGAACAAGATTGCCGCCTACAAACTGCAGGAGCAAGGATATGACACCGTGGACGCCAATACCCACCTGGGGTTCAAGCCCGATGAGCGCGACTACGGCTGCGGCGCACAGATGCTCCGCCATCTTGGCATCCACAAGATGCGCCTGCTCACCAACAACCCAGTGAAGCGGGTCGGACTGGAAGCCTACGGACTGGAAATAGTGGAGAATGTCCCCATCGAGACCACTCCAAATGAGTTTAACATCAACTACTTGAAGACCAAAAAAGAGCGCATGGGACACCTGCTCCATCTGTGACCTGTCTTCAGTTTCCTGAGCCAAAGTTCCCGGACTGCCTCAAAACAGCTCCCGTCCATCGCAAAAAAACAAGACCAGGCAACCTTTTTTCGCGAAAAAACGGGAAATGGTATCCAAATGGCAATAAAAAACCAACTTTTTATTTTGTAGTGCTCGCAGATTGCACTACCTTTGCATGGAATTGTAAGACTGACCGAATTATATGGCAAAACTATCAGAACGCCTCAACCGGCTTGCACCATCAGCCACTCTGGTGATGTCGCAGAAAAGCAGCGAAATGAGAGCCCAGGGCATTGACGTGATCAATCTCAGTGTCGGCGAACCCGACTTCAACACTCCAGAGGATATCAAGGAGAGCGCCAAACAGGCTATCGACGACAACTACTCCAAGTACTCTCCCGTGCCAGGCTATCCCGAACTGCGCAAAGCCATCGCGAGGAAGCTTAATGTAGAAAACGGGCTGGACTACAGTATCAGCGAGATTCTCGTGTCAAACGGAGCCAAGCAGTCGGTCTGCAATGCCGTGCTTGCCCTCGTCGATGACGGCGACGAAGTCATCATCCCCGCCCCCTATTGGGTGAGTTATCCCCAGATGGTGAAACTCGCCGGAGGAACACCCGTCATCGTCAGCACCGGATTCGAACAAGATTTCAAGATGACCGCCCAGCAATTGGAGGCAGCCATCACCCCCAAGACCAAAATGCTCATCCTCTGTTCGCCCAGCAACCCCACGGGAAGCGTCTATTCCAAAGAAGAACTGCGCTCACTCGCTGAGGTCATCCTGGCCCACGAAGACCTTTTCGTCATCGCCGACGAAATCTATGAGCACATCAACTACACCGGCCACCATGAGAGCATCGCACAGTTTGACGGCATGAAAGAACGCGCCATCATCATCAATGGCGTGTCAAAAGCTTATGCCATGACAGGTTGGCGCATCGGCTATATGGCTGGTCCGGAATGGATCGTGAAAGGGTGCAACAAGCTACAAGGACAATACACAAGCGGTCCGTGCTCGGTGAGCCAGAAAGCCGCCGAGGCCGCCTACACCCAGTCACAGGCATGCGTGGAGGAGATGCGGCAAGCCTTTGAGCGCCGGCGCGACCTCATCGTGTCGCTCGCCAAGGAAATCCCCGGACTCGAAGTCAACGTCCCGGAGGGAGCCTTCTACCTCTTCCCCAAATGCAGCAGTTTCTTCGGCAAAAGCCACCAAGGCAAGGTCATCAGCAACTCCACCGAACTGGCCCTCTATCTTTTGGAAGAGGCCCATGTGGCCACTGTCGGCGGTGATGCTTTCGGCGACCCCGAATGCTTCCGCATGAGCTACGCCACCAGCGATGACAACATCAGAGAGGCCCTCAGCCGCATCCGCAAAGCCCTTTCAGCACTGCAGTGAGCGCAAAAAATTTGTTAAAAAATATTAATCGGCCAATATATTTCATCTAAATTATTATCTTTGCGATGTTATTCGCCAAGCTACTGCGTTTATATGGATATCGACCTATTTTAACATTAAATCGAGATTTGTATAACTTAAATTTATTAATAACTTAAATCAACAAATTAAAAAATTATGGCAAATTCAACAAAAGCAGCAGCCCCCGCTAAAAAATCTGAGGGCTTCACAGGAGTAAGAGGTGCATTCTGGATCATCGTAGTGTGCGCCATCATTGCATTCACCCTGTTCTTCACTTGGTTCGGAAATGTATCACACTTCGCTGACGAGACCAAGGAAACTCCGGTTGACGTATGGGGAACCATCTTCAAGGGTGGTATCATCGTGCCTGTCATCCACACCCTGTTGCTCACCGTGCTCGCCATGTCTATCGAGCGCTGGCTGGCCCTCCGCACCGCTTTCGGTAAGGGTGCTCTTCCCAAATTCGTTGCCAACATCAAGGCTGCTCTCAATGCCAATGACTTCGCAAAAGCACAGCAGCTCTGCAACGCACAGAAGGGTTCTGTGGCCAACGTTGTTTCCGCTTCTCTGAACGCTTACAAGGAAATGGAGAACACAGCTGGTATCAAGAAGGCACAGAAGATCGCCAAGATCCAGCAGGCTCACGAGGAGGCCTCACAGCTTGAGATGCCGACTCTGACCATGAACCTCCCGATCATCGCAACCCTCGTTACACTGGGTACACTTACCGGACTTCTCGGAACTGTGGTCGGTATGATCAAGTCGTTCTCCGCTCTGGCAGCTGGTGGTGGTGCTGACTCCGCAAAACTTTCCGCTGGTATTTCTGAGGCCCTTATCAATACCGCCTTCGGTATCGGTACATCTTGGTGCGCCGTTGTGTCTTACAACTATTTCACCAACAAGGTGGACAAATTGACTTTCGCCCTCGACGAGGTAGGTTATTCAATTGCTCAGACATACGAAGCAACCCATACAGAAGAGGCTTAATTTTTGCTAACCCTTTAAAAATTTATCGCTATGGGTAAAGTAAAAGTTAAGAAAAGTGATGTCTGGATCGATATGACGCCGATGTCGGACGTGATGACCCTGCTTCTGACCTTCTTCATGCTGACTTCAACGTTCGTCAAGAACGAGCCAGTGAAGGTCAACGTGCCGGGATCCGTCTCCGAGATCAAGGTGCCTGAGAACGGAGTCCTGACCATCCTTGTGAATCCCGAGAAGGATGCCGCCGGCAACCCGACGGGCGAGGGTCAGGTGTTCATGAGCATCGATAACACAGACCAATTGGGAAGCACTCTGCAGGCCGTGATGCCCGATGCCAGCGCTGCGCTGCTCGACGTATTCACACGTGAGGGAACCTTCGGTGTTCCTCTGTCAGAGATGAAATCATATTTGATGATGTCCACAGACCAGCGCCAGAAGGTACTGCCCACAAAGGGTATCCCCCTCGACAGTATTGACGGCGGCATGAGCGAGTTCCAGATGTGGGTTGACGCTGCCCGTAACGTCAATGAGAACATCAAGCTGGCTCTGAAGGCTGACGCATCTACCCCCTACAAGACTGTCAAGAAGGTCATGAGCGAGCTTCAAGACATGGATGAGAGCCATTACTACATGATCACTAACCTTAAAACATCGGAGGGCGACTAATGGCAAAGAAAAAAGAAAGCAAACAGAAAAAGATGAATGTCCGCGTGGACTTTACGCCCATGGTGGATATGCTGATGCTTCTCATCACGTTCTTCATGCTTTGTACGACGCTTAGCAAGCCCCAGACCATGGAGCTGACCATGCCGAGTAATGACGAGAATCAGGACGAAACGATGAAGAACGAAGCCAAGGCTTCGCAGACCGTGACGCTCTACGTGGCTGCAGACAACAAGATTTACTATGCAGAAGGTGAGCCCGAGTACAACAACCCCGACTGGGTGAAAGAGACCACATGGGGCAACGACGGCATCCGCAACGTGCTCCGCGAGCACGCAGTGGAAGACGGCACCAAGCCTGTGAAGCGAATCGAGTTGGCCGTGAAGGAGTTGAACATGGACAGGCAGAAGAATCCGAAGAACTACACCGACAGCACATTTGCCGCTAAGCTGAGCAAGCTGAAAGGCGGTGAGCTGGAGACCGGCAAGATTCCGACCCTGACCATTGTGATCAAACCCACCGACAATGCTTCTTACAAGAACATGGTTGACGCACTCGACGAAATGCAGATTCTGAGTATTGGAACATACGTCATCGACAAGATCACTCCTGACGACGAGAAACTTCTCGAGAAGAAAGGTGTGAAGATGTAATTGATGAACTTAAAAACAGCAAGAAACTATGTCAAAAATAGATCTATATGATCCTAAATGGATCGACCTGGTGTTCCAAGACAAGAACAAGGAATACGGAGCTTACCAGTTGCGCAAGGGCACATCCAAGCGTAACCTGCTCGCTCTGGCTATTCTCTTGGCAGCTGCTATCGTGGTTGGCGGCTATCTGATCTACAAGATTGAGGCCGACAAGCGTGCCGCAGAGCGTCAAGCTTACATGGAACAACTTGAGCTTTCAAAGCTTCAGGAACAAGCTGAGAAAGAGAAGAAGAAAGAAGAGAAAAAGATTGAGAAACCGAAGTTTGAGCCTAAGAAGGAGATTCCTCAGGTTCGTGAGACCCAGAAGTTTACCGCCCCTGTCATCAAGAAGGATGAACTCGTGAAAGAGGACAACCAGATGAAGCAGATGGACCAGTTGGATGCCAACACGGCCGTGGGTGTGAAAGACCAGGAGGGTACCAAGGACCGTACCATTGAGGCCGCTCGTACCGACGTGGTAGAGAAGGTTCAGATTGAAGAGCCGAAGCAGGAGGTCAAGCAAGAAGTGACCCAGAAGATCTTCGACGTGGTGGAGCAGCAACCATCCTTCCCCGGTGGACAATCCGCTCTCTTGTCATGGCTGAGCAGCAATATCCACTATCCTCCAGTAGCTGAGGAGAACGGTATCCAGGGCCGTGTCGTCGTGTCATTCGTCGTTGAGCCCGATGGTTCAATCAGCAACGTACAGGTGGTACGTGGCGTTGACCCGTCACTCGACAAGGAGGCCGTGCGTGTGACCAAGGCTATGCCGAAGTGGGTACCTGGTAAGCAGAACGGTCAGGCAGTGCGTGTGAAGTACAATCTTCCTGTGACCTTCAAGCTTCAGTAACCATGCATGGAACTTATTTCTGCAACGACACATTGTAGAACCGATAACCTGTCAGGGGCGATTACGGTCGCCCCTGACTATGTTTTATAAAACGAATCCGACTCTAATCTAAAGCGACAATGAAAAAATATCTTAATTATGCCTTCCTTGGTCTTTTGCTGACCGGTTTTGCCATTGCCTCCTGCGACAACAACGACAAGCGCGGCGGCCGCACCGACACCCCCACTTCCGGTGAGATTTCATTTGCGGCAGATGAGAGTTTCAGTCCTGTAATCGGAGAGCTGATCGACCAGTTCCAGTTCAAATACCCCAAGGCAAAGCTCAATCCGATTTACACCAATGAGAATGATGGTTTCAACCTCATCAAGGAGATGAAGACCTGTCTGTTCTTCACTTCCCGTCCGCTGAAGGACAGTGAGGTGGCCTACTTGAAAACGAAAAAGCAACTCCCCTCGGTGTTCCCCATCGGCTATGACGGACTTGCCATCATCGTCAATCCCAACAACAACGACACTTGTATCAGCGTGAAAGACTTCAAGCGCATCCTCCAAGGTGAGGTGACGAAGTGGAACGAGGTGTACAAGAACTCCAAACTCGGTGACTTTGAAGTCGTGTTCGACAACAACCAGTCGGCCACCCTTCATTATGTTGTCGATTCCATCCTTGACGGCAAACCGATTGACAATCCTCACATCACCGCCGCCAAGACCAGTGCAGACGTGATCGACTACGTGCACGACACCCCCAATGCGATTGGTGTCATCGGGTCAAACTGGCTCAATGACAAGCGTGACAGCACCAATCTGACCTTCATCAAGAATATCCGCGTCATGTCGGTTTCGGTGAAAGACGAAGCCACCCCCAGCAACAGCTGGAAGCCCTACCAAGCCTATCTGCTTGATGGCCGCTACCCCTTTGCAAGGACGATTTACGCCATCTGTGTGGACCCGCAGCGCGCACTCCCGTGGAGTTTCGCCAATTACGTGACGAGTCCAGTCGGCCAGCTCATCGTGCTGAAAACCGGCCTTCTCCCCTACAGAGGCGACATCACCCTTAAAAAAGTTAACATAAAGAAATAAAAAGGTTTAAACCTTAGAAACATAAATCCATCAAACGAATTGACAACAAACATGTAACAACAGAAAAAACAAACCGATTATGAAAGCAGTAAAATATCTTATCATGGGAGCGTTTGTCTTCGGACTCTCTACTCCCGTTATGGCTCAGGCAGATTACTCCTCAGTCATCGGAACCGTTTCCAAAGCATTGAAAGACGATCCTCAAGCCACTGGTGCTGCCAAGCAATTGGTGAAGGACTTCCTCAAGACCTACAAGAAGAACCCTGAGGCCATGGTGGCATTAGGCAACGCCTACCTCACCAGCAAGAACTATGACAAGGCCATCGAATGCGCTGACCTGGCCATCAAGAAGAACAAGAATTTCGGCGACGCCTACATCCTGAAAGGTGATGTTGAAGCTCTGAAGGATGATGGTGGCAATGCAGCCATGTGGTATCAGCAGGCTATGACCCTTGACCCGAAGAACCCCAACGGTTACATGAGCTATGCCAACGTTTACCGCAAGCGCAGTCCGTCGGAGGCAGAGCGTGCTCTCAATGAACTCCGTAAGAACGTGCCCGACTTCCCTATCGACACAGAGACCGCTCACGTATTCTATACCTCCGGCAACTACGAGAAAGCCATGGAGTATTTCAACAAGGCCAATATCAGCAACATGGCAGAGTCACGTCTGGGTGAGTATGCTCTGGCTGCCCTCTCTGTGAACGACTTCAAGAAGGGTCTCGAAGTGGCCAAGACCGCTGCCAGCCGCTTCCCCTCCAACTCAGCCTTCACCCGTCTGGCCATGATCAACGGTGTGCTCGGCAAGGACTGGGCCGACGGTATCTCTTTTGCTGAGAAACTGATCTCCAGCGACGCAGAGAAGAACTCCGGCGACTTCAACTACTATGCCCGTGCTCTGGCAGGAGCTGGACAGCATGAGAAAGCCATCGAGATGTTCCTGAAATCCTTCTCCATGGACGGCACCGACTTCAAGAACCTGCAGTCGATCTCAGAATCATATACCGCTCTTGGCAATACCGACAAAGCTCTGGAGTACAGCATCATGTACCTTGACAAGAACCCCGATGCCAAACCATCAGAGTTCAGCAAGCTTGCCAGCATCTATATTGACAAGGTGAAGAACGGAGAGGATAAGGATGCCAACTGGCTGAAAGCCATGGGTGTGTATGACAACCTGGCCGCCAAATATCCCCACACCGCCAACTTTGTGAAATTCCAGAAAGGTCATCAGGCATACGTCTGCGAGAAAGATGATGAGGCTATCGGATATCTGACTGGTCTTATCAACGACCTGAAGGCAAAAGGCGATCTCGACGAGGATGAGAAAGGCTACCTGCTCAACGCATGCAGCGAGGTGGGCTACATCTACTGGGCCAGCAAGAATGACCTGGACACCGCCAAGCCATTCTATGAGACCGTCATCCAGTTGGATCCCAACAACAGCATCGCCAAGAAGGCTCTTGGCCTGGATGCTCCTGCTGAGGAAGCCACTGAATAAAGACCATTCGTAGTGATGAAGCGCATGGGTGCTTCATCACTATCCTAAAAGCCCCGAAGGGACGACAGCCAAGTCACTCCTTCGGGGCTTTTCCTGTTTGGGAATATAACCGTCATTCAAAATAGAATGTCAGTACAAACATCTTGGTGGAAGCCTTTTTGACAGAATTGGTGTACATGATCATGTTGCGGTTTTTGAGATGATTGACATGATCCATGTCGAGTTTATTGCCCAAGCTGAACATGAACTTCAGTTCTGGACGAAGTTTGAAGAAGGGCAAATACAAGTCGCATCCCGCACCCAGTTCCAGAAAGAGATCCGTCCTTTTCAGTTTCAGGAAATCATTATCGCGGCCCGAGAGATTGATCATCGGGTTGAGACCAGCCACCAGATACGGACGGTGGTTATTGAACCGTGGAGCAGCGAAAATCAAGTCCAGCGCCGTGGAGATATAAGCCGTCTTGAGTTCCTGATGCTCATCCACCAACTTCTCATCGGTATGGTTGACAAACGTGAGATGGCGCGTGCCGAAATACATGGTAGGAGCTATGCGAAACTGGAAATGAGTGCTCAGACGCAGTTCACCAAGGACACCCACATTGAAACCCGGATCCCAGCGGTCCTGGTCACAGGAGATCAGTTTCTCCACGTATGACCCATCCTCCTGCTCAATCATCTGCGGACCCACATTCACAAACTCAATGTCCTGCAAATGCGTGCCGACATGCACACCAAAATGAAAGTGGCGCAAATCGACATAAGGCCGATTCTCCACCTTCCTTTCCTGTGCATTTACTGATAAAACCAAAAACAGCGCATATATCAAGCACAATGCTCGTCTGTCCATATCTTAACTCTATTTCTACTATAATAACGATTATTCTGCTTTCTTATTGTCTGCTTTCTTATTTTGAATAATTATAAATAATGAAAAAAAAGCCCCCCATTTTTAGGTATTTCAAAAATAAAATGTAAATTTGCAGCCAATAAAAGTAGGTATACTCTTTTAGACACAAACATTATTAACAATAAAATAAGTAGTACTATGGCTTACGTAATTAGTGAAGACTGCATTGCATGTGGCACATGTATCAGCGAATGCCCGTCTGAGGCTATTTCTGAGGGCGACATCTATAAGATTGACCCCGACCTTTGCACTGAGTGTGGAACTTGTGCAGATGTTTGCCCCAATGAGGCTATCAGCCTTCCATAATCATCTATTGACGATTTGAAAAACAGGAAAAGGGTGTGCTCCGGCACACCCTTTCTTGTTGATATCTTCTGACGTATTACGCTTATTTCTTCTTCAGATCGACCGTCATTTTCCCGATCCAGATGCCATGCTTGCCGTTTTGGTCAACAGGCACCTGTTGACCATCCAGGTTCTTCACATATTCCAGTTGGGTGAAATACGTATGGGAATGCCCGCCGAGTACGAGGTCGATATACCGGGAACCTGCGATCATGGCCTGGTCATTGGCCGGACCGGTTCCCCACCCCAGATGTGAGACACAGATGATGAAATCACATTTTTTCTTTTCTTTGAGGAAAGTGGCCACCTCCAAAGCCTTTTTCACTGGATCGAGGTAGGTCACGCCCTCCGAATTGTGTTTCTCGACCAGTCCATCCAGTTCGGGAGAGAGTCCAAACACACCGATCTTAACCCCTTTCCGTTTGAGGATGACATACGGTTTCACCACACCCTCAAGAGGAGTTCCTGCAAAATCATAATTGGCACAAACGACAGGGAAATTAGCCATTTTGAAAAGGCGGGCCATATTCTCCATACCGAAGTCAAACTCATGGTTGCCGATGGTAGCCGCGTCAATGCCCATTTTGTTCATCAGGCCGATTTCAACATCACCTTTAAACATGGTGTAATAAGAAGAGCCCTGTGAGAAATCGCCGCTGTCGAAATACAGCAAGTCTGGATTCTGCAAACGCTGTTGCCTAAGAAAATCCAGTCTTCTGATGAAGCCACCCCTTCCAGCCACCTCTTTGTCGGCGAGGTTCGCATTGAGCGGCATGATGGTACTATGGGTGTCGTTGGTATGCAGGATCACCAACTGTTTGTCCTGAGCTTGCATGGAAACAGAAACGGCCATGCATATCCATACGAGAATCAAATATTTAGTTTTCATGACTATTCCTCCACTATAATTCTTCCTTCCACTTTGCTTTCCAGCATCTTTCCATTAGCAGTACACTCCTTGACATACCGCATCAGCACCATCCGGGTGAGATCCTTCTCCTCGGTGAGTTCGTTCCTGTCCATAGAACTTTTGAAGGCCGGCATGCCGTCATTTCCATGAGAGACATAGTCAACCGTAGCAATGCGGTATTTCTCCGTGG
Organism: uncultured Prevotellaceae bacterium; assembly: GCA_902776475.1. GTDB lineage: Bacteria > Bacteroidota > Bacteroidia > Bacteroidales > Bacteroidaceae > Prevotella. The sequence continues at coordinate 47,268 of CACYQD010000018.1, read as the reverse complement.
GGATAATCTCCTTCCCTTGGAGAGTGGCACGCTTGAGTTTCTTGTCCTTTGTCATCACGATGCGCACCTCCTTGCTGATGCCTTCACCACCTCTTCCGGCGATCTGCCCGAGCAGTTCGGTCACCTTCTCTCCCGTAAGTGTCACGAAGCAGACTTTGTTCTCAAAGGGAGCCACGTCGAAGATATCTCCGATCCGGATATCCCCCTTGGCAAGGGAGGCCCTTATACCACCGATGTTATACACTCCGAAATCCGGTTTCTCCCCATAATCCTTCCCCGACCAGACCAGCACATCAGCCATCAAGTTGCTCAGAGGACTTTCCGGCCTGAAGGTTTCAAGGGGCATGGCCGCCTTTCCCACCACAGGTGACACCAGACTATCCACTTTCATGGTGAACGGCTGCATGAAGCGAGCTGTCGCATCATCGATTCTACCGTCGTACGCACGGTCTATGAGCAGCCGCGTGCGACTGACTCCCGACACTTGATAGTGCGTCGTACACGCCGACATGGCCAACATCAAGGCTGTCAGCGACATGATAATCCCTTTTTTTCTCATCATTCTCATAAAGTTTTTGCGAAAATACACAAAAAAAACGAGATAACAAGCCTTAAATGCCTTGAAATCGGCATAAATCCGAAAAAAAACGGGGCAGAGTCGTTCTAATAGAAAAAAAAGTAGTAACTTTGCACCGCTTTTCTGCGTAACCGATGACAGGAAGAAGAGTTGCCTCGTTATGTTGCGTAGTGGGACAATCACATTAATCATCAATCAAAATGGATTTAATCAAAGTTGCTGAACAAGCATTTGCAACTAATGTTGCCGAGCAGGCAAAGGCCGCAGGCAAGAAATTCGATGAGTTTCATCCTGGTGACACCGTGACGGTGGCCTACAAGATCATCGAGGGTAACAAAGAGCGTATCCAGCTCTACCGTGGTGTCGTGATCCGCATCTCCGGTCATGGAGACAAGAAGCGTTTCACTGTCCGCAAGATGTCGGGCACCGTGGGTGTGGAGCGTATTTTCCCCATTGAGTCACCCAACATCGACAGCATCGAGGTGAACAAGCGTGGTAAAGTGCGCCGTGCCAAGCTCTACTATCTCCGCAAGCTCACTGGTAAGAAAGCTCGCATCAAGGAGAAGTGGTCTGCCACCAAGGCTTAATCCAACGAATGCAATAAGGGGTTTCGTATGCAGAAACCTCTTTTTTGTTTATGTCATCAATCCTAAAATCCCCATATACAATGAAAGAATTAGCATTGAAATACGGTTGCAATCCCAACCAGAAACCATCCCGCATCTTCATGACGGAAGGAGAACTGCCCCTTGAGGTGCTCAACGGCCGTCCCGGCTACATCAACTTCCTCGACGCCCTCAACAGCTGGCAGTTGGTCAAAGAACTGAAGGCTGCCACCGGTCTGCCCTCAGCCGCCAGTTTCAAGCATGTATCTCCTGCAGGAGCGGCCGTCGCCCTCCCTTTGAGCGACACCCTCCGCAAAATCTATTTCGTCGATGACCTTGGCGAGTTGTCTCCCATCGCCTGCGCCTACGCCCGTGCCCGCGGTGCTGACCGTATGAGCAGCTACGGCGATTTCGTGGCTCTGAGCGACACCTGCGATGCCATGACCGCCACGCTCCTGAAGCGCGAGGTTTCCGACGGCGTGATTGCCCCCGACTATACCCCTGAGGCTCTTGACATCCTCCGTGCAAAGCGCAAGGGTACCTACAACGTCATCCGCATCAACCCGGATTACGTGCCCGACCCCATCGAGCGCAAACAGGTGTTCGGCATCACGTTCGAGCAAGGCCGCAATGAAATCAAACTTGACGACCCCGCACTCTTTGAGAACATCCCCACCCAGTGCAAGACCTTTACGGCAGAAGCACGCCGCGACCTCATCATCGCACTCATCACACTGAAATACACCCAGAGCAACAGCGTATGCTACGTGAAGGACGGCCAGGCCATCGGCATCGGTGCCGGTCAGCAGAGCCGCATCCACTGCACACGGCTTGCCGGCAACAAAGCTGACATCTGGTGGCTCCGCCAGCATCCGAAGGTGATGAACCTCCCCTTCGTGCCCGGCATCCGCCGCGCCGACCGCGACAACACGATCGATGTCTATATCAGCGAAGACCATGACGATGTGCTCAGCGACGGCATCTGGCAGCAGTTCTTCACCGAGAAGCCCGAGGTGCTGACCCTCGAAGAGAAAAAAGCATGGATTGCTCAAAACACGAAGGTGGCTTTGGGAAGCGATGCCTTCTTCCCCTTCGGCGACAACATCGAGCGTGCCCATAAGAGCGGCGTGGAGTTCATCGCCCAGGCTGGAGGATCAGTGCGTGACGACCATGTGATCTCCACCTGTGACAAGTATGGCATTGCCATGGCCTTTACCGGTGTCAGACTGTTCCACCATTGATCCCTACGACCATGAGCAAAGGAGACGACATCGACGCCATCATCCAGGGAGGCATTGTCTGGGGCCGCGGCAACAAGAGCAAAGACAGCTCCGACGACAAAGTCAGGACCAAGGCCAAGAAGAAAGGCTACATCACCGGAGCCCATGGCAGCGGCAGTGCCCGTCAGAAAGCCAAATACCGCGAACAGCGGGCCAATCGCAAAAAAGGCTGATCACTTTTTCAGCAAGACATCCTTGTTTGACTTATGATATCCAGCGGACGGCAGCGAGAGCTGCCGTTTGCTGTATAAGACAAACGGATACCACTGTGTTGACCTGTCCAGCTCATGGTATCCTATCTTCCTCATCTCCACCATCATCTCAGGAAGGTCGGTGTGGACGATGACAAAATCGGCTTCCATTCTACGGCAACATTCCACTTGCATGGCCAGCATTTCCTCGGTGGCTCCGCTCTGTCTCGCCCAATACCGGCAAGCAGGCAAAGCCTCGCACGTCGTACCAAGTCCCATGTACCCGCCCATGCTCACGATTCTCGGTTTGTTGATCTGTGAGATGACATATTCGTAGTCATAGAACTCCCGTCTTCCTACATTGTCCTGTGTGAAGAAATCCCCATATTCGGGATGGCGGAGGTCGTGTATCCACAGATTGGACAGAACCGTCAAGATGACCACCCCTGCAACAAGGACGACATCTATTTTCCTGGCAATAGGCATGTGAATCCGCCTCGCCAATAAAGCCAAAGGCACGACCATCAGCGGCATGAGGGCCGAGAAATAATAAGGTTTGAGACCCACCGGTGTGATACGCACAGTGTTGATGAAATACTCATGGATAAAACTATCCAATGCCCCCTTGGCCCAGAAATAGGCAAAGAACGGCAGCACGGCAACGGCCATACCTCCCAAGACAGCGAGGAGAGACCATTTCCTGCTCGTGCGGTGCCTGAGCCGGCCACTGGCAGCCGCAGCCATCGCCAAGGCTGGCAACAAAGCGATGCTGAACTTCATCATCGCCACCGCACCCAAACAGAAACCCAGGACCATCCACCGCCGGATACGATGTCCACGTCGCCCGAAAGAGAGGCAACAAGCCTTATAAACAGCCAGCATGACAAACAATGAGGCGAAATCCTCGCACCGCACCTCATTGTGAATGGCCGGGAAAAAGAAAAAAAGCAGCATCACGACTGCCGTGAGAAAAGCTTTCCGACGGTCGGCTGTCAACAATTCTGCCGTGAGGAAGGCCACATAGAGGGTGGCCGCATAGCATCCACAAGAGAGCCAAAAGACCCCGATGAAATCCTGGCGGCTGAGAAGGTAGCCCACCCCATATATGAGCCACAGCAAGGGTCCCTTGGAATCAGCGAAATCGACATAGGGCACCAATCCGTTCATCCATGCCTTTCCACAGATGAAAAACCATGCCGAGTCAGCCTTGTTGAACAAGTCATGGGCATAAGAGTCATTGGAGATGAAAAAGAGCACACACGTCGCCAAAAGCGCGAGCATCCCCAGCACTCTTCCGTCACTCTTATACCTCACGCCCATCACCCCTCATCATAATCGCCGTGAAAATACGCCCGGAAAGGATACCGAGCCGCCGGGCTGAGAAGAACTCCTCCACCCTATCGTAAGTGCAGATACCAGACACCTGAATCAGCTCTTCCCTCATACCCGCTGCCAACAGCAGCTGGCGGTTGGCTTCCCAGAGGTCGATATGCCATTTCTCATACTTCCGAGAAATCAACTGCATATCAAACCCTGCCTTGGAAAACTGCTCATACACCTCGTCGCCGACCTCAAAATGAAGAAGCGAGATGCCAGGACCGATGACGGCCTTGAGCTGTTCGGGCTTCGATCCATAAGACACGGCCATCGCCTCCACCGCCTTTCGAGAGATTTTCCTCACAGTACCCCTCCAACCAGCATGAACAGCACAACAGGCATGATGAGCCTCATCATAGAGCAGCACAGGGATGCAATCTGCTGTCGATACGCCCACGCACACATCATAGAGATTGGTCATCAAGGCATCGACACCCTCCAAACTGCCCCGTTTCTCAGCAGGGCTCAAAGAGTCAAGCCATTGACCGTCCACCTTTATCACGACATCTCCATGGGTCTGATGAGGAAAGACCAGATGGTCGGGCTGAACACGCAGCAACCCACACAGCGCCATCCTGTTGGCCGCTGTATGGGCTGCATCGTCACCACAATATTCGTTGATGTTGAACTCACCATAGTGGCCTAAGCTCACACCGCCCCTGCGTGTGGAACTAAAGGCAACCACTCCTTTGGCAATATCATATTCATGCAACAAAGGCGTCATGGTTCCTCCTCTTCGTATTCGAAGTCATCGAGGTCCTCCACCATATCGTCATCAACGAACTCGATTATCTCGTCCTCACCCTCTTCAGCCATTTCCAGTTGCAGCCTTCCGAGGTCCTTGTCGCGGTGCACAAGCGTATCCTCAGCCGTGATGTTCTGCAATTTGTTGCTCTCGCTGTTGAGTTCGGTCCAAAGCACATTTTTCAAATCCTCCAGTCCCATGCCAGTGACTGAGGAGATAAACACCGTCTGAACGCCATCCGGCAAAGTATCTCTCAGCATGTCAATCAGTTCCTCGTCAAGCAAGTCACATTTGGTGACTGCGAGCACCCGGTGCTTGTCCAGCATCTCCGGATTAAAATTCTCCAATTCATGCAGCAGCACCTCATATTCATGCTTGATGTCATCGGTGTCGCCCGGAACCATGAAAAGGAGCAGCGAATTGCGCTCGATGTGCCTGAGGAACCTCAGTCCGAGGCCCTTTCCCTCACTGGCGCCCTCAATGATTCCTGGGATGTCGGCCATGACAAACGACTGCTTGTCATGATAGCCCACGATGCCCAATGAAGGTTCCAAGGTGGTAAAAGGATAATTGGCGATTTTGGGTCTGGCACTCGACAGGGAGGACAGCAATGTGGATTTCCCGGCATTGGGGAAGCCCACAAGACCCACGTCGGCCAGCAGTTTCAATTCCAGGATGATGGTCTTCTCCTGCATGGGTTCTCCCGGCTGGGCATAGCGCGGAGCCTGGTTGGTGGCCGACCTGAACTGGAAATTACCCAGACCGCCGCGCCCACCCTTGAGCAGGCACACCACCTGTCCGTCGTAGGACACATCACAGATGTATTTTCCCGTCTCGGCGTCATACACCACCGTACCACACGGCACATCGATGTACTCATCCTTTCCTTTCGTGCCATGACACTTGTCACGTCCGCCGTTCCCACCATGCTGCGCGAAGATATGCCTTTGGTATTTGAGGTGCAGCAGCGTCCAGTAATTGTGGTTTCCCCTGAGGAAAACACTTCCACCGTCGCCGCCATCTCCCCCGTCAGGACCTCCGTTAGGCTGGTATTTAACATGTCGGAGATGCATGGACCCCCTGCCGCCCTTACCCGAACGGCAGCAGATTTTCACATAGTCAACGAAGTTTGATTCCATCTCCTACAGGTTGTCCACCACTTGGCAGATGTCGGCGAAGATCCGGTCAAGTGCTCCCAGTCCGTTGATCTGATGCCTGATGCCTTCGTTCTGATACCACTCAATGAGCGGAGATGTCTGGTTGTGATAGACATCGAGGCGCTTTTTGATGGTTTCCTCGTTGTCATCGCTCCTGCCGCTCTCCTCGCCTCTCTTGATGAGCCTGGTCATGAGTTCCTCCTCAGGCACGTCAAGTTCGATCATCGCTGCCACCTGATGTCCTCTCTCGGCCAGCATGGTCTTGAGGGCTTCTGCCTGGTTGACCGTGCGCGGGAAACCATCAAAGATGACACCTTTATGGGATTTTCCAAAACTATCATAGACCTTGGCGAGCATATCGACAATCAGTGAATCAGGTACCAGCATGCCGTCATCAATATACTGCTTGGCAATCTTTCCCAGTTCGGTTCCGTTCCGGATCTCGCCTCTGAGCACGTCACCGGTGGAAATGTGGTTAAGGCCGTATTTCTCAATGATCAGGTCGCTCTGCGTACCCTTTCCGGATCCTGGAGCTCCAAAAATAACTATATTTCTCATTTTCTCATTTATATTAGTAGGTTTATCTTCTGTCACCAGTGTATAAATATCCCTCAGGTTTCGTCCTTGCTGATTGTAGTCAAGTCCGTATCCGAGGATGAAGTCATTGGGGATTCTCAATGCCACATATTCTATATTGAGGTCCTCCTTCAGTTTGTCGGGCTTGAGCAGCAGCGTGCAGACATGCACCGACTCAGGATTGCGGGTGCCGAGAGTCTCCATCATTCTCTTGATGGTGAGACCCGACTCCACGATATCCTCCAGGATAATGACCGTCCGGCCTGCAAGGCTCTCATTGATGCCGATCACCTCCGTGACCTTCCCTGTCGAGGTGGTGCCCTGGTAGGAAGCCAGCTTTACAAAAGAAATCTCCGATGGGATGGTGATCCTCCTCATGAGATCGGCAGCGAAGATGAACGAACCATTGAGAACGGCGAGGAACAAAGGGTTCTTTCCTGCCATATCCTTATTGATTTGCTGTGCCACCTTATCCACCCTTTCCAGGATCTCCTTTTCGGGGATTGTTACGGTGAATTTCTTGTCAATTACTTGTATGATATCCATGAGTCTGTTTTTTGATTTTTTGCAAATTTAGTAAAAATATGGCAAAGTATGTTCATGAGTTGATATAATTTTTGTAATTTTGCGCCGTATGAAGATTTTTACCAACGATCAGCTCAAAGAGCTCGACAAATACACGATAGAGCATGAACCCATCAAGTCGATAGACCTGATGGAGCGTGCAGCCAAGGCATTGAGCCTTGCCATAGCAGATGAGTGCACAACAGCCACCCCCATTGTAGTGTTCGCCGGTCCAGGCAACAACGGCGGCGATGCCCTTGCCGTCTCGCGCATGCTTGCAGAAAAGGGATATCAGGTCAGCGTATATCTTTTCAACACCAGCAACAAGCTGTCGGAAGACTGCCAGGAGAACAAGCAGCGAGCCATGTCCTGCGACCGTATCCGCCAGTTTGTGGAAGTCACGCGTGAATTCGACCCGCCTCAGCTCACCAGCAGCACAGTGGTGATTGACGGACTGTTTGGCACAGGTCTGAAAAAGCCCTTGGAGAGCGGTTTCGCCTCCTTGGTGAAATACATCAACCAGTCGCCCTGCCGGGTGATCAGCATCGACATGCCATCGGGTTTGATGACGGAGGACAACACCTACAATATCCACTCCAACATCATCCGTGCAGACGTGACGCTGACACTTCAGACCAAGAAACTCGCCTTTTTATTCGCTGACATCCAGCAATATATCGGCCGCTTGCGAGTGCTCGACATCCGTTTGTCGAAGGACTACATGCGCTCTGCGCCTTCCAACTACACCATCCAGGAGGCGATGGACCTCCGGTCCATGCTTCTTCCCCGCAATGACTTCGCCCACAAGGGAGCGATGGGCCATGCCCTCCTCATTGCCGGCAGCTATGGCATGGCAGGAGCCGCCGTCCTGGCCTCCCGTGCCTGCCTGCGTTCCGGCTTAGGCAAGCTGACGGTCCACACCCCCAAGAAAAACAGTGACATCCTGCAGATTTCCGTGCCGGAGGCAATCCTTCAGATAGACCCTGAGGACACCTATTTCTCAGACGCCATTCCAGCCGACGAGTTTGATGCCCTGGGCATCGGTCCCGGTCTGGGGCAGCAAGAAGGCACCGCTATTGCCCTGATCGCCCAGTTGCGCCGCACGCAGTCGCCCATCGTGGCAGACGCAGATGCCCTCAACATCCTCGGCAGTCACCGGGCATGGATGCAGCAGTTGCCCAAGGGGCTTATCATGACCCCGCACCCCCGGGAATTCGACCGCTTGTGCGGTTCCCGTTGCAGTGATGACTACGAACGTCTGACCAAGGCTCAGGAGATGGCGGTGAAGCTTCAGGTCTATATCATCCTGAAGGGCCATTACTCCGCCCTCTGCTCACCCGACGGCACCGTCGTGTTCAATTCCACCGGCAATTCCGGCATGGCCACGGCAGGTACCGGTGACGTGCTCACCGGCATCATCACAGGCTTGCTTGCCCGCGGTTATCACCAGAAAGAAGCTTGTCAGTTGGGCATGTACCTCCACGGCATGGCCGGCGACCTCGCCATGCGTGTCAAGGGCAAAGAATGCCTGATTGCCAGTGACCTGATTGACCATCTGCCAGAGGCCTTCAATACGCTATAGCCGGAATGTCGCGGTTTGGACCAATTATCCTAACCACTTGAAATGAGCCGTCTCAACTATCCAGATTCTGCGAAAGGTATCTGCATGCTCCTCATCGTCGTCGTCCACGTTGGGGCAGTGTGTTCTATACCCCTTCTCCATGAAGTCAAGGTTTCGGCATTTTTCATGCTGTCCGGGTATTTTTTCTCGGTGAAATTGCCTTTCAAGGATTTCATAATCAAGAAATACAAGACGATCCTTTTCCCCTTCCTGTTTTTCTATGTCATCAGCTATTTGCTGTTTTATGCAGGCAAATATGCCGTTCCTCATTTTGACACCATGACAGAAGCCAAAGGCATCCTTGATTGTTTCGTACAGAAACAGTATTTCAACGGCCCTCTATGGTTTCTCTTAGCTCTTTTCTGGCTTCAGGTCATCACCTATTTCATCATCAAGCATATCAAGAAAACGCCCATTGCCTTTGCTGTCTCACTTCTGCTCAGTTGTCTTGGATTTATGCTGGGAAAAATGGGAATAGACTTGCCCTTGGTCTTAGACACATCTTTATCCACGGTTTTTGTCTTCCACTTGGGTTATTTGCTGAGGAAGTATTCTATTCTGGAAAAATACGGCAAAGTGGAATCCGGCATTTTTTCTGTCATTTTCTATCTGAGCTGCTGGTCATTCCCCACCTTGATCATGCATAGCACCAACAGGTATGACTGCGGTCTTGTTTCATACATCTATATCAGCATCGTTCTGAGCATCGCCCTGATTCTCTTTTCGAAAGCCTTCCTCGATCATTCTGGCTTGTTGGCCTTCATCGGCCGCCACTCCATGTGGATCATGTGTGTGCATCATCTCTTATACCGTCCCATCAAGATGGTTGCCCAGCACTTCTTATCCGGTCAACCCGCATTGTATCTGACTTTTTTCATCACCATCGCCATCTGTTGCCTGACGGCACCATGTATTGAGAAATACGCCCCCAGAATCATCGGGAAAGCAAAATAAACCCCTCACTCGCAAGAATGAGGGGCTTTGGAAGGATTGTGAGAGAGATGTTTCCTCCTTGAGGCTTATTCTGTGATTTCCTCTATCTGTTCGATGATATCCTCGTAGTCGCTCTGGTTGCGGAAATGAATCTTCAGGCCGATGATACCACCTAGAATTACCGCGACAGACATGGCCACAGCAAATATCTCAAATTCATCCCTTTCCATGTGCCCATAACTGTCGTAGAGGAAGTAGCCCAACCAGAGGATGACAGCAGGAATACCAAACTTCAGCCAGTCAGCATCAAGTTTCTTGGCTTTTGCCACTTTCCGGCGAGCTTCCACCAGGTTGCTCTTAAACAGTTTCCTGTCGTATAAGAAACGTCCTGTGTAGACGGTGTAGCCCAAGGCTATCAGCAACAGGATGCAAACAGTGATCCAGACACCTATAGACGAGCCATTCAACCGCACGAATGCCCAGTAGGTATAGGGGATGGAGAATACGCTCAGCAAACTGACCAGCACGTAGCGCCGTGTGATGCCAGATGTGTTGCGGCGGAGAGAATGGCGGATGAAACGGTCATTCACAATCTCCTGTTGTTGCAACTTCTTCTTCAATGTGGCCATCTGCTGGCGCATATCGTTCAACTCATTGTCATCAAACTTCTTTTCAAACTCGTTCATAATGGTAAATCTTAATCGTTGGACATGTTTTTTAACTGTTCTTTGATCCTGAACAGACGGACGCTGACATTCTTGGTGCTGATTCCTACGATCTGGCCGATTTCCTCATAAGAGAGGTTCTCAAGCCAAAGCAGGACAATCGCACGGTCGAAAGGCTGCAATCTCGAGATGCGCTTATGGAGCAAATCCACTTGGCGGGTGTCCTCGTCATGGTCCTCAAAGAGATTGATGTCCATGGTCAGCCGAACTGTCGAGGAGCGCCGCTTTTTCCTGTCAAGAGAGATGCAGGTATTGAGAGCGACACGGTAGAACCACGTCCGGACATCACTGCGATGCTCAAAGTTTTCGAACCCTTTCCATAGGTTGACTAGTACTTCCTGGAACAGGTCGTTGACTTCATCATCATCTTTCGAGAACATGTAGCACACGGTGAAGATGGTGCTCTTGTGCTCTGCCACGGTTTGCGCAAATTTTGTCTCTAATGTTGTCATTGTCTTGTCTGTCGAATGAAAGATTTTGCCCATTAGACGCAATATTGAGAGGAAAACTACACAAATCATGCTTTTTTTTGAGTGAGAGTGGTTTTTTTTCATCATCCGCCCATCTGTCTCGTGGTTTCCTCTCTTTTCCCATGCAAATGTAAATAAAAACCTACAATTCCAAGCCTGTTGGATAAAGAAATCGGTTTTCCACAATAAAACAAGGCTCTTTCCGTTATTATGACGTGCTTAGACGAAAAATCCTGTTTGTCGTGATACTGGCCCTTGCCTCCTTGGAGGTCAAAGCCCAGTATGATGTGCCCTTTAGCCATTATTGGGTCATGGAACCGTATTTCAATCCCGGAGCTGTGGGCAAAGAGGCGAAAATCAACGTGACAGCAGCCTATGCCATGAACTTCGTAGGCTTTGAGAACAACCCCCGTACCATGTACCTGGCCGGAGACTTGCCCTTCATGATGGGCAACATCCACAACGGAGTGGGTCTGCAGTTGGTCAATGACCAGATCGGTGTATTCACCCATCAGAAACTGGCAGCCCAATATGCCTACAAGCACCGATTCCTCGGTGGAACCATCAGCGTGGGCATCCAGGCAGGGCTGATCATGGAAAACATTGACGGAAGTGAAGTTGACCTGGATAAGACCAACGACCCCGCCTTCAGTACTTCTGAGCAGGATGGACAGTCGCTGGATGTCGGCGCCGGCATCTACTACACCCATGGAGCGTGGTATGTGGGAATATCGGCCCAGCACCTCATGGCGCCCCTGGTGGAATTGGGTGAAACCAATGAACTGCAAATAGATAGGACATATTATTTGACGGGAGGATACAATATAAAACTAAGAAATCCGTTACTTACTATACACCCAACCCTACTTGTGCGCACCGATGGTGTGAACTACCGCGGCGACATCACAGCCCGCTTGGTCTATCATCATGACAGCAAGCACATGTACCTGGGTGTCGGATACAGTCCTACCAATTCGGTCACAGCGATGATTGGCGGCAGTTTCCATGGTATCCAAGTAGGTTATAGCTATGAGTTCTACACCTCGGGAATCAGTTTGGGAAACGGCAGCCATGAATTGTTTGTCAACTACCAGACCGACATCAACCTGGTGAAAAAAGGCAAGAACAAACATAAAAGTGTGAGAATACTATAGAGAATATGAAAATGAAGCATTTGGCAGTCGCAGTATGCTACGTCGCCCTCCTCTCCCTCACAGGATGCATGGGAGGCAAAGCCACCTCTACCTCCGGCAGGGGAGGCGAGGTCGTGGGAGTCGGCGGCGGAAGATCTTTCAAAGAACCGGCTCCATTCGGAATGGTGATGGTGAAAAGAGGATTCCTCAAGATGGGCATCGAGCAGCAAGATACACTTTGGGGAAAACAGACACCCATCAAGGAGATCTCCGTTGACGGATTCTGGATGGACGATACCGAGGTGACCAACTCGAAATACAAGCAATTTGTCTTTTGGGTGCGCGACTCCATCCTCCGCGAGCGGCTTGCAGACCCCGCATACGGCGGAGATGAGTCATACAAAATCACGGAAGACAAGAACGGCGACCCTGTAACGCCCCATCTTGACTGGAAGAAATCCCTTCCCAAGAAGCCCAACGAAGACGAGCAAAGGGCTTTTGAGAGCCTGTATGTCACCAACCCCGTGACGGGAGAAAAGTCGCTTGACGCCAGCCAGCTCAACTACCGTTATGAGATCTATGACTATACGACAGCCGCTCTCCGCCGCAACAGGCTCAACCCGGAGGAGAGGAATCTCAACACTGACTATGTGGTTGACCCCAACGAGGTGGTGATGATCTCGAAAGACACCGCATACATTGACGACGAGGGACGTATCGTCAGGGAAACCATCAACAGACCGCTCTCCGGACCATGGGATTTCCTCAACACCTATATCGTCAACGTCTATCCCGACACCACCTGCTGGGTTAATGACTTCCGCAACTCCGACAACGAGATGTACCTGCGCAATTACTTCAGCAACCCCACCTACAACGATTACCCCGTGGTAGGAGTAACCTGGGAACAAGCCAATGCGTTCTGCGCCTGGCGTACCGACTATCTGTTGAAAGGACTTGGACCTGAAGCCCGCTATGTGCAGCGCTACCGCCTGCCCACAGAGGCGGAGTGGGAGTATGCCGCCAGAGGAAAAGACGGTACTGAATTCCCATGGGAGAACCAAGACGTGAAAAACGGAGACGGATGCTTCTATGCCAACTTCAAACCCGACAAAGGCAATTACACCAAAGACGGCAACCTGATCACCAGCAAGGTGGGCATCTACGCCACCAATACCAACGGACTCTTCGACATGGCCGGCAACGTGGCCGAATGGACCAGTACGATCTATACCGAGGCGGGTGTGGATGCCATGAACGACCTCAACCCACAATTGGAATACAAGGCAGCCAAGGAAGATCCCTACAGACTCAAGAAGAAGAGCGTGAGAGGCGGTTCGTGGAAAGACCCCGAGTCGTATATCAGATCGGCCTGGAGATCATGGGAATACCAAAACCAGCCACGCTCGTATATCGGATTCAGATGCGTGAGAAGCATCGCCACATCATCAAGTGTCAAACAGAAAGCCAGCAAGAAATAATATGACAAGATACAGCAAATTCAACATCGTCTATCTGCTGCAGAAATGGATGGACAGCGTGCCGGGACAGACGTTCCTCAATTATGCCTATAGCTGGGGAGCATCCATCGTGATCGCAGGAACACTTTTCAAGCTCACCCACCTGCCTGGAGCAAACCTGATGCTGTTCATCGGCATGGGCACCGAGGTGTTTGTGTTCTTCATCTCCGCCTTTGACCGGCCGTTTGACAAGACAACAGACGGTATGGATCTCAAGACCCATTACTATGATGAACAGGCCGAACAGGCCATGCCTGAGCAGACAGAGATTGAAGGCGAGCACCCAGAGGGTGAACAGGCCGAAGGACAGGTGGCCGCTGCTTATGGTGGTGGCTACGGAGGCGGTGGCGGTGGCGGCACCATCATCATCGGCGGCGGCATGCCGGCTGAGGGAGCAACACCTGCGGCAGCAGCCATGGAAGGAGGAACCATTGTGGCTGGCGAGGGTCAACAAGGCACTCCGCAGATTGTCGGTGGCGGCAGTGGCGGTTCCACAGCCTGGATCGGCCAACAGCAACAAGTATCTCCTGAGATGGCTGAAGCCACGGAGAACTACGTCGATGAGCTCAAGCGGCTCACCGAGATGTTGGGCAAGGTCAATGAGCAAAGTGTCCGCCTCACCCGTGACTCAGAAGAGATGGAGAACCTCAACCGCACCCTCACGGGCATTTGCAAGGTGTATGAGATGCAACTGAAAGGCGCCAGCCAGCAAATCGGCACCATCGACCAGATCAATGATCAGTCGAAGAAACTTGCCCAGCAGATTGAACAGCTCAACAAGATTTATGCACGCATGATAGAAGCCATGACTGTCAACATGAGAAGCGCAGCTCCCACACAGACGACAGGAATGGACGTGTAAGTCATTGAAAGCAAGAAAAAATGGCTATAAAGAAAAGACCGGTTTCCCCACGCCAGAAGATGATCAACCTGATGTACGTCGTCTTGATGGCCATGCTCGCCTTGAACATCTCCACGGAGGTGCTTGACGGCTTCTCCATCGTGGAGGAAAGCCTCAACCGCACCACGGCCAACTCCTCGAAGGAGAACCTGGCCATGATGGCTGACCTCGACGAGCAGATGAAGAACAACCCGGCCAAGGTGCGCGAATGGTTTGAAAAGGCCAAAGGCGTGAAGGAAATGAGTGACTCCCTCTACAACATGGCTCAGCAACTCAAGGAAGCCATCGTCAAAGAGGCAGACGGAGCAGATGGGAAGCTCTCGGACATCCGCAACAAAGAAGACCTGGAAGCCGCCAGCCAGGTGATGCTGGCTCCCGGCACCGGCAAGGGGAAAGCTCTCTACAACGCTATTGTCTCCTATCGTGAGCGTATCCTCCAGTTGATTGACGACCCGCATCAAAAAGAGATCATCAGAAGCAATCTGGCTACCGATGTGCCCAAGAGGGAGAACACCCTGGGCAAGAACTGGCAGGAATATATGTTTGAGGACATGCCCGTGGCCGCAGCCATCACCTTGCTGTCGAAGCTCCAGAGTGACATCCGCTATGCCGAGGGTGAGGTGCTTCACTCACTGGTGGCCAACGTAGGCATCAAGGACATCCGAGTCAACAAACTCGATGCTTTCGTCGTGCCTGACAAAACCACGCTTTATCCAGGAGAGAGGCTGACAGCCAACATCATCATGGCTGCAGTGGATACGACTCAGCAACCTGAAATCTATGTCAACGGCACCAGGATCAATACCTCCAACGGCACATACTCCTTCTCTGCCGGCGGTGTCGGTGAACACGTCTTCGGGGGCTATATCCTCATGAGAAACGCTGACGGAGAAGTCGTCAGACGAGATTTCAAGCAGAAATACAATGTCATCTCCCCGCCATTGGGAGCCACAGTGGCCGCTGACCTGATGAACGTGCTCTATGCGGGCTTCCGCAACCCCATCAGTGTCAGTTGCTCCGGCATCTCACAAAACAATGTGTCGCTCTCCATGACTGGAGGCACACTCACAGCTCAGGGCGACGGCCACTACATCGCCGTGCCTGCCGCAGTGGGGAAGGACGTGACCTTCACCGTCACGGGCAATGACCGCGGCACCAGCCGTGTCATGGGACAGGCCACTTTCCATGTGCGCAAACTCCCCGACCCCACGGCATACATCGCCATAGGCACCGACCGCTTTAAGGGCGGTGGACTGCCGAAATCCTCGCTGATGGGCGTCGGCGGACTCAAGGCCGCCATCGACGATGGTCTGCTCGACATCGAGTTCAAGGTGCTGAGCTTCGAGGCCGTCTTCTACGACCAGATGGGCAACGCCGTGCCCGTGGCCTCCAGCGGAGCCTCTTTCTCAGAAAAGCAGAAAGACTACTTCAGAAAACTCTCACGCAACAAGCGCTTCTATATCACCAACGTGTCGGCCACAGGTCCCGACGGCATCACACGCAAGTTGCCGCAGGCCATGGAAGTCATCGTGAAATAAACCCGAAAACAGAAACGAAGCAATTCTAACAATGAGACGCATACTAATCATACTGCTTCTGGGATGTGTGGCGCAGATCGGCACTGCACAGCCTCAGGCACGGCGCAACCAACAGCAAAACCAGACGCAAAAGTCGAATGCCAACAACATCACCACCCGTGCGAAAATCGGGTTCCCCACCACGGCCACCATGTCGGAGGATGTGGTGTGGCGACGTGATATCTACAGGGAGATGAACCTGGAGGACGATGCCAATGCCGGACTCTATTATCCCGTGGAACCCGTCGGCACGCAGATGAACCTTTTCACCTACCTGTTCAAGTTGCTGATGACCGGCAATATCAAGGCCTATGAGTATCGGCTCGACGGCAATGAGAGCTTCGAGGACTCAGCCCGGGTGAAACCGCTCAATTTCCTCGACAACTACCATATCTATTATGAGCGCAACAACGGCAAGGTGAGGATTGACAACAGCGACATCCCCTCCGCTGAGGTGAAGAAATACTACATCAAGGAGAGTGCCTACTATGACCAAGGCACATCCACCTTCCATCGCAAGGTCATCGCCCTCTGCCCGATCATGCTGCGCGAGGATGACTTTGGCGATGGTGCGACACCTTATCCACTCTTCTGGGTGAAATACGACGACGTGGCTCCATTCCTCAGCAAGCAGACCATCATGACCAGCAACATCAACAACGCTGCCACGATGAGCATCGACGACTTCTTCACCATGAACCGCTATAAAGGCAAGATCTACAAGACCACCAACATGCTGGGCCGCACTCTGGCGCAGTATTGTCCTGATGACTCGTCGATGGTCAAGGAACAAAGGCGCATCGAGCAGGAACTCCTTGACTTCGAGAAGAACATCTTTGGCGACCAGGTGAAGAAAGACTCTCTCGACAGCATTGCAAAGGCTCAGACCGACGCCAAAGGCAAGAAAGAAAAGAAAACCAAGCGCACCGCAAGATCCAGGTCTGGCGAGGAAAAAGTAAAGGCTCCCAGATCTTCATCTTCCTCTTCCGCTGCCACACCTGCCAGGGTGTCGGTGAGAAGAGAGCGCCACTAACAAGCCGCGACCATGAAGAAACCCATTTTGACTGCCATCATAGCGATGGTGATGATGTTCGCCGCAGATGCGAAGGCTCAGTTGATGTTTGGTGTGAAAGGCGGTTACAACCTCACCCAGATGTCACTCGACAAAGAGGTGCTCAAGTCATCCAACCGAAATGGTTTCTTCTTTGGACCGACCATGGCATTCAGTCTGCCTATCCTTGGACTTGGCGTTGATGCCGCGGCCCTCTATGACCAACGGGAGGCCCGCCTTGGCGATGACCCATACACCTCATTGAAAGCCAAGATGGTGACCATCCCCGTGAACTTGCGCCTCAACTTCGCCACCGACGGAGCACTCGGCATATTCGTCTTCGCCGGACCGCAGTTTGGCTTCAATCTCAATGGCAAGGAGAAAATTATTGACGCCGCCAAGACTTGGAAGTTCAAGGAATCCAACTTCAGTGTCAACATGGGTGGAGGCATCACCCTGATGCGCCATTTACAAATTTCGGTCAACTACAATGTGGCCTGTGGGAAAACGGCTGATGTCAGCGTACAGAGCGTCACCGACGAGGTATTTGAGAATGACGCCAAAATCGGTGCCTGGCAGATCGCCGCTGCCTTCTATTTCTGATACTCCACTGTAAAAACATCCTGTCACCATGTTTGTCGATGTCATCTTGCCCCTGCCCTTGGAGGGGTTGTTCACCTATTCAGTGCCCGGCGATCTCGCGGATGAGATCAAGCCGGGCATGCGCGTGCTGGTGACCCTGGGCCGAAGCAAATCCTATACGGCTGTGGTGGCAGAGGTGCATGACCGCAAACCAGATTTCGAAACCAAGGAGATCAATGGCCTTCCCGACCAGCAACAGATGGTGCTTGATACGCAACTGCGCCTGTGGCGATGGATTGCGGACTACTATATGTCGCCTATCGGCGAGGTGTATCATGCCGCCATGCCAGCAGGACTGAAAGAAGACTCTTTCCGCCCCAAATATGAGACCTGCATCACCCTCTCACCCAAGTTTCGCAACGAACAGGCCCTCCACATCGCCCTTGACATGCTGCGGCGCTCGGCAAGCCAACAGAAAATGCTTGTGGATTACCTCACCCTGTCGCATTACGACACCATAGAGGGCACAACGTGCAAGGAAGAAATCGTCGAGATCTCCCGTGATGAACTGATGAACTACTCACATGGCAAGGCAGCAACGGTCAAGGCGCTCATCGACAAACAGATACTCACCCTTTATCAACGGGAGGTGGGACGGCTCAACCAAGGAGGAGAACCACACCCGGAACGGATGAAGAAACTCAACGAAGCACAGATGGAAGCCTACAATGCCATCTTGTTTCAGTTTCTCAAGAAAAATGTCATACTGCTGCATGGCGTGACATCCAGTGGCAAAACCGAGATATACATCCACCTCATCGACCAAGCCATCTCAGAGCACAAGCAAGTGCTGTATCTGCTGCCAGAGATAGCCCTCACCGTGCAGATGACACAGCGCCTGCAAAGAGTCTTCGGACGTCGGCTCGGAATCTACCACTCACGATACAGCGACCAGGAAAGGGTTGAGATCTGGAAGAAGCAACTCTCTGCCGACCCGTACGACGTGGTGATTGGTGCGAGAAGCGCCGTTCTGCTGCCTTTCCAGCGCCTTGGACTGGTTATCGTCGATGAGGAGCACGAGACGTCGTTCAAACAACAAGATCCCGCTCCCCGTTACCATGCCCGGTCAGTGGCCATCATGCTCGCATCCATGTTTGGTGCCAAGACCCTGTTGGGCACAGCCACACCTTCTGTAGAGTCCTACCAGAATGCCCTCACAGGGAAATACGGACTTGTCAGGTTGACGAAGCGCTACAGCGACTTGGAACTGCCCAAGGTTCAAGTGGTGGATATCCGTGATTTGCAGAAGAGGAAGTTGATGAACGGACCGTTCTCACCCATCCTGCTCTCAGCCATCCGGGAAGCTCTTGACCATCAGCAACAAGTGATTCTGTTTCAAAACAGGCGAGGTTTTGCTCCCATGGTGGAGTGTAAAGTCTGTGGATGGGTGCCGAAATGCCAAAACTGCGACGTGTCGCTGACCCTCCACAAGACGATGAACGTGCTGACTTGCCACTATTGCGGCTATACCTATTCCGTGCCCCAGAAATGTCCTTGCTGCGAGAGCACAGAGACACGGGGACGAGGTTTCGGCACGGAGAAGGTGGAGGACGACATCCTCAATATCTTCCCCGACGCCAAGGTGGCCCGGATGGACCTTGACACCACTCGGAGCAAGTCGGCTTATGCCCGGATCATCAATGATTTCTCCGAAGGCCGCACCAATCTCCTCATCGGCACGCAGATGGTCACCAAGGGTTTGGATTTCGACCGCGTAAGTGTGGTCGGCATACTGAATGCCGACAGCATGCTCCACTATCCTGACTTCCGTGCTTCGGAACACGCTTACATGATGATGGCACAAGTCAGCGGCCGTTCTGGCCGCAAAGGCAAGCAGGGACTTGTGATCCTGCAGACCAAGAATCCCGAAGACCCCGTGATCCAACATGTGGTGAACAATGATTACGACGCGATGTTCAATGACGTGATGGAGGAGAGGGAGGCTTTCCGTTACCCGCCGTTCAGTCAGATTGTCAATGTCTATGTGAAGCATCGCGACGACGCTGTGGCGGAGTCGGCGGCATTGCTGTTGGGTGGTTATCTGCGGCAATGGTTCGGCGACAGGATACTCGGTCCCGACAAACCGGCCGTGGCGAGGGTCAAGTCGCTGTGCATCCGCAAACTGGTGGTGAAACTGGAGAAAGGCATCAACCTCACCGTTTCAAAACAATATCTGCACAAGGCGCAGGAGTTGCTCATTGCTGATACCCGCTATCGCCTTGTGCAGATGTATTATGATGTCGATCCCTTGTGACGAAATTTAGAAATCGATATCGACACCGGCTCCCAACACTTTGTTGGTGCGTGTGAACCGATCGGTGTTGTGAACGGGGATTTCCTGTCCGGCCAGGCTGACGGCACCATCGTATTCCTTGTTGAAATGCTCGTAGCTTGTGAAGAAGTAGGCGATGTTGACCGAGGCATTCTTGGCGATGCGGAATTTTGCACCGAAGCCAAAAGAATAACTGCTTGTCACAAAACTCATGTCATTGAGATATTCACCGTTGCCAAGACCATATTGGGTGCGCTGTCCGCCAGCACTGACCAGCAGGTCCTTGGTGATATCCCATTCCACACCGGCGAGGAATTCCTGAGTGTTTGACGAGAGTTTCTTCTGCTTGTTGTCGGCCATCTTCGCATTCTTGTCAAAGAAGTAGTGGTAACCACCCATCACTCGCAGAGTGGGAAGAACCTCATATTGGGCACCAACAGTGAAGATGCCGGGGATGTCGCTGGGCGTATTGACACCATCGCGGAAGAGTCCTGTGTCATCACGCTTCGTATCATTTTCGATATTGAGGTGGTTGGTGAACTCCAGCCGGGTGCCGATATTCAGTTTGCCTGCCTTGTAGTCGAAACCGACAATCGGGGTGATGCCCCATCCGTTTTGTGTGCAGTCAAGATATTTGTCCTGGAAGTTGTTTTTAGTGGCTTCAAAAGTCTGGGCGGCCTGTCCATACAAAGCAGAGGCGGCTTCCAGCTGAGCCTTTGTGGTGGGATCCGAAGTGCCTGCGGCTGTTGCGGCATAGGCTGCGGCAGCTGTCTGGGCCTCAGTCACCTTGTTGCCGAAATAATCATATAGTTTCTCATTGTTACCTCCGATATTGGCACTGATGTCAGTGATGTTGCCCGTATATTTATTGTAGATGTAGTTGAAGCGGAAGCCCCCATAGACAGCGATGTGCTCATTAACCTTATAAGTCGTACCGAATTGGAATCCGAAGATGTACTGCTGTCCTTTAATGTAGCTGTTGACGGAATAGCCGGGATTGTTGGAAGCCAGACCGAGGTCAATGCCATATTTAGCCTGATAGGTCTGGTTGGTTTGGTAGAGCAAAGCCGGTATCAGCGAGATGGTGCGCTCGAAAGACCCCAGTCCGTGGTCAAAAGTACATTTTCCGCCACCTCCGACGAGGGAGAAACCGGCTTGGAATCCCCATTTGTCATAGTTGAGTGCCGCCTGAACCGAAGGAAGGATTGGTGCAGAGGCGTTGCCTTTGAATGTTTTGACGGCCTCTCCGCCGTTGAGCATGAAGGGATGCTCAAAAGGAGTGCCCTGAAGCGACGGAACGGTGATGCCACTCTCAATCGTACGGGTCTGATAGACGTTTTGAATATTTAACGAGAGGTGGAACCCGTTGCTGAGGAATGCCACACCTGCGGGATTGCTATAGACACCATCAATGGCAATGACGCCATCGCGGGCAAAATTACGGTTGAAAGCGATGTTGGTATTGGTATTGGTCAAAAGTCCACCTGCGATAGTCTTTCCTGAAACAATCATCATGGTCAATGCCATGACATACAATCTGATTTTACACATTTTAAGTTTTATTTGATTAAAAATTGTTTGCAAAAGTACATAAATTGTCCGAAAATTCCACAAAACAGACTTATTGGTTAAGCTTTATTAACAATTAAGAAAGCAAATATTGCACAATTCCATCAAATTGTGCAATATTCTGTGTCATTTGTGTCCGCAAACAATCTGTTTCTCTATTTATTCTTTTTATTCTTTTTACGCATGTTGCTGGTTAAGCCCTGCTTGGTCGTACTGTCTTTTTTATCCGTATTCAACTCTGGGTATTTGATACGGGTGTGGTAGATGCTTTTCAGTCTTTCAATGAGCACCCTCTTAGCCTCTGCGATATCGCGGAAAGTGATGGGACACTCCTCAAAGAATCCTTCTTTCACCTGTCTGTCGATCAGTTCATTGACTTTTTTGCTGATGATTTCATCGTTGTACTCATCCAATGACTTAGTGGCAGCCTCCACCGTGTCCGTCATCATGAGGATGGCCTGTTCTCGGGTTTGAGGATTGGGACCCGGGTAGGAGAAAGCGGAGATATCCACGTCCTCGTCGGGATGTGCATTCTTGTATTTGATGTAGAAATAGCTGGTGATTCCCTTGCCATGATGGGTGAGGATAAAGTCCTTGATGGCAGTGGGCAGGTTGTATTTCTCAGCCAACCGTTGTCCGTAGGTCACATGACTGAGGATAATCTTGGCGCTTTCCTTCTCCGAGAGTTTGTTGTGAGGATTGACACCAGCCTGATTTTCCGTGAAGAAGACAGGGTTCTCCATCTTTCCGATGTCGTGATAAAGAGCCCCTGTTCTCACCAGGAGCACGTTGGCCCCAATTGCCGTGGCAATCTCAGAAGCGAGGTTACCCACCGTCATGGAATGGGCGAAAGTGCCGGGGGCTTTCTCACTCAGTAGCCGAAGCAATTCCTGATTGGAATCCGACAACTCGAAGAAAGTGATATTGGAGATATAGCCGAAAGCCTTCTCAATGATATACATTAGAGGATAGGCCAGCAACAGCAGGATGCCATTGGTCGTCAGATAGGCGAACATACTCTTGTCGGAGGGGAAGATTTCCGATGACTGTATCAAGTGAATGGCGTAATAGACCAGAGCGGAGCACAATGTAGCCATCAGTGCAGCCTTGAAGAGGTGTGCCCTCTTCGACATATCGTTAAGAGCGAAGATGGCAGCCAATCCACCAGCCATTTCAATGATGATGAACTCGTATTGGTAATTGACGGCCACAGCAGAAATCAGCACGGTCGTGGCGTGTGTCATGAACGCTGTCCTGGAGTCGAGAAACACCTGGGTGATCATCGGCACGATGGCAAATGGGAGGATATAGACACTGATGAGCAGGTTGCGCATCATCAGCGAGACCAAGACGGGGAAAATCGTGATCAGGAAATAGAGCATGAGAATATTCCTGGGCTTCTCATAGTATTTCCGCCTGAAAATCATCAGATACGTCGTGAAGAGGACGATGAATGTCAGGACGAAAAGCGTCTGACCGAAAAGCAGGTTGGTCATGTCTTTCTTGCCCGCATTTCTTCTCTCCAATTCCATCTCCAGGGATTTCAATTTTCGGGCGGTATCCTTGTCCACGACCTCACCTCGATCGATGATTTTCTCACCTTTCTCCACCGAACCTATTGAAGGAGCTATATTGCTCAGGATCTCGTCTATCTCCTCTTTGTTGCGTCGCTCATCATAAACGAGATTCGGCCGCACATAATAGTTGAGGTTGAACGGAATCAGTTCTTTCCTATGCTTGGATATCTCATCGTCATAGAAGAGTCCCTCGTAGGCCGACTGTTCTGTGAACACCTCATAGAAACTTTGGGAGTTGAGCTGCTTGCCGGTAACGACATTAATGGAGTCCCTGACGTTGTAACGCCTGACATCCTGGTTGCTCATGATGCCTTTTAAATAGAGAAAATGAAGACGCCGCTCTATGATTTCCTCAAATTGCGACAACGTACCTGTTGTATCCCTTTGCACAGCGGCAGCAAACTCTCCCATGGCTTTGCTGCCCACCTCCGTATCCATCTCGAAATAAGGTTGGTAGTTTTTCAGCTCATCACTCTTCTCCATCTCCATCTCCTCTTCCGTCTTGAAGATATTGAAGTTGAAATCAGCGATGAGGGTGTTGGAAGACCAGGGCTTGCCTATCTCGAAGCCAAAATTGCGGCTTGATTTGCGCGGCAACGACCATACGATGATCGCTGAGGTAACGCCGACAATCACAATATGGGTGAGTATCGAGAGCCAAATACTGTTATCTTTGTTGTTTCCCATATCAAGGTAGAGGTTTGTTTCAACTTGCGAAAATACGAAAAATAACTGATATTCCTTCAAATTGTGTGGTTTTTTTATCAATGGACCCATTATCACCGGCAATCCCTGATGAAAAAGATGCAAAATCCCTGATTTCTGAAATAAAAACATTAATTTTGCAGAAAATTATGAATATGGCAGACAGTAAAGTAAGGGTGCGCTTTGCACCAAGTCCCACGGGACCATTACATATCGGCGGTGTGCGTACCGCATTGTATAATTATCTCTTTGCCAAGCAGCACGGAGGCAGTCTGATCCTGCGGATAGAGGACACGGACTCCACACGCTACGTGCCCGGGGCAGAGGAGTACATCATCGAATCCTTCCAGTGGCTTGGCATCAAGTTCGACGAGGGTGTTTCAATCGGCGGCGACTACGGTCCCTACCGCCAAAGCGAGCGCCGCAAGATCTACAGGCGCTACGTTGACCAGTTGCTGGAGGAGGACAAGGCTTACATCGCCTTTGACACCCCGGAGGAACTGGATGCCAAGCGTGCGGAGATTGCCAATTTCCAATACGATGCCCGCACACGAGGCATGATGCGCAACTCGCTGACGCTTCCCAAAGAAGAGGTTGACGCCTTGATCAAGGACGGAACCCAATATGTGGTGCGCTTCAAAGTCAATCCCGGAGAGACCGTGGAGATAGACGACATGATACGCGGTGAGGTGAAGATCATGAGTGACGTGGTGGACGACAAGGTGCTCTACAAGAGTGCCGATGAACTGCCCACCTATCACCTGGCCAACATCGTCGATGATCATCTGATGGAGATCACACACGTGATCAGAGGTGAGGAATGGCTTCCCAGTTCCCCGTTGCATGTCTTGCTCTACAAGGCACTTGGATGGGAGAGCACGATGCCAAGATTCGCCCATCTGCCCCTGCTGCTCAAGCCAGAGGGGAAGGGAAAACTCTCAAAACGTGATGGTGACAGGCTTGGTTTCCCTGTCTTCCCCTTGGAGTGGCATGACCCGAAGACCGGCGACATCTCTTCCGGTTACCGTGAGAACGGCTATTTCCCGGAGGCCATCATCAATTTCCTCGCCTTGCTGGGATGGAATCCAGGAACGGAGCAGGAGATGTTCACCTTGGATAAATTGGTGGGTGCATTCGACATCTCCAAGTGCTCGAAGTCGGGTGCCAGATTCGACTACCAGAAGTGTATCTGGTTCAACCATGAGTACATGATCGAGAAGAGCGACGAGGAAATCGCAGGCTTGTTTGCCCCTATCGTGGCAGGCAACGGTGTCGATGAGCCGATGTCACGCATCGTGCAGGTGGTGTCCATGATGAAAGACCGCGTGAATTTTGTCAAGGAACTGTGGCCGCTGTGCTCATTCTTCTTCATTCCACCGGCAGAATACGATGAGAAGACCGTGCGCAAGCGCTGGAAGCCGGATTCAGCTCAGGTGATGACCGAACTGGCTGAGGTCTTGGAGTCCATTGACGATTTCTCCGTTGAGGGACAGGAAAAAGAAGTGAAAGCCTGGATTGAGCAGAAGGGCTATAAACTTGGCGATGTGATGAATGCTTTCCGTCTGGCTCTCGTTGGCATAGGCAAGGGACCGGGCATGTTTGACATCTCAGCCTTCCTTGGCAAAAACGAGACCTTGCGACGGCTTCGCAGGGCTATAGCTGTTCTGAAGTGATATAACCTGAGGTATAGGTGTATAATATCTTGATATACTTATATCTTGCGGGTGTGGCAGTTTACAGTCTTTTCGACAAGAAAGTCCGCAAGATGTGGCGTGGGGAACATGAGGCCTTCAGTGTGCTGAAGGCCAAAGTTGACCCTGATGCCCAGTATGTCTGGTTTCATGCCGCCTCCCTGGGTGAATTTGAACAAGGACGCCCGTTGATGGAGCGTCTGCGTCTGAAGCATCCCGAATACAAGATTCTTCTTACTTTTTTCTCACCCTCCGGCTACGAGGTGAGGAAAAACTACGAAGGAGCCGACATCATCTGTTACCTCCCTTTGGACACGGTGGTCAATGCCAGGCGTTTTCTTCGCCTAGTGAGGCCCGTGACGGCCTTTTTCATCAAATACGAGTTTTGGTACAATTACTTCCATATCCTTCGCCATCGCAACGTCCCGGTTTATAGTGTTTCCAGCATTTTCCGGCCCGAACAGGTGTTTTTCAGATGGTATGGACGGGAATATGCCCGTGTGCTGAGGTGTGTCAGTCATTTTTATGTGCAGAATGAGGAAAGCAAGCGTTTGCTGTCTGATCTGGGCATAGACAAGGCGACCGTAGTAGGCGACACGCGATTCGACCGTGTGGTTCAAATCAAGGAAGCAGCCAAACAACTGCCCATCGCTGAGTCTTTCAGCAGAGGACACAGGGTATTTGTAGCCGGGTCAAGTTGGCCTCCTGATGAAGATGTTTTCATCGACTATTTCAACCAGCACAAAGAATGGCGTCTGATTATCGCTCCTCATGTGATCGGTGAGGACCATCTCCGGCAGATCTGCTCGAAATTGAAGATGCGGACGGTGATGTACACCGAAACCACTCCGGAAGAAGCAGCCGGAGCCGACTGTCTGATCATCAACTGCTTCGGACTGTTGTCAAGCATCTACCAATATGGTGAGGTAGCGTATGTCGGAGGAGGTTTCGGCGTGGGTATACACAACGTGCTGGAAGCCGCAGTATGGGACATGCCTGTCGTATTCGGTCCCAACAACATGCGCTTCCAGGAAGCCCGGGGATTGATAGATTCCGGTGGAGGTTTCGAGATTGACGGTGATGACACGTTCCGTGAACTGATGGACCGTTTCTCTTCTGACGGCCAACTGCTCAAGAGCGTAAGCGAGAAAGCCGGCTCTTTCGTGAAGGGCCAGGTAGGCGCCACGGAGAGCATCCTCCACTCCGTGGGATTAGGATAATCCCTTTCTTATTCCTGAGATTTGCTGTCTTCCTCCAGGTACCACTTCGAATAGCCGACATAGTGGGCAGCAAAACTCTCCGCCTGATCGGGACGAGTCTTCTTGATAAATTTAGCCGGTACCCCACCCCATATCTCATGTTCTCCTATCTTGGTTCCTTGCAGCACCAATGCTCCAGCGGCGACAATGGCACCCGGTCCTACCTCCGCATCATCGAGCACGGTGGCCCCCATACCGATTAAGGCCCCCTTGCGGATCGTACAAGCATGGACAGTAGCATTGTGTCCGATACTGACATCATCCTCGATGATGGTGGGTCCCGTCTTGTAGGTTACATGCACGCAGGCTCCATCCTGCACATTGACACGGTTTCCCATTCTGATGTATGCCACGTCGCCACGCACCACGGCATTGAACCAGATGGAGCACTCGTCGCCCATCTCCACTTCGCCGACAATGGTGGCATTTTCACTGAAATAACAATCTTTGCCCCATTTGGGGGTCAATCCTTTTACTGATTTGATTAAAGCCATCGTTTATGTTGATTTGAGTTGATAGTTATGGAATGTTTCGCAGATATGATCCAAGGCCATGCTGAGCTGTTGGCGAGGGCATGCTATATTGATGCGTATGAACCCCTCTCCAGCTTCGCTGCCATACATGGTGCCGCTGTTGACAAGCACTTTCCCTTGTTCAAGCAAAAGCCGGGTAGCCTCATCAGAACTGAGTTTCAACTTCCTGATATCCACCCATACCAGATAAGTACCCTCCAAGGTTGTGACCTTGACTTCTGGCAGATGTCGGGCAAGATAGTCCTTGAGCAGGACATAGTTTTCATAGAGGTAGCCACACAACTGGTCTATCCACCATCCACTCTCATTATAGGCCGCCATCAATGCCGTCACGCCCAATGGATTGACATCGCAGATCTCATTGATATTGATGGCACGGTCAATCCTCTGTCTGATCTCAGCATCGCTGCAGATGATGTTGGCGATCTGAAGGCCTGCTATATTGAAAGACTTGGAAGGAGAATTGAGTGTGATGGAATTGTCAAGGCAAGCCTGCGACACGGACGCGAAAGGTGTGTAATGATAACCAGGCATCACCAACTCGCAATGGATTTCGTCTGCCACGACCTTCACCTGATGGCGTGAGCAGACCATGTTGATGTCCTGCAACTCTGCCTTGGCCCAAACCCGTCCTGCAGGATTGTGGGGATTGCAGAGCACAAGCAATTTCACATCGGGATCAGCAGCTTTCCGCTCAAGGTCATCGAAATCAATCTGATAGGTATCACCCGTAAAGACGAGCCGGTTCTCAACCACTTGGCAGTCGTTATTGCGGATGGAGGAGAAGAAACAATTATATACAGGAGTCTGTATGAGCACTTTGTCTCCAGGGCTGGTGAGAGCCTTGATAACAGCCGACAGCGCTGGTACCACGCCTGAGGTGTATTGTATCCACTCACGGTGAATCTGCCAAGAGTGGCGGTTGCCAAACCAATCGATGACAGCTTGATAATAGTTTTCTGGCACTTGCGTGTACCCAAACACGCCGTGCTCGACACGACGCTGCAACGCATCAATGATCGGCTGCGCCACTTTGAAGTCCATGTCAGCCACCCACATAGGGATAGCACCCTGCACCTCCTCACAGTCCCATTTCACGCAACCACTTCCGCGCCGGTTTACGGACTGATTGAAATCATGCCTCATTTCATCTTGTCTCATCATTCCTTGTTCCTTGTAATGATCTTGCAATCGGCCGGTGCTTTGATATTCTCGTCGATGATGATCTCGCCATAGCTGTCGGCTATGATCAGTCCACTTGCCGGGTTCTTCACACTCTTCACGAAACCGCGGATGTCCGCTTTCACCGAGGAATACTCAAAGGCGCGGTCTGACTCCGGGTCAAACGTGCAATTCTCAAGCACCAAGTCCTGTGCGTAGCACAAGGGCTGCTCTCCACCGATATGGCAGTTGACGAGCCGTAGATTCTTGGAGTGCCAGCCCAGGTATTCCCCATCAAGTATAGAGTCGTAGATGGTGACATTCTCCACCTCCCAGAAAGCATCCTTCGTGACGATGTTGGCATTGTGGATCTCGACGTTCTTCACATATTGGAAAACATACTTGCTGTCACTCTTGAGGTTGTCAATCCGGATATTGCTGCTACCCATGAAGGGATAAGTGCCATCGTGGAGGGTGACGTTGTTGAGCACGAGTCCATCGACATTCCAGAATGTCTCGTCGGCATCGTTAATGATGACATTTTGCAGTTCAAGATGGTGCATCTCCCTGAAAAACTTAGGGCCATCGATGATGCAGTCACACATCTTCATGTCGTTGGAATACCAGATAGCAGAACGCGAACCCGGAGCGAAATAGCAGTTGGTGATCAAGCTCCTCTCCACATGCCACAAGGGATACTTGCCCTCAAAACGGCAATGGTCGGCCTCGATGTCACTGCATTCCTTGATGCCAGACTCTCCTTCTGTGATGGTGACGTTCTCCAATCTGAGCTGATGGGATTCAAAGAGAGGGCGCTCCCCTCCGAAAGACTGGTTGGATATCGTTTTCATGATTGTTGTTTGATGGTGATCAAGTCTTTGTACAGAGTGCAAAAAGTATGCCGATTTCAGCGTCACGGCTACAAGACGACCGGATTTTAGGTGAAGAGGAAGTTCTTATACTGTTGAGATAAGACAATCGGCACCCTAAAAAGGCCTCATCTGCAAGGAGCCTTTGCTCATACTGCAAGGAGCCTTTGACTATCAATCGGCCAACAAAAAAACCTGTCCCTGACAGGGGCAGGCTTTTTGTTGGTTTTTTATGTTTTTAGAGATTCGGGTTGATCTTGTTCCACTCTGAAATCGGGGGTACGATATCAAGTGTGACCAGTTCGTCACGCATCTTGCAGAGATGCTCATAGCTGGCATCAAGTTTGGCGTTCTCCTCGGGAGTTCCCTGCGGAACCTCGAAACTTGCTCCCTCCGGGGTGAGGGTTGTCTTCATGGCCATCATGATGTGGTCGTATTTGTCAGTTTTCACGTATGTGCCAACGGGGAACCGGAAAGGTTCGCCTCCCATGGCTGCGCGAATCATCTCCACCGACAGATAAGACGGGCTTTGGAAAGAAGAACGGCCACGCAGCTTGATGATTCTTGCACCACCCTGGGTCACATCCTTCTTCATCTGCTCCCATTCCTCTGCGGGGAACTCTTCTGTACCGATGATATCCGTCAGTTTGCGGCCTGCGATTTCCACATGGCTGCCGAATACGGCCATCTGCTCTCCATGGCCACCATAAGTGGCGCAACCAGTGATCTCATCCTGCATCACATTGAATTTCTTGGCGAGAGCTGACTGCAGACGGGTGGTGTCCAGACCGGCGAGTGTAGTCACCTGACCTGGTTTCAGGCCGGAATAAAGCAATGTCACCAAACCCGTGAGGTCTGCGGGATTGAAAATGATGACCACATGCTTCACATCGGGGCAGAATTTCTTGATGTTGCAGCCCAGTTCCTCAGCGATTTTGCAGTTGCCTGCGAGCAGGTCCTCGCGTGTCATGCCCTCCTTACGGGGTGCGCCACCGCTGGAAATGATGTATTTGGCATTGGTGAATGCCTCTTCAGCATCGGTGGTGGCGGTGATTTTCACGTTGCCGAAACCGCTTTGGCGCATTTCTTCTGCCACGCCTTCGGGTGAAAACACATCATAAAGACAAATGTCATCTGTCAGACCCATCATCAATGCTGTCTGTACCATGTTTGAGCCAATCATACCGGCTGCGCCGACGATTGTCAGTTTTTCGTTTGTTAAAAATGCCATAACTGCTGTAGTATTATAAGTAATGTTCTTAATTGTCGGCAAAGATAACGAAAACCAAGTGAATAACAAAATGAATTGATTCATTTTTTATTCCCAAAAACACAGGAATCTCAGGGAAATGACCTAAGGGCACAAAAAAAGGAGTACCGCCGTACTCCAACCTTTGTTAACCTTAAATCTAATACTATGAAAAACACGATGCAAAGTTAATCACTCGCATCGTGTCTTGCAAATTTTTTCCAAGAAAAAGTGTAAGAGATACAATTTTCTTGATTTAAATCAATTTCTCAGTTGTGCACGCGCACCATTTACAGAATCAAACCATTTGCCCAATGGAATATTCTACTTTCCCAAAATCGACAGGACAGCGTCACATGTATAATGTCTGATGAGGCCCAACAGTCTGCCTGTCAAAGGAACTCTGTAGGCCATCCCTTCATTGAGGGCATCTTTACAGGGATTGCAACGTCCGCAAGGTTTTCCTAAAACAGGACGATGACAGAACCAAGTTTCGGGAACGATATACCTGCAATCAGCAAGAAATAGACGGAAAGGCAAAATGAGAAAAAGGGAATGGCGCTACCCTTGAGAGGTAGCCAACTTGACATAGCCCCGCTCCTCTATTTCCGTATATGCTGGCATCTTGTCATAAAACATCGTGGAAAGATGACGAATCTTACGGTCTTCCTCCGGAGGAAGCTTCATATAATCATGATATCTGATGGTAAGACATTCATGCCAACCTGCCGGGACATAGAACTCTCTATCGACAAAAAATTTCTTTACCCTTTTCTCAAAAAACTCACGCTTGTAACGGCGTCGGTCTGTTGTAATGAAAATGTAATCGCCTTCTTCCAATGGATATTTTTGATATTCCTCAACTCGTTTCTGATAATAGTGCTTAGAAATACGAAGTAGGAAATTGCTCTCAGGCAAGAGATAACGATGATAGAGACCGTTTCCCCATTTCTTGTATTTCAGTCCAAGGTCGGTATAGCGTTTGATAAGCCTGATGTGTTCATCTACAGCATCTTCTCCCCGTGGAGAACCATACATCAAATAAATATCTATCGCTAAACCTAGCGTATGCCGTCTGCCATTGATTCCATAAGTGGAATTATCATACATTCTACCCATAGCAAGCAGAATAGTTGGGTCGTTGTAACAGATATCTAATGTAAATTTGGAGGAACGATAGAGTTTTTTCATCATAAAGAAATCTTTCTCTGGCATCATGACATCTACATCATCATCCCACGGGATAAACCCTCCATGCCGCACCGCCCCCAACATTGTTCCGTATGCCAGGTAATAGCGCAAATGATGGGCATCGCAAAAATCAGCAAACTCTTTCAAAATATTGTAAAGAGTCGATTTAGCCTGTTCAATGGAATAAGGTTTTTCCATGTATTATTGCCAAAAGAACTGTCTCTTATTAATGAATCGGAGAAAATACATTTCCTAATCGTCTGCAAAGATATAAAAAAAAATAAAAAAAAGTTGGATTCTTTGACAAATATGCATCATTACTGCATTTTTTCTTCGTTTTTTTGTCTGATTACGTCAAAAATAGCAAGTGGGCATGCCCCTAAATAGGAACATGCCCACCATATTTTATCAATTTGTATTCTACAGATTGGTTTGATGATTGATGCAAATCCCCTTCAGATACCATTCGTAAAGACGGTGGATTCCTTCATCAATCTCTACTTGATGATGCCATCCCAGGCGATGAAGCTTGCTCACATCGATGAGTTTGCGTGGTGTTCCGTCAGGCTTTGAGGCATCCCATATCAGTTCCCCTGCGAAACCTATCTCCCGGATGACCTTTTGGGCGAGTTCCCGGATAGTCAGTTCCTTGCCCGTACCCACATTGATATGGCAATTCCTTATCTCAGGATTCTGGGGATCGTAAGTATCAGAGAAATTGACATTGAGAAGCACATGCACACTGGCGTCGGCCATGTCCTCACTCCACAAAAACTCACGGAAAGGAGAACCGGTGCCCCATAAGGTGACGGACTCCGGAGAAATGCCGAATTTGCCGAGTTCGCACAAGATTTCCTCTTTGCTGCAGCTGCCGTCAACACCTTCCACAGGTCTGAGATTGATGTCACGTCTGACGGCCTCCCAGTCACCCTCATTGAGACATTTGGCCAGGTAAACCTTTCTGATCATGGCCGGCAGCACATGGCTGTTCTCCAAATGGAAATTGTCATTCGGGCCATAAAGATTGGTGGGCATGACTGCCACATAGTTGCAGCCATACTGCAATGCGAAACTCTCGCACATTTTAAGGCCGGCAATCTTGGCTATCGCATAAGGCTCGTTGGTGTATTCCAAAGGAGATGTGAGCAAGGCATCCTCACTCATAGGCTGCGGTGCCATGCGTGGATAGATACAAGTGCTGCCGAGAAACAGCAGTTTGCTCACCTCATGGCGAAAACTTTCACCGATAACATTTTGCTGAATCTGAAGATTCTGGTAGATAAAGTCAGCCCGGTACTTGGAGTTGGCCATGATGCCACCCACATGTGCGGCAGCCAGCACCACCGCATCAGGGTGCTGTTCGTCGAAGAATTGGCGCACAGCGACAGGGTCGAGCAAATCGAGTTCGGCATGACTTCTACCAACAAGGTTCTGGTAGCCCCTTTTCAACAAATTGGACCAGATGGCCGAACCGACGAGGCCTCGGTGCCCCGCAACATATATTTTGGATTGTTTGTTGAGTGCCATGACGTTCCTTATACTGGTTGTTGTGCCTTCAGATACAGTTTCTTAACAAATTTCATGTCATGATCAATCATGATCCGAATGAGATCCTGGAAAGAGGTCTTCCTTGGGTTCCATCCCAAAATCTCCTTGGCTTTTGAAGGATCGCCAAGCAACTGATCAACCTCTGCGGGTCTGAAATATTTGGGATCAACCTCAACCAAGACACGACCAGTAGCGCGGTCCACACCTTTCTCGTCAAGTCCCTCGCCCTGCCATTCCAAATCGATGCCAACAGCCTTGAAAGACAGCGTGGCAAATTCCCTTACCGTATGATATTCGCCTGTAGCGATGACAAAGTCATCGGGCTGGGGTTGCTGGAGGATGAGCCACATGCACTCCACATAATCCTTGGCGTACCCCCAGTCGCGCAGTGAGTTGAGGTTGCCAAGATAGAGTTTGTCCTGATAGCCTTGGGCGATTCGTGCGGCTGCGAGCGTTATCTTCCTGGTCACGAAGGTCTCCCCTCTTCGCTCACTTTCATGATTGAAAAGGATTCCATTGCAACAGTACATACCATAACTCTCACGATAGTTCTTCATGATCCAATATCCATAGAGTTTGGCCACTGCATAAGGAGAACGGGGATAGAACGGGGTGGTCTCCTTTTGAGGTACTTCCTGCACTTTGCCGTAGAGTTCAGAAGTAGAAGCTTGATAAATCCTACATTGCTTCTCAAGTCCGCAGATACGGACAGCCTCTAAAAGTCGAAGCACACCGACGGCATCGGTGTCTGCTGTATATTCGGGAACATCGAATGACACTTTCACATGACTTTGAGCAGCCAGATTGTAAATCTCGGTGGGCTTAACTTCACCGATAATGCGGATAAGCGACGAGGAGTCGGTCATGTCTGCCCAATGAAGATTGACGAGTCGCTTTCGTTTCATATCACGCACCCATTCATCAAGATAGAGATGTTCTATCCTTGCTGTATTGAATGAGGAAGAACGGCGCAATAAACCATGCACATCATATCCTTTGTCGATGAGGAATTCTGCAAGGTAAGACCCGTCTTGACCTGTGATACCTGTGATTAAAGCTGTTTTCTGATTCATAATTTGTATTGTTTATTCTGCGAATTGCTTGATTTTCTGCTCCTCACTGAGTTTGCAGATGAGCAGTGTATTGTCTTTTTCAGCAATGATATAGCCATCGAGGCCTTGTATGACCACCTTGCGTTCCTCGGTGGTATGGACGATGCAGTTATGGGTGTCGTAGAGCGAGATACCTTGACCTATCTTGCAATTGCCGTAGAGGTCTTTAGGTGTCTGTGCCATCAATGAGCCCCACGTTCCCAAGTCGCTCCAACCGAAATCAGCAGGACAGACAAAAATCTCGGAGGCTCTTTCCATAATGGCATAATCGACTGAGATATTCTCACATTCAGGGTAGCGCAAGTCTATGGCAGCCTGTTCTGCTTCTGTTTCATAAACAGGAAGTAAGTTTTCGAAGATTTTCGACATGGCGGGCATATAGACCCTGAAAGCATTGACGATGGTACTCACGTTCCAGATAAAGATTCCGGCATTCCAGAAGTAGCTTTTGCTCTTGATGTATTTCGCAGCTGTCTCCGCATCGGGTTTCTCCCGGAAAGAATCCACCCGGAAGATCTCCTTGTTGCGCGCAGAACTCGTGGTAAGGTCAGCTTGGATATACCCAAATCCTGTCTCAGGGCGCGTAGGCTTCATTCCCAACGTGATGATGGCATCGGTCTCACCCGTGAACTCCAGGCACTTGTTGACCACGCGGCGGAATTCCACAGCATTGGTGACCAGATGGTCACTCGGTGTCACGACAACATTGGCTTTAGGGTCACGCTTCTTGATCCGCCAACTCACGTATGCTATACAAGGAGCCGTATTGCGACGACAGGGTTCGCAAAGGATGTTCTCGACAGGTATCTCAGGCAACTGCTCATGCACGATGTCGGCATACTTGGAATTGGTGACCACCCACACATTGCCTGGTTCACAAATACCCTCAAAACGGTCAAGAGTCAGTTGAAGGAGAGTACGCCCCACACCAAGCACGTCGATAAACTGCTTGGGTTTCTCGCTCGTACTCATGGGCCAGAAACGGCTGCCGATTCCTCCAGCCATGATGACCAAATGGTTTCTTGATGTTGTCATAGGAAATGAATTGTTGATAATAATAGTGCGTTAAGTCTAATCATCATCATCCTCAAGATGATGATTGAGCCAGCTCCGTTTCAGATCGAGGATGGGCATCCACATCACTTCGCTGGGATAGTGCTTGAGCAGCCGGAAGTTGAATGCTTCGAGGACCAGGAATCTCTTGAAATGGCCTTGGGTCTCGTCCAATTTCTGTTCAAGACGGCTCTCGTATTTGCCGAAATTTCCACCTTCGAGGATCTCATTAAGGATAAACACGCCTTCTTTCTTGTCAGGTGCCACGACAAGGTATTCCTTGCCGAGTCCCAACATTTCGTGGAGGATATAAGAGATGGCGCCAGCAAACTTCATCAGCTTAAATTTCTTCAGGTCGGCAATCACTCTCTTATTATCTTCCTGAGTGGGATTCTCCTCCTTCCTTTTCCGAAGCAGGTAGTAATAATCTATCACTTGCCGCAGTCCAATACCGCGGGTGATGAGATGCCTGTAAAGATGGATCAACTGATAAACCACGTTGAATTCTGTTTTGGGAACAGTGAATGATATCTTCCCATCAGGTGTGGACACTTTGTTGGAGAACTGCTCGTCAGCAACAGACGAGAAAAACTGCTGCAATTTCTTGTTGGTATAGGGATTCTTAAGGGTGGATGGTGTGAAATGCACTTCCACAGAAGCATCCTTGAACATCGGGAAATCCACATGTATTTTCGAGGCATGCTTGTTATAATACTTGGTAGTGAACTCCAAGATTTTTTCCCTTCCTCCCTCCAGCCAGATATCAATGTCACCAGGAACGCGCAGCATGGGATCCGGATACATCAGAGCATTGCCCTGACCCTTGAGAATGCAGTTGCGGAAACCATTCTCCGCAAACCATTCGGACGCCTTGGCTGTGCGCTCGAACATGGTCTGGTTTAGTTTTCTCAAACGATAATCCTCAAAGACCCATTCCATCACATCTTCATCGGAAGGCTTGTTGCCTTGGAAATCATCCCTCTGCAGTTTCCCGTTCTTCAGCAAGACCGTAGGGGCAAACAAGCCAGAAATAGTATGCTTGACACCAAACTCAAGGAGTTTGTGCCAATTGATATCCTTCACACATTGGGGTGCCGGCATACTGCTGTCAAGACAAAACCTCAGAAACTCCAAATAAGAAGCAGAGTCGTTCATCGTGATTTAGTGCTTTAAAATTTTCACAAAAGTCAGAAAGATGATCTTAAAATACTCTTTCAGATTCC
This sequence comes from uncultured Prevotellaceae bacterium, assembly GCA_902776475.1. Taxonomy (GTDB): domain Bacteria; phylum Bacteroidota; class Bacteroidia; order Bacteroidales; family Bacteroidaceae; genus Prevotella. The sequence continues at coordinate 10,611 of CACYQD010000018.1, read as the reverse complement.
TGTTGTTGATATATTGTAAGTTGATTTCTATTTTCTTGGGCATGATCTCCTGAATGTACATCTTCTCTGGATTCTTGGCGCGTCCGAGGATGATGTTTTCTTCCGAGAAAGCGATAGAGGCATAATCAGTGATACCTGGTTTGACACTGAGCACTACCCTTTGTGAAGGAGTATACAATTTGACATATCTTTCCACTTCTGGTCTCGGACCGACAAGACTCATATCGCCGATGAGCACATTCCACAACTGGGGCAGTTCATCAAGTTTGTATTTCCTGATATAAAAGCCTGCCTTCGTGATCCTGCTGTCCTTGCCTCCCACCGTGATGAGCCGGCCTTTATCGGAACCGATGCGCATGGTGCGGAATTTGTACAGCCGGAATGGCCTCCCATGCTTGCCGATCCGCTTCTGGGAATAGAAGCCAGGGCCCTTGCTGCTGCTCCTGATGACGACATAGATGATCAGAAAGATGGGCGACAAGAGAATGAGGCCCAGACTTGAGAGGAGAATGTCAAAGAATCTGATCATCGGATGCTGCTGGAAGCGATGGTCTGATAAGCCTCAACAACAGTTTTGATGACAAATCTCACTTTTTCGTCATCGAGCTGCGGATAGACGGGCAGGGATATCTCATGAATATAATGCCTATAGGCATTGGGGTAATCGTTGATGTCATAACCCAGTGATTGATAATAAGAGAGCATGGGCAGTGGTACGAAATGCACATTGACGGCCACCTCCGACTGGGAGATGACCTTGATCATCTCGTCGCGCTGATTTTCGGTGAATCCCTTGATGCGCAGAGGATATACGTGGTATGAACTCTCCATGACCTGTGAGTATGACGGAGGAAGAATCGCCCAGTCGTATTTTGAGAATGCCTCATCGTAGGTTTGATAGATGCGCTTGCGTTCAGCAAGCAGCTTATCATACTGACGAATCTGGGCCAGTCCGATAGCGGCATTCACATCAGCCATATTGATTTTCATACCCTTTCCCACAATGTCGTAACGCCAACCGCCAGCCTGACTCTTGGTGAATGCATCCTTGGTTTGGCAGTTGAGTGTCATGAGCCTCATCTCCTTGTAGAGCTGTTCGTTATCAAAAGGTTCCGGCATATTGAAACAGATCATGCCTCCTTCTGCCGTGGTGATGTTTTTGACAGCATGCAAGGAGAATACAGTGATATCTGTCTCCGTGCCAGCATGATTGTTGTCGTATCTCGCTCCTAGAGAATGGGCAGAGTCATTGAGAACAAGGATACGTCCCAGACGGGCTTGCACATCAGACTCCGCTTTGAACATCGATTTGATGGCAGGTTCTTTGACGAGAGCCATAATGGCATCATAATCACACGGATAACCTGCGATATCAACAGGGATGATGGCTTTGGTGCGTGGAGTGATGGCCTTGCGTATGGTTTCCGCAGAGATATTGAAATCTTTGCCGGAGTCCACCATCACAACTGTCGCGCCAGCCCATATCGGAGCCATGGCTGTGGCACAATATGTATAAGCCGGTATGATAACCTCATCGCCGGGTTTGATGCCCAACCAGCGCAGCATCATCGTTGCGCCGGATGTCCAGGAGTTCACGCCCAAAGCAGCTTTTGCTCCCGTGAGTTTCATGATCTCTCCTTCAAGGGCTTTCACTTTCGGTCCGGTGGTGATCCATCCTGACCTTAAGGAATCAACGACCTCGTTGATGACGCTCTCATCGATATAAGGTGGTGAGAAAGGTATTTTCATAAATATATTTACATGAAGTTTATGTTCTATAATTGTTTACTCGTCTGTTTTCATCGGTTGACCTGAACCTCAAAGCGCTTATTGAACAGCACTTTGTAGAGACCTGTCAGGTAGCCAATACCATAACTGATGTGAATGTTGAAGAACGTGTATGGCATATACCAAACGAGTGCGGGCTTATGGTGAGAGAAGGCTTTCCGGACACCGATGACAATTCCGATGAGCAGATATAGGGCGACAACGGAGAGGTAGATACAGCATATCGTCTTGCTGAAGCAACTCAACAACCCGCCCAATACAAGACCTGTGACAAAAAGGCCGGGGAAGAACTGTCTGATGGTGGCCGGAGCACCAAGTTTCCGATTGACAAGGGGTTTAAACAATCCGTATTGATAATACATCTTCCGCATTTTCTGCATACTGTCGCGTGAAGTGTAGTTGATGACAAGTTCTGGGATGATGAATATCTTCCCTCCGTGATTGATCAGGCGTGCGTTGAACTCATCGTCCTGGTTTCGGATAAGGTCTTCATCAAAAAAACCGATCCGGTCAAAAACCTCACGTCTATAACAGCCGAAAGGTACGGTGTCTGTGCGTTTGATGTCCTTGGATCCTATTTTGTGTTCTGACCCTCCCACTCCAAACGGGTGGCTGGAACCGATGGCGATGGCATGGCATTCTGTGGTGTCCTTGGCCGGCAATGTGCACCATACCCCACCGACGTTGTCAGCATCGAGGTCGAAAAGGTATTTCACCAAGATGGAGATGTAATTTGTGGGATAGTCACAATGTCCATCTAATCTGATAATCACATCTCCCTTTGAGAACTTAATGCCTTTATTGAGTGCAAAAGGCACTATTCGCTGTGGATTGTCAAGTAGATGAATGAATGAATATTTGCTGGCGTATTCCTGGATGATCTCACGTGTGCGGTCAGGGCTCATCCCATCGACAAAAATTAGTTCCAGGCGGTCTTTGGGGTAGTCCTGTGCAAGTACCGAGAGTATACATTTCTCGATAAACAATTCCTCTTTATAGATGGGCAGAACTACCGAAACGAATGGTTTCATGAATGTTGACTAATTGATTCTGACCCATTGCGGGTCATAAATATCTATCTTGCATTCGCGCCTAAGCCATGGCTCAGGAGCGCAAACGGTCTTGGCATCAGCATTGAGGAATGCGCCCCACCAGCTGAAAGAACTGTTGGCGATAACCAGTTCCTGGCAGTAGGTCATCAGAAACATGTCCCAACAGCTGTCCTTTCCCCTGTTGCCATCAACGAATACGACGTCATGGCCTTTCAACATGGCCGGGAGATTTTCTCGGCACCAAGGTATGTCGTTGGAGAACACAAAGAAAGTTTTCCTCTGTCCGTCTGACATGATTCTCTCAAATGCCTTGCGATAATAATCCATTGTGCAAATGCCATTAAACTCTGGTGCATTCTTGTAATCCCCTCTCCTCACATGTATTCCCACGCTGTTGGTCTCTCGGATTTGTCTGATCATGGCCGTGTTGTAGGCGTTGGGACTGCGATGTGCGAAGACCTGACGAAGCTGCGGTTTCAGATCCAAATAGTAGGATGCACACTGCCAGTATCCTTCGTAATAAGTGTCGCCGTCAGTGAAGACATTCTCATTCTTCATGAAGTTCTCACTGTATGGAGCCACATATTCCCGTTTCCTTTTGGGGAGTAACTTCCTTGCTATGCGCGACAACACATAATTGGGAATATAATAAGTCACCTTCATCAGGTCTTTGGGCCGAGCAATAGGCAATGTGGCATGGGGGAAAACGTCTTCTATCTCAAATCCGTTATGCAGGTTGACCGAACCGAAGTGCTTGAAAAACAGCGTGTGGTAATGCTGAGTGTCTATCATGACTTCCTCGTCGGGATAATGTGCCTTGAGCATCAACGCAAATGCGTACTGGAACATCTGGTTCCCCAACCCTCCTGCCATGTTTACGATTCTCATGCCGCCTTACTCTTGCTTTTCAGGGCTTTGTCATAAAGACTGATGACTCCCTTGTTGAGTTGTCTGAAATCCAAAATGTCACGACGAGTTGTTCTTGTGTCGTCGGTATAGTCTTTCTCCAGGTTCTGAAGGATCATCTGTGCGGCCTCATTCGGGTCTCTGCTGATGATGAGGGAATTGGTCAGACCCTGCAACTGCCGTCTGGCATCACCCACATCGACACTATACACCCGTTTGTTCAAGGCGAGGCATTCCCGGATGATGTTGGGGGACCCTTCCTCATCGGAGGTAAGCAACAAAAGATCACAGGCATTGACGTATGTGGGCACGTCATCAGGACTCACACCACTCATCAGAAGAAGTTGATAGTCCTCGCCCATGTTACCAACGATTTTCTCTGCCAAATCACGGCGCTTGACACTGGTATTGCTGACATCTGAGAACAGCACTTTCTTTCCTCCACTGACGCCCAATTTCCGCTGCGCTTCTTGCTGATTTTGGCTTGTGAAGAGTTGATAGTCAACGCCAAGTGGCTGGATAAACGCCTGACCGTCGGTTTTCTGACGTATCCATCGGGGCACATATTGCCGCATTTCTTCAGCCACGTATCCATGCCTGTCGAAAAGCATGATGCAGACGAAAGAGGCCCATTGATTGAGGCGGATCTTCACTTTTTCTCTCAAACTCCTGGCCGACTTGATGGCCTTGGCGTGAATGTCGGTGCCATGAAAGGTGATGAATTTGGGCACTCTCACCCTATAAGTAGCAAACCAGACCAATAGTGCGTAAATCCCTCCGAAATGCACATGAATGAGATCGTATGACCTCCCAGCTTTCGCAATCTGACGCAATGAAGAGAAAGTCTTTCCTGCCTTGAAAGGCATGAAATCCACCTGCTCTATCCTTTCATCCTCTCTCATCGTACACATCATCCGATAGAGTATCGGATTGCCGATCGACTTGCCATCGCCGTTTTGGTTGGAGACGAGAAGGACTTTCATTCCAGAGGATTGGGGCATGACGGCTATCTCCTAAGGAAAAACGCTGAGCAGCAGCTGTTGATCAAACAGGTCGTAGTGATTCTGTATCCCAGTAATGCTGACAGCATCAATCATACATTTGGACAGTTGCTTGCTGTCATCAACGTCGCAATAGTAGCCATTCTGACCTGGAGTGATGAGTTTTTTCACTACAGGCACACAAGTCGTGGAAACCACGGGGTGATTGAAACACATGGCCTCAAGCAGTACGTTGGGGAAACCTTCCATCCTCGAGGGAAGGACGAATACATCGCAGTGCCGCATGTAGGGATAAGGATTGTCCTTGAAACCCAGGAATCTGACACCGTCATCTGCTTTCAGGGTCGCTTTCAACTGCCGTCCGTAATCTGTCGTATCCCTGCCAACGACGGTGAGCATAGCATCAGGTATCACCTTCTTGACTTGCTGGAAAGCATCCACCAAAACATCCACGCCCTTGGAATAGGCTAAATTGCAAACTGTCAGGAAATGTGTTTTGCCCTTCTCAAAAGGGTTCTCCTCCTGTTCGGCCGCACTGATCACATGATCCCTGTCAAGAGGATTATTGATCGTCACCACCTGATCTTCACGAAGGGGATAGAAATCCAAAGCCTGCTGTCTCATGGCATCTGTCTGGGCGATGATGGTTCTGGCCCTCTTCAACAGTCTCCGGTTCAACCATCTGATCACTTTCCATTTGATTTCGGTAAAACCACTGTAAAGCACATTACCGGGCATGTTGGGCAAACGAACAATGACAGGGATATTCAATCTTTTTCCTGCCATCAGCGCCACCAAAGACACGTATTCAAGGCTTGAGAACAAACAGGCGTCACGACGATTCCTCATCGACTTCATGAGCGCGGGCAACGCTGTAAGTGTCCTCTTGCAGTTGAGACATTCCAATTCAAAAAGGGGAGACACTTTCTTTCTCAATTCCCCTTCTCCTCCTCCGAGGCAGACAAAAACGATTTGACGTCCATGGGCTTTCAGGATTTTTGCCAACTGTATGCTGACAAGTTCGGATCCCCCGACCCTCATGTCACGGAAGAGGAAATAATAGATCACTTGATGCGGGGATATTTCTTGCGCATGGTATTCACATGCAAGTAATATATCATGATATAGAAATAGGTGGATTTCGTGTAGTAAGACACAGCCCCCCAGTCAGTTAGGAGTCTGATCAATACCAGGACAATGACCAGGACCGCACTATTGTCATATTTGACATACTTCATCTCCTTATACAACAAATAGATGTAAATGCTGTAATAGGAAACCAGGCCCAATACTCCTCCATCAGCCGCCAACTCCGCATAATTGCAGTGGAGATAAGCTGACTTACCCATGGCAATGTTAGCCAAAATTCGCGCGTTATCCATACCGATACCTGCCAAGGGGGTTCTGGAGAACTGTATCCAACCAATCTGTCTATAGAATTTTCGCACCAAAGCTGAAGAATCTGCATCTCCCTCACCAGTTATTGACGCAATCAGGCCTTCCATACGACCTGTTATTCCAGCGAACAAACCTGTTTTGGAAATAAGGATCAAAGCCGCAACAAAAACAAAAAAGAAGAACACCATTTTCGCAAATGGAATCAAGTTATTCTTGTTTTTTCGCATTTGTTTGACAGTGTACAAAGCCATGATTCCAAAAACGGCAATGATCAGAGCCTTTCTACTTTGAGTAGCTCCAATGATGAAAACGGCAGGAATCATCATAAGAACATCCGCAGAGCGTTTCTCAAACAAATAGAAATAACCGTGAATCACAATCACAGTCGCAGCCAAAGTGCCCAGGATATTAACATTGACAAACTCAGACTGAAGCCTTTCTCCTTCCTCTGTAGCAACGATATTCTCCACGCCATAATAGAAATAGGCATAGAGTAGAATAAAATAACCACTCCATTGCACAATCTTGAACAAGATCCGGACATCGGGAAGTTTCTGATAATAAGCGTAGAATATCCATAGACTGATCAATGTCTGGAAAATGGCAGATCCCACATAAATGGATAGACGTCCGTTCATCGCCCAGAAAGCAGAAAGATAGCAGAACAGGCAGAACTGCATGGTAATGAGGTGGAACGTAAAGATCTCCATCTTAAAGTTGATGTTGACCAACACAAGAATCGTGATGCCAAACATCAACGGTGTTGCCAATCCTGACATGGAGAAAAGATTGAACGCGACAAGATAAAACCACGTTAGGGCAATAATCAGTTTGTCGGTATTATTGTATGTCATTTGCATGAATTGAGAAAGAGGCAGATATCAAGACACAGCACCCCTGTCCCGCAACTGGCTTACCAAGATGCAGGGTGCCAATAAATCACAATGCCACAAGATAATCGTGGACATTAGGAAATGCCGATTTTGTTGTTATACAAATTGTTGAATCTTGAAAGTTGTTGATTTCCAAATACTTGGATTTATGATGATTTCAAAAGTTGTTGATGATTTGCGTTTTGCCTATGTGCATAATATACCCTCCTCGCTTCTTGAAAGAAGAAGCGATGTTATGACAAAACTCGCTGGTGCAGTAAAACCACTTTTGGGAATTGAGCAACGGGCATACCATGTTTAGTGTATGATTATACCAGATCATCACATCATGGAAACACAAATGCTCTTATTCTCGCAGTATTTGCAATCAACAACTATTTTACTTTCAACGTACAAAGGTAAGGAAAATTATTGAATTGTTCCAAAAAAATGTCTGATTTTTGTTTTCAGATGCTGTTTTTGATTCAATATGACAGAATCCGTTGCGTATCACATCCATTTAGACAACGCTCTCTCCATCTACGCAGAAGTTGCTGACGACACCCACCTTGGATACCATCATAGCAAAAGGGCCGATTTATTCTATTCAAATGTTAAATAACAATCCAAAAACAAAAATATCTAAAAAATAATTTGGTTTATAACATAAACTTGTCTATATTTGCAGCGTGAACCAGATACAATTGGCCGAAGACGTGTTTTCTGCAGGAACACGAACGAGGCCAAAGAATAAAAATAACAAGTTGAACATTCAAAACCAAAGCAAAAATGGAAGAGAACAACAATCTGACTGCTGAGCGCAGTCTGGAAATCATCACGGAGCAGATAGAGCGCAGCCGGAGGATCGTAGCAAAGGACACAGGTGAACTGCTATTCATTTCTGGCCTTTGCATGATTGCCATAGCTATACTCATTGGTATTTGCATCTATTTCACAGGTAATATGGCATTCTATATCATGTACATATTGCTACCTGCCCTTATTTGGGGTGCCGACAGATATATGAAAAGGAACAGGCCTCAAACCCCTGTCGGTTTAGTTGGGTATTTGGTGGACAAGACCTGGCATACATTTGGCACCTTTGCACTCTTATATTTTGTACTTTTCAATTTGTATCCTTTTGTAATGGGTCAACAGAGTACTGAGAATCTTCTGCAACTGAATATCACCCCCTTCCGCACGATTATTCTGCTGATGGGCATGGCCATCGCTATCAATGGTCATATTCTAAAAAGCCGGTGGATGACAGCTTTCGGCATTCTCAGCGGTATCGGTGGGTTTGCATGGGAGATGTTCAACATGACTCAAGGCCTTTTAGGTTGGATGGGACTCGACACAAGCGAAAAAGGAATCGCTTATGGCATGATTCCCAACATTATGATTGCTATCATTGCCTTCATCGGCCTGCTGCTCCCGGGCTGGATGCTCAAACGTCAGAAGTAGCCCATGTTCAAGCCATTAGATCCATTACTGCATTCAGAATTGCGGCTGGCAGTCATGTCGCTGCTCATCAGCACAGAAGAAGCCGAGTTCCCTTATATCAAGGAGCAGACGGGAGCCACGGCGGGCAATCTGAGTGTACAGATAGATAAACTCTCCGCGGCAGGCTACATCAAGGTGGAAAAGACATTCAAAGGGAAAAAGCCATGCACCACTTGCCGCATCACACCCATAGGGCTGAAAGCCTTTGAGGAATATGTGGAAGCACTAAAGAGCTACTTGGAAATCAATTCCAAATAATAGAAAAAAGTTAGGTTGCTAAACATATGAAAAAGAAACAAGCGATGTAGCCCGTGAGCCACATCGCTTTTCTCTTTTAATACTCATCCTCGTTGAAGAGGAAATCCTCTTTTGTTGGGTAATCAGGCCAGATGTCCTCTATACTTTCATAGACATCTCCTTCATCCTCAATTTCCTGAAGATTCTCAAGCACCTCCAAGGGTGCCCCCGACCTAATAGCGTAGTCAATCAATTCTTCTTTTGTAGCAGGCCAGGGCGCATCTTCGAGCTTAGAAGCCAATTCGAGTGTCCAATACATAATCCTTGAAATTTACACATTAAAAAATAATGCGCAAAAGTAATATTTTTTTTCTTATTTCAAAGGTTTCTTCCATATTTTTTCTCTCACACCATCAATAAAGTTTAATTTCCTGGCCAGGACGAACAGGTAATCAGAAAGGCGGTTCATATATTGAAGGATTTCAGGATCGACAGGTGCCGTCTCATTCATGAAGAAAATGCGTCTTTCAGCCCTGCGGCAGACCGTGCGGCAAACATGTGCGAAAGCGGCTTCATGGGATCCACCTGGCAGAATGAAAGCAGTCTGCGGTGGAATACTTGCATTGATGGCATCAATCTCATTTTCCAAGATCTCCACCTCACCCGGATCAAGCGTATAAGAAGTAGCCACTTTCATTTTTGATTTGTCTGTAGCAAGATTGGAACAAACAGTAAACAAGTTGCGCTGAGTCCGGATGATCAGAGTCTTATCATCTCCATCTTTCATATAAGAAGCCAGGACTCCGAGATTGGCACTTAATTCATCCACTGTACCATAGGCCTCTATACGGGCGTTGGTCTTGCTTACTCGGTAGCCACCAACAAGAGAGGTCAATCCCTCATCTCCAGTTTTTGTATAAACTCTTGTAATTTTCATAGTCAAGTATTCAGAAGTTAATAATATATTTCTTTGTATAACGATGTTTGTCCACTCTTATTATGCCACAGTCATATAAATCGTATGCCGCAGCGACACGCTTCTCATCTGACAATTTTTGCCATACTTCTCTGGATTCAGCATTGCTTTTTATGTCTTCAATGATGAGAATGGTACCATCTTGAGCACAGCGAAACACATCCTCGAGGAAACTGAAGTCTTCAGGATGGCTTTTGCACCTGACAAGCAATGGACCTCTATTCGGTTCCGGCATCATTTGTTGAGAGCCGTCAACCATCACCACTTTTGTCTTTCCACATGCCGCCTTCACGTATGTGGCAGCGGCAGACGTGTCGGGCCTTACATCCACGAAAAAGGGAGATTGACAGAAATTGGACAAACGAAAGTAAAGCTGGCATAACTTCCTTGTCTTGGAATCCAATCCTTTCACTACCTTCTCTAGATCCTTGTATTGATAATAAGGATCATGCTCATTGATCACATATCTGACAAAACTGTAATCCGTAGGCGACTGTATGCCGAATCCACGGCTATGCCTGATTCTGCTCAATCCTATCAGAAATCTTCTCAATCGCTGCATAACAGATGATGATAATGTGGCAAAGACCAAACATTCGGTTGCAAACATACAACATTTTTTTTGATTTTGCAACAAAAGAACATGAAAAAGGGAGGTTGCAGCCCATAATTCAACACTGTGGAAACGTCTATCTTGAGACAATTGCTGAAAGGAATCTAAAATTTTAGGGCATCAAACATGAAAAAAAACCATTTCCACTCACCTAACCTTTCCCTAAGGCACAAAAAAATCCGGGCCTTCCCGATAGGGGATGACCCGGAGGATTCGAAAGGAGGCGGCGACCTACTCTCCCGCATTGCATTGCAGTACCATCGGC